>URWN01000009.1 GCA_900551615.1 uncultured Clostridium sp.
TTAGCAAGTACAGTACAAAACTTAAAAATAGAAGATATAACAAAATATATGAAAACAAAACCAACGGAGGATACAACAACATATTCACCATCAAATAAATATTATCCAAATATATTATTAAAAGAAAAAGGCCAAACTGTAAATGAAATATCAGGAACAGAATTAGATTTAAGCGAACAAAAAGAATTCATAAATCAAACAATAAAAATAGAAGCAAATACATGGGCACTTAAGAAAACATATTGGGATCAAAGTATGAATAATACAGATAGTTTTACAGATAGTAAATATTATGAATTATTTATAAATAACGAAAGTAATTATGATGCATATTGGATGTTATCTCGTTGTGTTTTTGCCAACTCTAATTATGCTTTTTTTGGTGTTCGCATTGTGGACTCTGGTGATGTCGGCGCTAGCAGCTTGTACGCTTCTTTTGGCAACGAGGTTTCTGGTGTCTATGCCTTTCGCCCAGTAATAACTCTAAATTCTAATGTTCAAATAACATCAGGAAATGGAAGTTCATATTCACCATTTGAAATTAAATAGAAATTTATTATATTTATAGTAAAGATGCGTATATATTTTGCATATTTTTAACTACAAATTAGAAACAGTAGAAGAAAATATAAAAAGTATACGCATTTTTGTTTTTGTTATTAAATAAAATTATAGTAAAATTACCATAAAAATTTGTATTTCCGTAGGTCTTGACAAAATAAAAAAAAAATTATATACTATGAAACGTGTCTTAGAAAAATTAATATAATAATATAAGGAGTAAAAAAATGAAAATAAAACTTAATATAAAAAGCATAATATTAATGACAATCATAGCATTAGCAAGTTTGCTTTTTATAAATATAAGCTTTGCAGCAAATACAGGAAAGGTTTTAGTTGAAACAGCAAAACTTAGGGAACAAGCAGATACAGACTCTAAAGTATTAGAATTAGCATCACAAGGTGAAGAAGTAGAAATATTAAATGAAGAAGACCAATGGTATAAAGTAAAATACAAACAAGTAACAGGATATATCAGAAAAGATCTAATAGAATTAGATAATAAAGAAGCTGCAAGCACAAAAAATAAAAATGAACAAACAAAAGAAGATACACAAAATACAACAGAAAATACAGTAGAAAATACTTCAGAAAATGTACAAACAGAAGACAACAAAATAGTAGAAAACAAGACAACAGACACAAACAAGGCAGAAAATGAAGAAGAGATTGTTAAAAATCAAAAATATAAAATTACTGAAGATGTAAAAATCAAAGTAATACCATTAATAAGTTCAATAGAACTAGATAATGTAAAAAAAGATGAAGAAGTAGACGTTATAGAAATTTTAAATGATTGGGTAAAAATAAAAACATCGAATGAACAAGAAGGATGGATAAGAAAAGAAAAATTAAATACAATAAAAGAAGAAATAGCAAATACAGAAAATACAACAGATACAACAGCAGATTCTTCTAAAGTAGAAACATCATCAAATGAGACACAAACATCAACAGACACAAATACAGAAAAGACAGAACAAACTAATACAACAAAAACAATGTATGTAAATTCACAATCTGTAAATCTAAGACAAAAAGCTGATAAAACATCTCAAGTCATAAAATCATTAACATTAAATACAAAAGTAACAGTATTATCTAGTACAAATGGATGGGCATATGTAGATGTAAATGGAACAAAAGGATATGTTGCAGAAAATTTATTGACATCAACACAAAAAGAAACATCAAGAAGTGGATTAACAACAAGAGAACAAGCAAGTTCAAATACAACAAATGCTGCATCATCAAATAATGCGTCAACAAGTTCATCAATAGCAAATGTAGCAAATAAAACAGAATCAACTACAAGTTTAAAATCTGGAAGTTCAGTTGTATCATATGCAAAACAATTTTTAGGATGTAAATATGTATATGGTGGAACAAGTCCAAGTGGATTTGACTGTTCCGGATTTACGCAATATGTGTATAAACATTTTGGAGTTAATTTAAATAGAACAGCAGCAGCACAATATAGTAATGGAAAATCAGTAACAAGCTTGCAAGCTGGAGATTTAGTAATGTTTGGAAAATCAGGTATAAATCATGTTGGAATATATATCGGGGGAAATACATTCATACATGCAGCCAATAAAAGCCAAGGTGTAAGAACAGACTCTATGTCAACAGGATATTATAAAACAAATTATGTGGGTGCAAGAAGAATTTTTTAGTTAAATTATAAAAAACTTATTAATGCATAATATTAATAATAAAAAGCAACAATAGGAGGTAATATTGAAAAGACCAATTGTAGTTGCAATTATAGGATATATAATAGGTATAATAGTGGGACTATACTTACAAATAAGTATAGCCCCATTTTGTATTTTAATAATTGTAACAGACATAATTTATAAACAATTTTTAAAAAACAAAAGAAAACATCAAAAACTAAAATTATTTTCTATAAAAAGATATTTTAGATATGTTAAAATATTTATTAATTCAAAAGTTATATTATTAATAGTAATAACTTCATTAATTTCAAATACATTAATTCTAATTAAAAACCAAAGGTATGAGAAAATGTATACTTTGCTATCAAGTAAAGAAAATATAAAATTGACAGGAATAGTTATAAGTAACAAAGAAGAAAAGCAGTATTATAATAAATATAAAATAGAAGCAAAAATACAAAACAAAAATTTTAGATTTTATATAATGACTGACAAAAAAATAAACTTGGATTATGGAGATAAAATAAAATTAAATGGCGAATATAAAAGACCAGAAGTACAAAGAAATTATAAGGGTTTTGATTATTCAAAATATCTAAAACAATTAAAAATTTATGGAACTATAAAATGTTCTAAAATTGAAGTTTTAGATAAAAAGCAGGCAAATAAAATGTTTCAAATTTCTAATCAAATGGTGACTAAAGTAATAGATAATACAAAAAATATTTTAGATGAAGAAACATCTTCTATTTTATTAGGATTAGTTTTGGGATATAAAACAGATATAGATGAAACAACACAAGAAAATTTTAAAAATGCTAGTATGGCACATGTTTTAGCAGTTTCTGGAATGCATGTTGCTTATGTGATTTTAGGAATTAATATAGTATTTAAAAAGGCCTTAGGAAAAAGAAATACATATATTTTAAGTATTTTTATATTGATATTTTATATGTTTATAACAAATTTTGCACCATCTGTAACAAGGGCAGGAATTATGGGAATACTAATGTTATTTTCAAAAATAGTATATAGAAAAAATGACATATATACTGCAATTGCTATATCATTATTTTTAATTTTAATTTATAATCCATTTTTAATTTTAAATGTTGGTTTGCAACTGTCATATGGTGGAGTTTTAGGAATTATTATTTTTAATAAAAGTATAACAAAAATGTTAGAAAATATTAAGATAAAAAATAAAGTGTATAAATATAAAATTAAACCTAAAATACAAAAAGTTCTAGATAAAGTAAAAGAAATTGTATCTGTTTCTATTTCGGTTCAATTATTTATATTGCCAATTTTGTTAGAAAATATGAATACTTTTACTACGTATTTTTTGATATCAAATTTAATTTTAAGTGTTGTAATAGGTCCGATCGTTATTATAAGTTTTTTATTCGTGATTGTGATTTTATTAAATGCTAATGTAGCAAATGTGCTTTCTTATATAGTTAATGTAGGAATTAAAATTTTGATTTTAATTTCTAATATAGGAAAAATGCAATTTTCAAAAATTTATATTCCAACTCTAAGCTTATTTTCAATTATTTTGTATTATATAGTTCTAGCGGTAATGTTATATATATTTAATATTTATTCGGTTAAAAATCCCAATATAACGCAAATAAGGGTAAGAAATTTAATAGCAATTATAAAAATGAAAAAAAGAAGTAATAAATATAAAATTAGAAGGATTTGTGTAGTAATAATTTTAGTAGTTATAGTTATGAATATAATCCCTAAAAATTTGAGAATTTATTTTATTGACGTTGGACAAGGGGATTCAACATTAATCATAACACCACAAAATAAAACTATTTTAATAGATGGAGGAGGAAGTAAAGATTATGATGTTGGAAAAAACACATTATTGCCATATTTATTAGATAGAGGCTTTAATTCTATAGATTATATGATAATAAGCCATTTCGATAATGATCATGTACGGACGGATTATTATATGTAATAAATGAAATTAAAGTTAAAAATACAATAATAGGAAAACAATATGAAGAGAGTGAAAATTATAAAAGATTTGTAAAAATAGTAAAAGAAAAAAATATAAAAGTTAAAACTGTTGAAGCAGGACAAAAAATTAATATCGAAAAAAATTTATATTTTAATGTTTTGTGGCCAAATCGGCAGTAATATGATTTCTGATAATGCTATAAATAATAATTCATTGGTATGCAAACTAAATTATAAAAAGTTTTCTATGTTGTTTACAGGCGATATTGAAGAAATTGCAGAAAAAAGTATTTTACAAAGGTATAGCAAAAAAGAATTGAACTCTATAGTTTTAAAAGTTGCACATCATCGGTTCAAAAACATCATCAACAAAAGAACTTTTAAATGCAGTAAATCCTCAATATGCATTAATTGGGGTAGGAAAAGATAATAAATTTGGACATCCTTCAGAAGTTACAATTCAAAAATTAAAAGAAATGAATATCAAGATTTTAAGAACTGATAATATGGGGGAGATAGTGATAAAAACAAATGGAACAAAAATAAGTTTTCAACCGCAATTGGTGAAATGAACGTATAAAACAAGAAAAATTTGTAAATAATAAAAGAAAAATTTATGGAGGAAATTATATGAAAAAAATATGGATGATAATACCAATAATATTAGTTATATTAATAGGAATTGTAGTGGGAAGATTGATATATAATAACAATGAAAAATTAGCAAATAAAAATAATATAATACAAAATGAAATAAATATTGTATCAGAAAAAGTAACTGATGACTGCATAGAAGAGTATCAGGAAGTTCAAGAAGAAGTTGTAACGAATTCACAAGAGGAAAAAATATCTCCAAATTGTTTATTAATTTTAAAAAAATATTATGCCGAATGTAATCATACAATAAATGAATATGTAGATGTTCCACAAGATTTAGTAAATGGAACAGAGGAAGATTTAAAAAAAGAATATCCATATTGGCAAATAGAAAAATATTCAAGTAATGAGATAATTTTATATAAAGAATTTAATAGTAATTGCGGTCAACATTTTGTATTGAAAGAAGATGAGGGGAAAATTACTGTATATAAAATAAACGAGAATAATGAAGAAGAAATATATGAAAAAACTGAAATTTCAGTTGAATATTTATCTGAAACAGATAAAGGTAAAATTAGTGAGGGGATTAAAGTTAATGGAATAGAAGAACTTAATCAATTACTAGAAGATTTTGAATAGAAAAAAGCGGATTACTCCGCTTTCTTTTTTTTGAAACTCCATTTATCTTTAACGATAACATTTTTTGTTTCTTTATTTAAATCGCTTTTATCAATAAAACCGCCTTGATATAAGCATTTAATATACATAATTAGTGAAAAGACAGTACAAATTAATGCTAAACAATAAATTACTAAATCAAGATGTAACCAAATACCAGTAAGCTCAAGTTGTTTAATAAATAATGATACTACAATTGCTAAGTAAAATAATACAGTTGCTAATTTTCCATACCATTTACTATAAACAACAACATCTTTTCCATAAAGGAATGATGCACCAACAACCATTATTAATTCTTTTAGAACAACAATAGCTAAAATCCATACAGGAATAATTTTAACACTGACCAAGGCTGCAAGTACAGATATTTGAGTTAACTTATCAGCTAAAGGATCCATTAATTTTCCAAAGTTAGAAATTAGGTTAAACTTTCGTGCAATAAATCCATCTAAAACATCTGTTAAACCAGATATAGAAAAAATTATAATGCCTGAAATATAATCTCCTTGAAATATAAAATTTAAAATAATTGGTATAAGTATAAATCTTATTATTGTTAGTATATTTGGTATATTTTTAAACATCGTCTTTTACTCCCTTCGCTATACTTTGAGCTAACTATTGATTTTTAACATCAAAGCTTAGAACATCATCTTTTAAATCAACTTTTATTGTTTGACCGTCAACAATTTCAGAACGAAGAATCATTTCAGAAATTTCGTCTTCAATATATCTTTGTATAGCTCTTCTTAAAGGTCTAGCACCAAACTTGATATTAGTACCTTTTTCTAAAATAAATTGTTTTGCTTCATTTGATATTTCAAAAGAAATATCTTTATGTTTTAAAGCTTTTACTGTATCTGCAAGCATTAAATCAACAATTTGTAATAATTCATCTTTATTTAAAGAGTTAAATACAATAATTTCATCAACTCTATTTAAAAATTCTGGTCTAAATGTTTCTTTTAAGCTATCTTCAATTTTTGATTTATCAACAGTTTGTTTTCCAAAACCAATTGAATTATTATTTAAATTTGAACCAGCATTTGAAGTCATAATTATAATTGTATTTGCAAAGCTAACAGTGTTACCTTGTGAATCTGTGAGTTTTCCGTCATCTAATACTTGTAATAAAATATTAAATACATCAGGATGTGCTTTTTCAATTTCATCTAAAAGTATAATTGAATAAGGTTTTCTTTTTACTTTTTCAGTTAATTGACCTGCTTCATCATAACCAACATATCCTGGAGGTGCACCTATAAGTTTAGATGTAGAGTGACTTTCCATGTATTCAGACATATCAATTCTTATAATAGAATCTTCTGAACCAAACATTTCATATGCAAGTGATTTAGCAAGCTCTGTTTTACCAACACCTGTAGGACCTACAAATATAAATGATGGTGGTCTTTTTTCATTTTGAAGTCCAGCTCTATTTCTTCTAATAGCTCTAGAAACAGCACTTACAGCTTCTTCTTGACCAATAATTCTTTTATGAAGATTTGTCTCTAAATTTAAAAGTTTTTGTGTTTCAGCTTCAGTAATTTTCTTAACTGGAATTTTTGTCCAATTTTCAATAACTGTAGCGATATCTTGAAGTGTAAGATTTCTAGGTTTCATTTTTTTACTTAAAGTATCTATATCTTCCATGATTTTGCATTCTTGAGTTTTCAAATCTGCAACTTTTTGGAAGTCTTCATCAGTTTCTGGTTGTGCAAGTTCATCTTTTTGAGCTTGAACTTTAGCTAAATCTTTTTTTAGCATTTCTAATTTGAATAAATCTTTGTTTTCCAAATTTATTCTAGAGCAAGCTTCATCTAAGATATCTATTGCTTTATCTGGCAAAAATCTGTCATGAATATATTTTTCAGACATTTCAACAGTTTGACGAATAACATCAGAAGATATTTTTACTTTATGATATTCTTCGTAATATTTTTTTATTCCTTCCAAAATTTTTATTGAATCATCAATATTAGGTTCTTCTATTAAAACTTGTTGAAATCTTCTTTCTAGAGCAGTATCTTTTTCGATATATTTTCTATATTCTTTTAAAGTAGTTGTACCAATTAATTGAATCTCTCCATTAGAAAGAGCAGGTTTTAAAATATTTGCAGCATTCATAGAATGTTCACCATCACCGGCACCAATTATATTATGGATTTCATCTATAACTAAAATGATGTTTCCATATTCTTTACATTCATCAATAATTCCTTTCATTCTAGACTCAAATTGCCCTCTAAATTGAGTACCAGCAATTACTGCTGTCATATCTAGAAGATAAACTTCTTTATTTAAAAGTTTTGCAGGAACATTTTGATTAGCAATTTTAATAGCTAAACCTTGTGCTATTGCAGTTTTACCAACTCCAGGCTCACCAATTAAGCAAGGATTATTTTTAGAACGTCTATTTAAAATTTGTATTACTCTTTGAATTTCTTTATCTCTACCAATAACTATATCAATTTGATTGTTTTTGGCTTTATTTGTTAGGTTTGTTCCATAAGTATCTAGATATTTTTTCTTTTTATTTGTTTTTGAATCTTTTTTCTTATCATTTTTTGTTTGTTTTTTATCATTATCTTGTTTTTGATTATTATTGTCATTCTTTTGTGCAAACATATTTGAAAATATTGAACCTAAAGGGATTGCAGCACCTGCAATTTTTGGTTTTTCTTCATCATCCATATCTTCATCATCATCATCTTCTATATTTCCAAAAGTGATGGCACCATCAATGTTTTCCAAATTATTTAAATCTAAATTTTCAGCAAAGTCTTTAAAAATGTTTTCTAATTGTTTATTCATATCAGCAAAGTTGATTTTGTCTTTAGATAAAACGTCTTGTTGTCTTGCTAACACTTCTGTTGCATCTATTCCTTTCTTTTTTGCACAATCATAGCATAAGCCTTCCATTGTGCTTTTTCCATTATCTATTTTTTCATAAAAAAGTATTGCTGGATTTTTTTTACATTCTGAACATATCATAACTTTCTAATTCCTCATTTCTTTGTTTTTTCAATATTATATATAATAACGCAAAATAATAAAATAGTCAAATATTTTTGCGTTATAAATGGTATTTTGATTATTTGATAATTATGATTATATAAAATAAAAAGGATGTATATATAATTGGAATAAATTATGTCGAATAATGTTCGAAAATGCGATGGAAAGTTTAAATAAAGCCAAAAAAACATTGAAATTTTATGTAAAATATGATATAATTAAGAAGTCGCATTAAAAAATGGCACACAAATATCAGGAGGAAAAAAAGCATGCCTAGAATACTTGATTTTAAAGGTAACAGAATGAATGTTTTTGACATTGAGTTGAAAGGAAAAAAAATAGGTACTATTGTACCAAATCCAACTCAGGTCGAGAAGACGAATGTAACCTTTGAAAATTTCAATGTTAAAAAAAGAGAAAAGGCAAACTTAAGAGTAATAAGATTCTTTTTTTTGTATCATTTACCGGCCACTGAAGAGACAGTAAGGCAAGTGGCTGTGATGACTGCTCGTGTAGCTGCACAGTAGGTGCAATTTTCCGGAGGACTCCCAGTTGGGAGTCCTTTTTTAAAGCTTGACCATAACTTGTAAAAAATGTTATACTAAAAAAGAGAAAAAAAGAATGGAGAAAAATAATGAATTTAGAATTACCAGAAAAAGAAAAGATACCCAAAAAAAGAATAATTATGTATGCGGTTATATTATTAATATGTGTAATAGCGGTAATAGTAGTAGTTGGAGTACAAATTTTAGGGAATGATGTAGTAGACAATATGTTTGGAATAAATAAAATAACAAAAAGAACTGAGGAAGAGGAAGCAAATTTAAAAGCCAACTTTGAAAACATATTTGATAATCAAATAGAAGATAAGGGAGAATATAAAATACAAAAAATAAAACAAGACGAGAACTTGGTATATACAAATTATACAAAGGAAGAGAAAAACGAAAAACATGAAATCGATGTAAATTTACCATATATTAATATAAATAATGAAGAAACAGATAATTTTAATAAAGAAATAGAAAATACTTTTAAAGGTAAAGCTGAGGAAATATTAAAAGATTCTAATCAAAATATAATATATATTGTAAAATATAAAGCTTATGTAGAAAATAATATATTATCATTAGTAATATATTCAGATTTAAAGCAAAATACAAGTGCTCAAAGAGTTATAGTTCAAACTTTTAATTTTGATTTAAAAGAAAATAAAAAATTAACACTAGAAGATATTATAAATAGTTTTGATTTAAAAAAGGCTGATGTACAAAATAAAATCAATACAGATATACAAAAAGAACAAAAGAAATCAGAAGATTTAATAAAGTTAGGTTATAATATATTTTCTAGAGATATAAATAGTGATATTTATAAAGTAGAAAATGCATCAGAATATTTTGTATATAACAATAACATTTATATTATATTTGCATATGGAAATAATAAGATGACAAGTGAAAAAGATATAGTAATAATATAAAAAATAAAACTAGGTTCCTTTAAGGTTCCTAGTTTTTTGAAAATAAAAGGGGATGTTTTTTTATTTAAGTCAGATAACTTCCTGACTATGGTTGTATTATAATAATGAATTTTGTCCATTGTGTGAATTAAAAGTGAAGAGTTTATTAAATTTTAAATTTTATTGTCAAAAGGGACGCCCCTTTTTGACAACTTCTTTTTGCAAAAGTTTATATATACATATATCAAAAGTTAAGGTTGTTCACCTAATGTTAAAGTTATTTCTTTTTCAGAACCATTTCTATTAACTTTTAATTTAATAGTATCACCAATTTGATGAGAATTTTTAATTTCATTTAATTCATCCATTGATTTAATAGATTTTCCATCAGCTTCTATGATAACATCTCCAGCTTTTAATCCACCTTTTTCAGCAGAAGAGAAATCTTCAACAGATTTTACATATATACCAACAACTAAGTTATATTTTTTAGCAGTTGTTTCGTCTAAATCAATACCAGAAATTCCTATAAAAGGTCTTTTAACTTTACTGTATTGAATTAGTTGAGATGTGATATCTGTTGTAGAATTTATAGGAATAGCAAAACCAATACCTTCAATTCCAGAACCTGATAGTTTTAATGTATTAATTCCGATAACTTTACCTTGAGCATTAACTAATGCACCACCACTATTACCAGAGTTTATAGCTGCATCAGTTTGAATACAAGTGTATGTTTTTCCATCAGAATCTGTAATTTTTCTATTAACAGCACTTACAATACCAGTTGTAACAGTACTTGTCATGTTTACAGGATTTCCAACAGCCATTGCAAATTCACCAACTTTAACATCGTCAGAATCTGCAAATTCAGCTTTTGTTAAACCAGTTTTTTCAATTTTTATAACAGCTAAATCAGTTTGCTCATCTTGACCAACAATTTTGGCTTCATATTCAGTTTCATCATTAAATAAAGTAACTGTAACTTTTGTTGCTTCTGATATTTGATAATAAGAATTTGATTCAGAAGAACTTGAAGATACAACGTGGTTGTTTGTTAAAATATAACCATCTTCACTAATTATAATTCCTGAACCAGAAGCTGTTGCTGTTGTTGAACCACTTCTGCCAAATATTGATGTAGAATTTACAGTATATTCAATTTTTATACCAACAATAGATGGTAAAATCTTATTTGCTGCATATACAGAAGTATCTGAATAGTTTTCTAAAGATGTTTGTTTTACATATCCATCAGATTTTGTTGAATTATTATTTGTTGTACTAATTGATGAAGAGTTTGAACTTCCTATTATTTTCGTTTTAATAGACGGAATTCCAAAACATGTTCCTATTACAACTGTACAACCTAATACACCACTGATAAAAGGTATTATTACGCTTTTTCCAAAACCAGATTTAGTCTTTTTTGTTTTGTCATATGATGTTGAACCAGTTACTGGTATTGCTTTGAATTTTTGAGTGTTATTTTCATTTTTATTTTCGTCCATTTTTATTACCTCCCGAAAAATATTTTATATTTATATAATAACCTAATTCTTGATTAGGATACAATAGTATTGTGAACTTTTTGTGAAAAAAATGTAATTATATTAAAAAAATTAAAATTTAAAAAGTTACTTGATTTAGTTTAAAGAATTATAGTATAATAAAAACGAAAAAGGAAGAAAAATGACTATAAGTCTGGGAGGATAAAATGGATAAAAATAAAGGAATAACAATGATTGTATTAGTAATAACAATAGCATTATTATTAATATTAGCAGGAATATCAATACAAGGTGGAGGTAGTATAATAAAAAGAGCAGATTTAGAAAACCTTAAAACAGACATGCTTTTAATAAAAGTAAAAGGAAAAGAATATGTAGAAAATGCAAACTTTAATTTAGGAACAAGTTTTGATAAATTAACAGATGAAACTGAAAAAAGCAAAAGAATAGAAATTGCAAAATCAAAATTAAAAGGAACAGAAATTCAAAATGCAAGTGAACTTTCAAAATTTGGTGTAACATCAGATCAATTTGAACAAGAAAAAAATAATTTGAATTTGTATTATACATTATCAACATCAGATTTAGAAGAAATTGGTATGCAAGATGTAAGTTCAAAAGGACAATATATTATAAAATATAATGTTAAAGATATGACAATAGAAATATATAATACTCAAGGATTTGAAAATGGAGATAAAACATATTATTCATTAAGTGAATTAGAAAATTTAGAAATAAATTAGAAAAATATAGAGTGAATAGTTGAGAAAATAAAATAAGATGAAGGAAAAACAAATGAAAGATAAAGAATTAGAAAGATTAACAAATTTAAAACAAATAGAAAAAGAATTACATGAAAAAGGATTTAAAAATATATGTGGAATAGATGAAGCAGGAAGAGGGCCTCTAGCAGGTCCTGTTGTTGTTGCAGGAGTTATAATGCCTGAAGATTCAATGATAGAAGGGGTAAATGATTCAAAAAAAGTTTCTGAAAAGAAAAGAGAACTTTTATATGATAAAATTATTGAAGAAGCAATAAGTTATTCAGTAGCAATAATTGGACAAGATGTTATAGATGATATAAATATTTTGAATGCTACTAAGCAAGGTGTTACAAGTGTTGTAAAAGGATTAGATGTTAGACCAGATTTAATTATAATAGATGCACTTCAACATATAGACACAGATGGAGTACCATATGAATCTATAATAAAAGGTGATGCTAAATGTTATTCAATTGCAGCAGCATCAATTATTGCAAAGGTTACAAGGGATAGAATAATGAGAGAATGGGATACAGTATATCCACAATATGGATTTGCTAAGCATAAAGGGTATGGAACTGCTATGCATATTGCAGCAATTAAAGAATATGGATTATGCCCAATTCATAGAAGAAGTTTTACAGGGCATTTTATTTAAGAAATTTAATTTATATTCATAGTTTATATACAATATATTATCAAATTTAAATAAATTATTAAAAAGATTTTAAACTAATAGGAAGTGAAATTTATGAATATTTTAGAAATTATTGAGAAAAAAAGGGAAAATAAAGAATTAACAAAGCAAGAAATTGAATATTTTGTAAAAGGCTATGTAGAAGGAGATGTAGCGGACTATCAAGCAGCAGCTTTAGTTATGGCAATATTTTTAAATGGTATGACAAAACAAGAAACAACAGACTTAACTATAGCTATGGCAAATTCAGGTGAAATATTAGATTTATCAAAATTAAATAAAATAATAGTTGATAAGCACTCAACAGGAGGAGTAGGAGATAAAGTATCAATATGTTTATTACCATTAGTTGCATCACTTGGTGTTCCTGTTGCAAAAATGTCTGGAAGAGGATTAGGATTTACAGGTGGAACAGTAGATAAAATGCAATCAATTCCTGAATATAAAACTGAAATAGATATAAACAATTTTATAAAAAATGTGGAAAACGTTGGTATAAGCATGATTTCACAAACAATGAATTTAGCACCAGCAGATAAAAAATTATATGCGTTAAGAGATAGCATTGCATGTGTTGAAAGTATTCCATTAATAGCATCAAGCATAATGAGCAAAAAAATAGCAAGTGGAGCAGAAAAAATAGTTTTAGACGTAACAGTTGGAAAAGGTGCATTTATGAAAAATATGGAAAATGCAAAAAAATTAGCAAATGAAATGATAGAAATAGGGAAATTAGCAAATAGAGAAACAGTATGTGTTTTAACAAATATGAATGAACCATTAGGATATGCAGTAGGAAATAATTTAGAAGTTATAGAAGCAATAAAATTTTTAAAAGGTGAAATGCCAGAAGACTTAAAACAAGTAGTATTAGAACTTGGAGCATATATGTTAGAACTTGCAGGACTAGGTGATAATTTAGAAGAAAATAAGAAAAAAATGTTAGAAAATATATCAAATGGAAAAGCTTTAAGTAAATTTAAAGAAATGGTAAAAAATCAAGAAGGAGATATTTCATATTTAGAAGATACAGAAAAATTTGAAAAAGCAACTATCATTGAACCAATTATAGCAAAAGAAGATGGATATATCCATGAAATAAATGCTGAAGAAGTAGGAAAAGTAGCATGTGGATTAGGTGCAGGAAGAGTAAAAAAAGAAGATAATATAGATTATGCAGTTGGAATTATATTAAACAGAAAAGTAGCTGAAAAAGTAAAAAAAGGTGAAACATTAGGATATATTCATGCAAATAGCAATGAAAAATATCTAGAATCAGAAAGAAAAATGCAAGATATTATAAAAATAAGTGAAGAAAAAATTGAAAAAGAACCGACAATTTTTGGTATTTGCAGATAATTTATTGAAATTGTATATATTTTAGTGGTATAATATGTCCAATAGGGACGGTTCTAAATGGACAAAATGTCCAAAAAGAACCGAGGTAAAAAAATAAGTGAAAGGACGAGTAAAATGAAAAAAGATAAAGAGAAAAAAGTAAAAAATAAAGAACAAAGAAAATATGATAAAGGTCAAGTATTTGTAAAAATAATGGCAGGAATATTGGCATTATTAATGATTTTATCAGTAGCAGGTTCATTAGTATTTTATTTATTATAATAAACAAAGCAATAAAAAAAGAAATTCTCAAGAATTGAGAGAAGGTGTAATATGGAAAAAAGTATAAGTAGTAGCTGGATAAATTTTTATAATGAAAATATATTAAAAGGATTTCAAAATTTAAGTGAAAATCCATTCACATTATTTACAACAATATTAGATATATTAATAGTATTATTTCTATTATATTGTTTTGTAAAAATGGTAAAAGGATCAAGAGCATGGCAATTAATAAAGGGAATAGCCTTTTTAATAATTGCAACATGGGTTAGTGGATTGTTGAATTTAAAGATATTAAATTCAATTTTAACAGGAATAATGAATTGGGGAGTAATTGCAATAATTGTAATATTCCAACCAGAATTAAGAAGAGGTCTTGAACAGCTAGGAACAAATAAATTTACAAAGTTTTTTGGATTAGATAGTGATTTAGCAACAAAAACAAAAGAAGACATTTATAAAGTAGTAATAGCTGCATCAGAACTTTCAAAGACGAAAACAGGAGCATTAATAGTTTTAGAAAGAGATATAAATATTCAAGATATAATAGCAACAGGAGTTCCTATGAATTCTGAAGTATCTCCACAATTGTTGGTTAATATATTTGTACCAAAAACTCCATTACATGACGGAGCAGTTGTTATAAGTAATAATAAAATAGCAGCAGCTGCATGTGTTTTACCACTTGCTGATGATACAGATATAGCCAAAGAATTAGGTACAAGACATAGAGCTGCTATAGGAATTTCAAAAGAATCTGATAGTATAGTTGTTGTTGTATCAGAAGAAACAGGAAAAATCTCTGTTGCTAAAGATGGAACATTAATTGCTGATGTAAGAGAAGATGTTTTAAAGAAAATATTAATAAGTAATATTGTAACAAAAAGATTTACACAGAAAAAAACAGTAAAAAATAATAAATTTGAAAATATAAAGAAAAGGTTTAATAAAAAACCGGAAACAGAAACTAAAGAAAATGAAAATAAATAATTAAAAGTCGCTTATATAGCGACTTTTATAATATAAATAAAATTTATATAAATGGATGGAGATTAAATATGAGAAACATTAAATTAACAATAGAATATGATGGCAAAGATTTTAATGGATGGCAAAAGCAGCCAACAAAATTGAATATTCAGGGGACAATTGAACAAGCAATAAAAATTGTAACAGGAGAAGATGTAGATTTAATGGCATCAGGGAGGACAGATGCTGGAGTTCATGCATTTGGTCAGGCTGCTAATTTTAAAACAAATTCAAATATACCAATTGAAAAAATAGCAATTGCATTAAATTCAAATTTGAAAAAATCAATAAGAATTATATCAGCAGAAGAAGTTGATGAAAAATTTCATAGTAGATTAACATGCAAGAAAAAAACATATAGATATGTTATAAATAATTCAGAATTTTCATCAGCAATATATAGAAATTTGGAAACTCATATTCCTCAAAAATTAGATGTTGATAAAATGAAAACGGCTGCAAAATATTTTGAAGGAGAACATGATTTCAAGGCATTTAAAGCAAGTGGAACAAGTAGCAAAAGTAGTATTAGAACTATTTACAAAGCAGAAGTTTTTGAAATGCCTAATAATAGAATTTATATAGAATTAACAGGAAATGGATTTTTATATAATATGGTTAGAATAATTGCTGGAACTTTAGTTGATGTGGGAATTGGAAAGATTAAACCAGAAGATATTAAGAAAATTATTGAATCAAAAGATAGAAGTTTAGCAGGTAAAACATTACAACCGAATGGATTGTATTTGGTTAGTGTTAAATATGAATAATATTGTTACATAAAGTAACCAAATTTTACAAAAGGCATAAAATATAGTAAAAAAGAAAAGGAGAAAAAGTTATGAATACTTTACTAATATTTTTTGCTTTACCAATAGCAGTAATAATAATATCAATAGCACTACAAAAAATCTTCAAATGTCCATTTTTAGTAGCAGGAATAATATTTGCAGCATTTCTAATTGCAACATTTGTAATAGGAAATCTAACATATTTAGTAGCAACAATAGCATATACCATTTTAGCATTTATAACAGCAGTTCTAACAAACATAATTTGCAGAATACTTAGAGAATTAGACAGGAGAGAAGGCGAAAGAAATTCATCAGGTTGTTGTAACAGAAGAGGTAGAAATTCATCAAACAATAATAATGAAACACAATTATTGTCAATTACACGGAGGATGTTCTAATAATGATAATGGAAATTTATTAACAATTAGTAGTAATGGATGTAATGGAGTAGAAAATGATTTATTAACAATTAATACTAGTTGCCCTACTAATAATAGTAATGATAGTGGATGTTCTTGTAATGGCAGTAATTCAAACAATTCAATTGCTGTTAGAGCAAATGTATTTCCAAATAATAATACAAATGGTAGAACAGGAAGCTTTTGTGGATGCTTTAGAAGAAGATAGAAAGATGTCGAATTTTGCAATAAAAGTATATTGTAAAGTTCGGCATTTTTCATATTATGATATATACAAATATCTTACAGTTTAAAATTAACTTGATAATTTTACATTTTTATGTTAAACTAGTAAATGCAAAACATTTCAGGGGGAATAAAAATGTTAGAAATTATAGAAGAAACATTAATAGATGCTGTAAAATTATTACCATTTTTATTTATAACATATTTAATCATGGAATATATAGAACATAAAATGGGGCATAAAACGAAAAGTGCAATAAAAAAATCAGGAAAATGGGGACCAATTATAGGTAGTATATTAGGAGTATTTCCACAATGTGGCTTTTCTGTATCTGCAACAAATTTATATGCAGGAAGAGTAATAACATTAGGAACGCTTATAGCTGTATATTTATCTACTTCAGATGAGATGCTTCCAATATTCATATCAGAAGCGGTTTCGCCGGTAATCATATTAAAGATACTAGGCATAAAATTAATAATTGGTATGATAGCAGGTGTAATAATAGATTTGTTTGTAAATCTAATTATAAAAAATAAAAATAAGAAAATTGTACAACAAAATGAAGAAGATAGTGAAGAAAATGAAATAGGGCATATGTGTGAAGAAGAACATTGTCATTGTGGTGAAAGTGGAATATTAAAATCTGCAATACATCATACTTTAAGCATATTAATTTTTATTGTTTTAATTACATTTATTATAAATACAGTAGTTTATCTTGTTGGTGAAGAGACAATTGCAGGATGGATATTAAATAAACCAGTTATTGGACCAGTTATAACGTCTTTGATAGGTTTAATTCCTAATTGTGCAGCATCAGTAATAATTACGAATATGTATTTGGAAAATGTTATTTCTCTTGGAAGTATGATTTCAGGATTATTAACAGGGGCTGGAGTTGGACTTGCTGTATTATTTAAGACAAATGATAAAATAAAAGAAAATATAGGGATAATAATTTTATTATATGCAATAGGTGTAATTTCAGGAATTATGATTGATTTAATTGGAATAACAATATAAATAAAAAGAAGTCTTTTATAAATTAATATTATAAGACTTCTTTTTTTGTATTGATAATCTATTTCTTTTTATTTTTAAAATTAACTACGATTGCATCTTCATTATCAAATAAATAATTAGAATCTGTAGTATCTGTTTGAATTGGATTTATTTCATTTCTTTCGTCTATAAAATCTAATTTTTTTGGATTAAATTTCTTTTTATTTAAACCATTTTCTGTATCTTCAGTTTCAGTAGTTACGCCATCTGAATATTTACCAAAGTCAAATGTTTTAATTTTCTTAGGTTCTTTATATTTAGACTCTAAATAATTAAATTTACCAGGACCAACTATAGGTTTACCATTTGAACCTCTAATTTTGAAGGCACATTCTTTTTGACTAAGAGTTTGCAATTTTCCAGGTTTAAAGTATGGAGTGAAATCCCATTTAACACCACTATGTTTAGGATCATATTTGCCTTTATCAAAATCAATAGTGTTAGACATTGCCCATTCTCTTTTTTGTCCAAATTCACTACCCCACCATTCAAGTTCGCTAATTACTCCGCCACCTGTAAAGATTTTACTAGCGCAGTTTGATAATATAGTTTGTTTAGCGCCAGATACATTTAATTGCTCAAGGTTTTGAGCAGATATAACAGTACCAACTTTATATTTCCTATACATTGTAAATATAGGTTCTGTTGCTTTACAAATAAAGTCAGGAAATTCATCAATGTATAAGAAGTTTGGAACTCTAGATTTTTCGTTTCCAGGTCTTCTTAAAACAGCATTTTGCATTGAAATTAAGAAGAATAGTCCAAATGCTTTATGGTTAGTAGCACCTAAATCACCACGTCTAGTACATATAAAAGTAATATCTCCATTTGCTAAAGACTTGTCAAAATTAATATTGTTATGTCTATTACATAAGATATTTTTTACGCCAGGAACACGTAGTAATCTATCAAGAATGTCTGCAACAACAGAAATGAATGTTTCTGTATTATGTTTGTTAGGAGCGTCTTTGTAAAAGTTATTTTTAAAATAAACAAGTTGAGTGTTGTATTTTTCTTTTAGCTCTTCGTCATGTTCTAGAATTTTACACATTTTTTCTATTAAATCGAAGTTTGTAAACATTTTTAGCATATCTTCTAAATTAGGTAACATACCTTCGTTCATTTTAGGGTACATTTCTTTCAATAATATAGAAATGTTTTCGATGGCTTGAATTACTTGCAATTCCTTGAAAAGTTCATATTTTGAAATATCAACCATAGCTTTCATTACTGAAGAAATTGTAATTGCTATTTTGTTTGTATCATCATAAACAAAAGGATTTAATCCAATTGAATCTTTGTCAGATGGATCTATTATGTTATAAGGTAGGCCGAAATTTTTACATACATTTATCATATGATCTGATATTTCTCTATCAGGAGACATTACAGTTACACCACAATCTCTATATGTGATTTCAGAAGTTGAATCTAAAATCATCTTTTTCATATAAGCTTTATAAACATCTTCATTACCAGAAGTAGGAATTAACATATTTAAGTTGAAATTGGTATTTAAATAATCATTATCATAGGGTTTGTTTAATGTTGCAATACCTGTTTTTAAAGCTGTAAATCCCATTTCTTTTGAAACTTCTCTAAAGAAAAACTTTCTTTCTAGGTCTCTTGCAATTAATGGTTCAAAAACTAAAGAAGTTTTTCCTGTACCAGAAGCACCACAGACAAACATAGATTGATATCTAGAAGTTTCTGGCATTGTTATTTGTGCAGAAGTTTCACTGTTTTGGCATATATAAATATCACAAGTGTAAGGTCCATGTCCTTGTTTTTTATCAGATAAATCAATTCCACCATAATCCCAGATTGATTGCTTCATATCTTTGCTGTCATTTACACCAAAGTATAAGAAATTAAATATCTTTGGAATAATAAGTATTGGCATTAAAAGTGTTAAAGATGTTAATGCTGGACGTATTAAGTCAGAAAAATTTGTTACTAAATCTACATATCCAGGATTAAAAATTAATAATAACCATGCACCCATGTTAAGCCATTGAGTGAACATAGAAGTTACAATTATTGTTAAACCTATTACATATATATAAAATAAAGTAACTTTTTTCTTTTTTGTTGATGCAAATTCTGATGGTACAGAAAAAGCATATGCAAGCATTGGACATGCAAGTGCTAATGTATATTGAAATGGTCCCCAATATGAATAAGAAACACCAGTGAATAACATTAATAATATTTCTACAATTCTATCAACTGATAAATATACAGTTATGAGTGTTAAGATATATGTGGCAAAGGTATTTCTACTAACTCCTAATTTGCTTAAAAAATTGTCTATTATTTTCATTATATATTTGCCCCTTTTTATTAATTATATTTTATTGCTTTTTTTATAATACTACATATCTATTATCCTATAAAATGGCGAAAAAAACAAGTATTTTTGGAAAAAAAGTGCTTAAATAAAGAATAAAAATTAAATAAAAAACATATAATATTTAAAATTACATAAAATGGGAGAGATATATGATGGAAGAATTTAAAAAAGAGCAATTAATAAAAGAAAAAAGTGAGTTTGACAAAGAAATAGAATTAATTAGAAATATAATAAAAACAAGGGAGGAATTAAAAAGCGATAATAAAAATTTTGAATTTGCAGAAATGGAGCTAGTAGATTATTATATATATCATATAAAAGCAAATCAAGCTAAACTAGATTATTTAATAAAATTGGCAAAAGCACAAGGAATTACAATAGATAGAATAAATCAAATGAAATATGAAAATTATGATGAAGAAATAGGATAATAATAAATTGTAATAGTAGATGAATATTTGTCCATATTTGCTCATACACATTTATAAATAAGATTTAAAGAGGGATGAGTATGGATACAAATATAATTACATATTTAGCATGCATATGCTTTTTGTTTATTTTCGGAAGAATATTTATTGTTCCTATAAAAAATATTTTAAAACTTGTTATTAATTCTATTTTAGGTGGAGTAACAATATTTTTAATAAATCTTGTTGGAGGAATGTGGGGGTTCCATATAGGACTTAATATTTTTACTAGTATTTTGGTAGGATTGTTAGGCTTACCAGGAGCAGTGTGTTTAGTAATTATAAAATTGTTAATTTGAAAAAGGGATTGGGGACGGATCTTAAATCTTGAAAAAAATCAGGAAAGAAGACTTTGAGTCCTCAATCCTGATTTTTTTCTATTCAACTGTTACTGATTTTGCTAAATTTCTAGGTTTATCAACATCTAATCCTTTTTCTTTAGAAATATGATAAGCAAGTAATTGTAATGGAATAATTGATAATATAGGAGAAACAAAACGATTTGTTTCAGGAATATCAATTACAGTATCAAACATACTTTTATCAATATCTTGATTAGAAATAATTAAAGTTTTAGCACCACGAGTTATAACTTCTTGAAGATTACTTACAGTCTTTTTAACTAAATCTTTATCTGTCATAATACCAACAACAGTAACGCCATTTTCTATTAAAGCAATTGAACCATGTTTTAGTTCACCTGCTGGGTAACTTTCAGAATGTATATAAGATATTTCTTTTAATTTTAAAGAGCCTTCTCTTGCAACTGTTTCATCAATACCTCTACCTAAGAAAAATACATCTTTTTCTTGATAGATTTTTTTTGCAAATTTTGTAATTTCTTCATCACATTTTAAAACTGTCTCGATTTTTTTAGGTAATTCTAAAATACTTTTCTTTATATCAATTAATAAACTTTCATCAGCAGTATCAAGGATTTCAGCAAAGTAAATTGCTAACATTGTCATTAAAACTACTTGGGAAGTGTAAGCTTTTGTAGATGCAACAGCTATTTCAGGTCCAGCGTGTGTATAAATTGAATAATCTGCTTCTCTTGTTATAGAACTTCCAATTACATTAGTTATTGCAATAGTTTTTGCACCTTTTTCTTTTGATAGTTTTAATGCTGCTATTGTATCAGCAGTTTCACCAGATTGAGATAAGAAAATGCATAAAGTTTTATCATCTACAATTGGATCTCTATATCTAAATTCTGATGCAATATCAACTTCTGTAGGAATTCTACAAAGTTTTTCAATAGAGTTTTTTCCTGTAAGTCCAGCATGCATTGCTGTACCACAAGCTACAATATAAATTTTATTTAAGCTTGATAAATATTTTTTTGTAAATTTAAGTTCATCAAATTCACATTTTGAGTTTATATTTATTTTTGCACCAATTGTTTCTCTAATTGCAGTTGGTTGTTCAAAAATTTCTTTTAACATGAAATCGTCGTATCCTTCTTTTTCTGCAGCGGTAGCATTCCATTCTATAGACTGAGTTTTCTTTTCAATTTCATTTAAATCTTTATCATAGAATTTTGCTGAATCATTTGTTAAAACAACAAATTCTAAATCATTTAAAAGATAAAAATCTTTTGTATATGAAAGTATAGCAGGGATGTCAGAAGATAAATATTTTTCGTCTTCACAAGTTCCTATAACTAATGGGCTATCTTGTCTTACAACTATCATATTATCTGGGTAAAGACTAGAGATAACTTCAAGTGCAAAACTTCCTTTTAAATCTAAACAAGCATTTTTTACTGCTCTTAAAAATTTTAAATCATCATCTTTTGTGTCTTTTGTAAAATAATAATGTATTAAGTTAGGGATAACTTCTGTATCTGTTTGAGAATAGAAAGTATATCCTTTATCAGTTAAAAATTTTCTTAATTCATTGTAATTTTCAATAATTCCATTATGAACTACACTAAATGTTTTTGAATTATCTTGATGAGGGTGAGAATTCTCTTTTGATGGTTTTCCGTGTGTTGCCCATCTTGTATGAGCGATACCAACTGTTCCTTCTAATTTATCAATTCCTTCTAAATTTGATAGATTTTTAACTCTTCCTTTATCTTTCATTATTGATAATCCATCTTTTTCGATTGTTGAAATACCAGCAGAGTCATATCCTCTGTATTCCAATCTTGTTAAACCTGCCAAAAGAATAGGGCAAGCTTTTTTTGTTCCTATGTAACCTACAATTCCACACATAGTAATTCCTCCTTAATATATAATAAAATTTTATGGAATTGAAAGCATGCAAACTTAGTTTTATTAATTTCTGTTATAATATTACTATTATTTTTTTGATTAATAATAATGACCTTAAGTAAAAGCCACTAGAGCATCCGCCGAATATTTCGATAACTCTAGACCTCGTCAACCATTGAAAATTATGGCCCAGGCGCTTAAAAATAAAACTCCTTTCTTGATATTTTTTATGCATCTTTCAATTTTACTTTATTATATTATATCAAAATGCTTTTTGGTGCAAGTGTTTTTTTAATAATTTAAAAAATATGTAGTTACATTATTCCACAATATAGTAATTTAAAATATTGTGTAATTTATAAAAATCAATCTTGCTTTAATGCAAACTAATAATGTATAATATATATAGAAAAATAAAGAATAGGAGTTAAGAATGTTTAACATAGAAGAAGAGTTGAAAAAACTACCAGGAAAGCCTGGAGTATATGTAATGCATGATAAATACGATAAAATAATATATGTTGGAAAAGCAGTCTCATTAAAAAATAGAGTAAGGTCATATTTTAGAAAAACAAATAAAACTGAAAGAATAAAAAAAATGGTAAGTTTAATAGACCATTTTGAATACATAGTAGTTGATAATGAAGCAGAAGCATTGATTTTGGAATGTAACTTAATTAAGAAAAATAGACCTAAATTTAATGTTCTATTAAAAGATGATAAAACATATCCATATATCAAAATAGATGTAAAATCAGATTATCCAACTGTAGTTTTAACAAGAAGATTAATTAATGATGGAGCAAAGTATTTTGGTCCTTATGCTAATCCAGGTGCTGCAAAAGAAATGATAGACTTTATAAAACAAAAATACAAAATACGTCAATGCAGAAACTATCAAAATAGAACAAGACCATGTTTAAATTATCATATAAAAAGATGTTTAGCACCATGTATGGGATATGTAACACCAGAAGAATATAAAAAACAAATTGATGAAATTATAGATTTACTTGAGGGAAAGACTGACAAAATTTTAAAAGAATTAGACAAGCAAATGCAGGAGGCATCAGAAAAATTAGACTTTGAAAAAGCAGCAGAATTAAGAGATAGAAAATTAGCAATAGAAAGAGCTTCATCAAAACAAAAAGTATCAAATATTTCAGAAAATAATATAGATGTTATTGGATTATACAAATCTGAATTAGAAGTATGTATAGAAATATTCTTTGTACGTGGAAGCAAAATGATAGGAAGAGAACATTACTTTTTCCCAGAATTAAAAGATATGGAGGATAGTGAAATATTAGCAGGATTTATAAAACAGTATTATTTAGAAAATCCAAACATACCAAGCAAAATAATGTTAAGAGAAGAACTACCTGAAAAAGAGGTTATAGAACAATGGTTATCCACAATGTTAGGAAAAAAAGTGGAATTAAAAAGCCCTAAAAAAGGCGAAAAATTAAGATTTGTAGAAATGGCAGAAAATAATGCAAAAGTTACATTAATAAACAAAGAAAAAGACAAATCAGAAATCTTAATGGAATTAAAAGATGTTTTAGAAATGGACAAATTACCAAGAAAAATTGAAACTTACGATATATCAAATATATCTGGAGAATTTATGGTTGCAGGTATGTGTGTAATGCAAGATGGAGTTATCAAGAAAAATTTATCAAGAAGATTTAAAATAAAAACTGTATTAACACAAGATGATCCTAAATGTATGGAAGAGGTTGTAACAAGAAGACTAGCACATTCAATAGACCACGAAGATAAGGGATTTGGAAAATTACCAGATGCGATATTTGCAGATGGTGGTATAACACAAATTAGAGCTATTAGAAATGCTATAAATAAATATGAAAATTTAGATATAAAAATATTTGGTATGGTAAAAAATGATAAACATCAAACAAGAGCATTAATAGATGAAAATAGAAATGAAATACAAATTTCTGAAAATCTTATGAATTTGATAACTAGATTTCAAGATACTGTGCACGATACAGCAATTACTTATCATAGAAAATTACGTGCTAAAGCTGTTACAAAATCTGAACTAGACGATATTGAAGGAATAGGAGAGGTAAAGAAAAGAGAATTGCTTAAAAAATTTGGAAGTGTAGAAAAGATAAAACAAGCTTCGAAAGAAGAATTAATGGAAGTAAAAGGTATTACTGAAAAAATAGTAGAACAAATAAAAAAATAGCGGGATTTTGCGTGTTGACCACACAATCCCGTCTTTTTATTTAGAAACTAAATATAAATTATCCATTACAACATTAGAATTACTTCCATCTTCAGCTTTATAAAGTAAAGTAATATTTTTAAATTCAGACTCATTTTTAATTCTATCTAAAATAGAATCATTATCCATATATGACTTAATAGATAAAATATAAGAATCTTCAGTATTTAAGCTATTGTCATCAATAACACAATGAAGTTCATCATTATTATTAACATTGATTATTAAAGTCCTTTTATAAATCATCATTTCAGAAACACTTTGCATGTGATTAAAGAAATTATCATAAACATAAACAAAAGATTTGTCTTTATTTTCTTCGGCAATGTCTAAAATGTTTTTATAATTTTCATATAAAAATAATGGTTTAGAAAATACAATGCCGTTTATAACTAAAGAAATTGAAATTATTGTAAATGCCAAGTAGTTATATTTAAAAGTTATAAATTCATTTAGTATAAAGAAAAATGTTAATACCATAAATGGAATAATAGGCATTATATATCTTAACTCTTGGAATGATGTCATTTTAACAGCAATAAAATAGTAAAAAATGCTTGGTACAATTGTAATTAAAACAACAAATTTTTCTTTACTTTTTATGCATAATGCAATTGTTGCAATAACAAATAAAATTAATACAATAACCATTAAATGGGTATTAGAATTGTTTATGCTAAATGCATATGCTAGATGTTTTAAATAATCAAATACATGTGAGAAATATCCAGCATTTCCTAAATTTGTTAGCCCTCTATCTGAAAATAATAAATGTTTTATGCAAGGTACAAATATAAGAACTCCTATGGCAGCATAAATAATATGTGATATAACATATTTTAAAATTATTTTTTTATCCTTTTTTGTTCTAATCATTTCGATTAACATTATCACAAATATAAAAAATGCATAAATTGCAAAAAAGTATTGTGTTAAAAATCCAAGTACAGTAGTAACTCCGAGTTGAATTGTAAATTTTTTATCCATTTTAAAATCGTTTTTATATAATTTTAAACTTAAATAAAAATAAAGTAAAATGAACATTGTAAGTAACATATACATTCTTTGGAATAAAACCATAGAGATTGTTCCCATTGATAAGCCGTAAAGTATTAAACTTGGAATTATCAAATTTTCTTTATTTAGTAATTTTAAAATTTTAACAATTATAAAACAACTAATTATGAAGGCAATTATATTTACAATAAATGCAGAGTATAGTGAAAAATGTCCACCAAAAAATAAAGTAGCAAAATGTACAAGGGTATAGAAAAATGGAGGATGGTTATCATATGCTTGATTCATATATAGGGCTTTGAAGTTTAAAATATTATTTGGTGTTAAACTCATAGCTGTTTGTACATATTCTTTAGTTCTCCAAACAGGATCTTGTACTCCTTTATCGTATGCATCCATTACACCATTGTTTGGATTAACTGATGAGCATAAAGTATAACCTTCATCTTCGTGCAATCCTACTTTTTGTGTTTGATAGAAAAAGATTACGCCAGACATTATTGCAATTAAAATTATGACTATTGCTTTTTTAATTTTCTCATTATTTTTTAACATTTAAAATCAACCTTTCTATAAAATAATTGGAATTTTTCTTTCCTTTTTTTAGAATTATAACATCATTTGAAATTTTTAACAATAAAATTTTAATATTTGGAATATTTTATTGATGTATTGAATATATATATTAAAAGTGGAAGTTTTTTTCAGTAAAACTTATTTAAGAGGGGGAGTTTTAAATGGAAAATGTATTTAATGTAAAATATAATACAAAATTGGACAGGCTTGAAATACCAAAAAAAAGAGGAAAATTTAGTGTATGGAGTTTTATTAAAAATCATAAATTTTTAACTATAGTTTTGATGAATTTTCTTATTTTTTCAGGTATCAATTTTTATTTGATTTTTAGTTTTATGAAAATTTTGGAAAGTATTGGCTGTGAATTGTAACTATTTGATAAAACAAAATTCGAAATCTTAAAATAATCCTTTAAAAAAATGAAAAAATATGGTAAAATATAACTATTCTAGAAAAGAAGGAGGAATAGTATTAATTTACTATATAAAAAATATGAAATTAGCAAATGAATGGAAAGATTATAAAATAATAGATATGGCAGATGGGCAAAAACTAGAAAAATGGGGAGATGTAATTTTATCAAGACCAGATCCACAAATAATATGGAAAGACAAAAGCTATCCTAAAAGATGGAAAGAAATAAATGCAACATATCACAGAAGTAGTTCAGGTGGGGGCTCATGGGAATTTAACAAAAAAATGCCAAAACAATGGCAAATTAAATATAAAAATTTAACATTTAATATAAAACCAATGGGATTTAAACATACAGGATTATTCCCAGAACAAGCAGTTAACTGGGACTGGATGATAAACAAAATAAAATCTGAAAAAAGAGAAATAAAAGTATTGAATTTATTTGCATATACTGGAGGAGCAACAGTAGCATGTGCATCAGCTGGTGCATCAGTATGCCATGTTGATAGTTCAAAAGGAATGACAACTTGGGCAAAAGAAAATATAGAATCTTCTGGATTAAAAGATAGACCGGTAAGATTTATTGTTGATGATGTTGTTAAATTTGTAAACAGAGAAATAAGAAGAGGCAACAAATATGATGCAATAATAATGGATCCACCTTCTTATGGTAGAGGTGCAAAAGGTGAAGTATGGCAATTTGAAAATAATATATATGATTTAGTAGAATTGTGTACAAATGTATTGTCAGACAATCCATTATTTTTCTTGATAAATTCATATACAACTGGAATTTCAAGCAAAGTGTTGGAAGATATTTTGAATTTAACAGTTGCTAAAAAATATAAAGGAAAATTAGAGTCAGGAGAAATAGGAATTCCAATGGAAAATTCAAGTTTGGTGTTACCATGTGGAATTTATGGAAGATGGGAAATTTGAAAAATAATTACAATTTTGGCTGTGTTAAATTTCATTTAAAACGCGGTTACATACATATGTATGCGCCCTTGCCTTTTAAATAAAATTTTCCTTGCTAAAATTTAATTCTTTTTCAAATTAATCTGTGTTTGAAAAAGGAGAAAAATATGCAAAATTTAAAAGTAATTTATGAAGATAATCATATTATTGTAGTAGAAAAAACACCGAATATTCCATCACAATCAGATAAAACTGGTGATATGGATATGCTTACTATTGTAAAACAATATATTAAAGAAAAATATAATAAGCCTGGAAATGTATATTTAGGACTTGTGCATAGATTAGATAGGCCTGTTGGAGGTATAATGATTTTTGCAAAAACATCTAAAGCTGCCGGAAGATTAAGTACACAAGTAAGGGAAAAGGTATTTAAAAAGGAATATTTGGCTGTTGTTGATGGAAAAATAAATCAAAAGAAGCGGAACTTTAGAAAATTATTTGTATAAAGATGAAAGAAATAATATGAGTAAGGTTGTTAATAAAGATAAGAAAAATGCAAAGCTTGCAAAATTAGATTATGAAGTAGTAACATATAATGAAGTAAAAAATTTGAGCTTGTTGAAAATTAATTTACATACAGGAAGACATCATCAGATAAGAGTTCAGTTATCAAATTTTGGACATAGTATTTTTGGAGACCAGAAGTATGGAACTAGAGGACAAGGAAAACAAATAGCGTTGTGGGCATATAAGCTAACAATAGAACATCCAATAACAAAAGAAAAAATGACATTTACAGATTTACCAGATAGTATTGGAACATGGTGTATTTTAAAAGAAAGAAATAATTTATAAAAAGCTATTAGAGGAATTTTTAGTATTTCCTTTAATAGTTTTTTTATATTATGGAATAGTTTGAGTTTTATTTTTTAATGATATTTTATAAAACATATAAAATATTTTACAAAGTAAAAAAATAAAATTAATGTAAATAAAAAAGACCTTTTTATAAATGAAATAAACAATTCTTAAAATTAGATGTTAAACTATAGAAAACTTAAGAAAAAGAGTGGTGAGAAAAATGATAGATAAAATCACAGAATTTCTAACCAACAAAATTAGAAAAGAAATGCCCGAAGTAGATGACGAAAGAGCAGAGGTAATAAATTATGGGCTTCAAATTTTATTAGGTGAAGTACCCAAATTTTTTATAATGTTACTGATAGCATATGCTCTAGGTTTATTAAAATTAAGTTTGATTACTTTTTTTATAATAATGCCATATAGAATGTTTTCTGGAGGATTTCATCTACACACTCATATAGGATGCATTATATCAACATGTACTTTTTATTGTGGAGTTGCACTTTTATCAAAAACAATTGTATTAGATAGTATAGCAAAATATGTTTTAGTGGCTACAATTACAGTTTTTGGAATAATAATGATAAAGTTATATGCTCCAGCAGATACAGAAGATGTTCCAATATTAAGTAGTAAGATAAGAAAACAAAAACAAATATTATCATATGTAACTTTTATTATAGGATTGATATTAGCTTTGTTCATAAAAGATAATGTAATATGTAATATAATAATATTTGGATATTTTGTACAAACATGTATGATTACAAGATTAGCATATAAACTTACAAAAAATAAATATGGATATGAAGTTTATGAAAGTGCTTAAATTAATTAGTTAATATCAAAAATACAATGCCGGCAGTATTTTTGTATTATATATTTTTTTTTAAACGAAGGAGGAAACCTTTATGTTAAAATTATTAGCAAAAGTTGCAGAAAAATATGCAAAATCTACTAACACAGCTTGCGGAATATGGGCAATGTTTCATCAACCTAAAATGCCAGCTAGCTTAGTTAAAAAAGATTAATTACACAATTTGGTTTTTAAACTTAAATATGAGTAGTTCGACAATGCTTATATTTAAGACACAATATACTTTAATGTTATTATAACAATCCACTAAAAAAAGAACAGGGAACTGTTCTTTTTTTAGTGAATTAAATAAATGATAGAACTTAGTCTATCATTTAATAATATATTTCTAATTGTTGAGTAAAGTATTTTTCATTTTTGTTAGTATGTAAATTAATGTTATTATTTTTGTTTAGAATTTGTCTTACTTCCCATAATCCAAGTCCTGTATGATTATCTTTTCCAGTAACACCTTTATTAAATATTTCATTTAAATCAACATTTTTATCTTTATAAGTATTCTCTACTAAAATGATATTTCTATTATTTTTGGTTTCATTTCTAAAAACTATATTTAAGATTTTTTCATCACATTCTGAAGCAGCATCTATGGCATTATCTAATAATATACCTAAAATTCTTGCAAATTCATAAATTTTCATATGTAATTCATTTAAATCTAATAGAAATGTTAAATTTACTTTAATTCCTTTTTCTTCTGCGTCACTGTATTTTGTTGTAAGTAAATTATATATACCAGGATTGTTGATAATGTCTGGATTTAAAATATATAAATTATTTACTTTTGAACAATCTTCTTGTAATTGAGAATAATATTTTTCTAGTCCTTCCATGTCATTTGTTTTTATATAACCACCAATTGTTGTAACAATATTATCAAAGTCATGTTTAAAACCTCTAACACTATCATGCAAAATATGAAGTGTTTTGTTGTATTCCTCTGCACTTTCTAATTTTTGAGTTGTTGTGACTAATTTCATTATTTTTGCTAAACTATAAAAGCTTAAACAAAAATATGCTAAAAGTGAAACGAAATTAAAAAATGTAAATTCAATTGGTAATATATCTATATATTTTGCACTTAAAATACCTTGTAAAAATATATTTAAAAAACCAAATAAGAAATTAATCATTATAATAGATTTAGTTTTCTTGTCGAAGTCTTCAAGAATATTTAAGGTTATTTTTCTATATTTTAAAACAAGTACAAAAGCTAGTACAATTAAATATGTAAATAAAACAAATGGAATTCTATAAATAAAAATTGTAGTGTTTTGCTCATAAGTAATATGTAATAAATCTAAATAAGGATTAGCTGTTAAAGAAATAACAACATTAAGTACTATACTAGGAAATAGAGTTGCTATGAAAGATTTTATAAATCCAATTTTCATTACAAAATATAGAATTATAAATGCTGTAGCATAATTAAATATAATATTATAAGGCCAAGGAATTAGAAAAGTTGTAAGTATAGCTACAATCGCAATTGAAAATATATAAATATATTTCTGAATTTTTGTACATGATAGTTTTAAAAGATTGTCAATTAAAGCGAAAGACAATGGTGCTTCAATAAAGACTATCAAAAAAGATACACAAATATTAACTAGAATTTCATTTGGTGTACTAATAGCTAACCACAAATTATTTAAAATGTTCATTATTTTTAACCTCCTCCATCAAATTTTTCTTAAACTTAGGTCCAATATCACAAGTAGAACCATTATCAAAATACACAATATTACCAATAGAATCCAAATTTACAATGTTATTAATATTAACAATAAAAGATTTATGAGCTCTTACAAAATTGCTAGGTAAAGAATCCATAATTTTATTAAAAGAACTATAAGTTTCGTAATCACGACTCTTAGTATGGAAAATTAATTTCATACCATCACGTCTAATATACAAAATTTCACTTTCATCAATAATAGTTTTCTTATTATCAATTTTTAGATACCTTTTAGGCTGACCATTAATATCATCAAACAAACGGACAATAGTTTCTTCTAATCTATCAGAAGTTACAGGCTTTGCTAGATAATCAAAAGTTTTAAATTTATAAGCCATCATTGCATATTCTAAGTGAGCAGTAGTAAAAATAAAATATGTATCTTTATTACGTTCTCTAACTTTAGAGGCAACTTCTAATCCACTTTTATCTGATTTTAAATTAATATCTAAAATTAATACATCTGTTTTATTATCATCAATATAATCAAGCAAAGTATCTACGTCATTAGTCTTTATACCAATTTTTGCATCATAACCATATTTTATAAAAATATTTTCAAGAATCTTTGCAAACTTTTCTAAAATATTAACATTATCATCACAAATTGCGAAATTTAACATACATTCCCTCCTATATAAAATAAAAATGTTCTTGAAAAAAAGTAATCGACAAAAAAACAAAAATTTCCTTTTATTTCCAGAAACAATAACAATATAATCTAATTTTTTTGCAATGTCAATAGAAAAATTACAAATTTATCCAATTGGTAAAACAATTAATATTAATAGTGTTTCAAAATAAAACTATAAGTATTAGATATATCACTTTTAAATAATATATCAAATTATTTTTTGTCGAATTCTAAAAGATTAATTGATGCAAAGATATGTAATAATTTTATGATAATAACATAAAATTAAAAAAAGAATAGGAGTGTAGAAAAATGAAAATAAAAAATAAAAAATTTATAATTGCATCTTTAACGGTAGTTGTTTTATTTGCCATAGCAGTAATACAAAATGGAGAAAATAGTAAAATGCAAGAAGAAGCAAGATTAACAAATTCTCAAGGATTAAGTAATAAAAAAATAGGATGGGGTATAAAAAGAAATGATAATCATGAACAACCAGATTTAGGAAAAGTAAATAAAGAGATATTAGAAAAAAATAATGGAATAGCAATGGGAAATAATAATGACAAATACATATATTTAACATTTGATGAGGGATATGAGGCTGGACATACAACTCAAATTTTATCAACTTTAAAAGAAAATAATGTAAAAGCAACATTTTTTATAACAGCGCATTATTTAAATACACAACCAGATTTAGTAAAGCAAATGATAGAAGAGGGACATATAGTTGGAAATCATACAGTAAATCATAAAAGTATGCCAAGTTTAACAGAAGAGCAAATAAATTCAGAAGTAATGGATTTACATAAAACAATATATGAAAAATTTGGATATGAAATGAAATATATAAGACCTCCAATGGGTGAATTTAGTGAAAAAAGCATAACAGTTACAAATTCATTAGGATATAAAACTGTAATGTGGTCATTTGCATATGAAGATTGGAATGAAAATAAACAGCCAGAGGAAAGTACAGCAAAAAAGAAAATAATAGATAATGTTCATAATGGAGAAATTATGTTATTACATGGAAATTCAACAACTAATACAAACATTTTAGGAGATATTATTAAAGAAATAAGAAATATGGGGTATGAATTTAAATCTTTAGATGAGTTTAAATAAAATAGAAAGGGTGAAGGTATGAAAAAAAATAAAAGAGGTTTTTCTAAAATAGATAGATTACTTGAAATGCCACAAGAAGTATATACAGATACACCTAAAATAACAATAACAGGTTTTAATGAAATGATAATAGAAAATTTTAAAGGTATTTTAGAGTATGAAGATTATTATATACGAATTAATACTTCACTTGGAATTATAAATATTAATGGTTTTGAACTTAAACTTGAAAATATGACCAATGATGATATTAAAGTAAATGGAAAAGTAGAGAGTATAGATATAGAAAGAAATTTTGATTAAAGTTTAATTAGATTAAATTAAATTTCAAATATTATATATTCAACATTTTATAAAATAAAAAGATTGTGAAGGGAAAAAGTATGTTAATTAAAATAATATTTAATTATATAATTGGATACATAAGAATATCAGTAGAAGGATATTACATAGAAAGATTTATAAATATATGTAGAAATAACAAAATAACAATATGGAATTTAAAAAGAGACAAGAATGTAAAATTAGAATTAAATATTGGAATAAGAGATTTAAAAAAAGTAGCCAAAATAGCAAAACAAACAAAATGCAAATTAAAAATAACAAGAAAAAGAGGATTACCATTTGTATTTAATAAATATAAAAAAAGAAAGTTATTTTTTGTGTTTTTGATAGTATTAATCTCAATTTTAGCAATAGCATCTAATTTTATATGGAATATAGAAATAATAGAAGAAAATGAGAAAATGGAAAATATATATCAAGATGTAGTTGAGAGTGGGTTAGAAATAGGAAAAATGAAAACAAAAATAAACACAAAAGATATTATAAACAAAATACGATTAAAAAGAAATGATATAGCATGGATGGGAATAGAAATAAAAGGAACAAATGCAATAGTAAGATTAGTAAAATCAACAGCAAAACCAGATATAGTAAATGAAGAGGATTATTGTAATATAGTTTCAGATAAACAAGGGGTTATAACAAAAATAAATGCACAAAATGGAACAATAGCAGTAAAAATAGGTGATACTGTAAATGTAGGAACAACACTAATAAATGGATGGATGGAAGGAAAATATACAGGAATAAGATATGTGCATGCAAAAGGAGAAATACAAGCAAAAGTATGGCATACAAAAAGTAAAAAAATTCCATATAATGTTACGGAAAGAAAAGAAACAGGCAATATTGAGAATAAATATAAAATAAAAATCAATAATTTTGAAATAAATTTATCAAAAAGGCTTTCAAAATTTCAAATTTATGATACAATAGTGCTAGATAACAAATTCAAGATGTTTTCAGATTTTTATTTACCAATTTCTTTAGAGAAAATAACAAATAAAGAAATAAAAGAAGAACAAAAAAAGTACAGCGTAGAAGAAGCCAAGAAATTAGGGGTAGAAGAATTACAAAAAGAATTAGACAACGAAATAGAAAACAAAGAAAAAATAGTAAACAAAATAATAAATGTATATGAAAAAGAAGATGGAATAGAAGTCTATGTAACATATGAAGTACTTGAGGACATAGGGACAAATGAAAAAATAGTTTTTTGATTTACAAATTAAGGAATTTAATTTGTAATAGAAAGGAAGATAAAGATGGAAGAAAGAAGCTTAAGAATAACAGGTACAAATACAAACTTTTTCAACAGATTAACTAAAACATTAACAAAATTATTAATACCTACAAAAATAGGAATAAATGGTATGTTAATAACATTAAAAAGGAATAATTTAATAAAAGCATTTGAAAACTATAAAAAAGATACAGAAAATTACAATACAGATGAATTAGAAAAAAAATATGATGAGGCATACACAGTTTATTTAGAGGCCTTAGATAAATATGTTATGGATTCGATTTATAAAAAAGTAAAAAATAATACAGCAACAGAATTTGAAAGAGATGCATTATCAAGATATTATGAAGTTACAAGCCTAAAAGAAAAAGAATATATGGATTATAAATACAGAAAACAAAAATATTTATTAGAACTTGATAAAGAAAGTGTTGATACATCAGCAAAAGAAAAGGTACAAGAGAAATATAACAAATTCTATGTAGACAAAATGGATACATTATATAAAGCAATATTAAAAAATTATTCAATCAAACTTGCAGATACAACAAATATATATGATACTTCAAAAGAATGGATATATGTAAAAATATTTTATACATTAGAAGAATATATAAAAAATATATTACCATTAAAAATGGAAATAAATCCAAAAGAAGATTTTAAAGACATAATAGAAGATTATGAAAAATTTGAAAGCTATACAGTTGGAAAATTAGATACAAAAGATAACATAGAAAAAAATATGATTTTACTAGGTATAAGCAGAAAATTATTTACACATAGTATACCATTAATAGTTGCAGAACAATGTTATGAAAAATTATTAAAAGATGCCAGAATATTAGTACAAGATACAAAAATGGCTGCAAAAAGAGAAAAAGCATATGCAATGTTAATAAATTTAATAGAAGACTATAATGTAAGATTATTATCAACAAAAGTATATTGGGAAGACATAAAAGAAAGAGAAAATTATAAAAAATATTGGGACAAGTATAAAAAAATATCAGTATTAAAAGAAGTAGATTTTGTTGAATATATGAAACAAAAAGAAATTCTATTTATAAAAAATGATATGAAAAAACTAAATGGAACAAAAGTAGATTACTCAAAATTAATTAAATATTATAGAAGAAAACTAGTTGATTATGGAGTAATAAAAGAATTGAAAAATGAATATAAATCAGAAGGAAAATATATTGGAAAAATAAGAAAAGAAGATAGGGTGGTAGCATAATGTATGAAATTACATATTTAAATATTGAAAAAGGAAAAGAAGATTGGGAAAGAATAGTAGAAAAAGTATTAAAAAAATGTTTTGAAGAAGAAGGTTTAATAGATTCTAAATTAATAATGACAATAACATTTACAACACCAGAAGAAATAAGAAAAATTAATAAAAAATATAGAAAAATAGATAAAGCAACAGATGTATTATCATTTCCAATGTTCGAAAAGGCAGAGCTAGATGAAAAAATAAAAAATAAAGATTTTCTATATGAAGATGTTTTAGGGGATGTAATAATTTCAATTGACAAAGTAAAAGAACAAGCAGAAGAATATGGACATAGTTTTGAAAGAGAACTAAGTTACATGTTAGTACATGGTTTTTATCACTTGATGGGATATGATCATATTGAAGAAGAAGATAAAAAAATAATGAGACCAAAAGAAGAAAAGATATTAAATGAATTGAAAATTACAAGAGAATAAAGGAGGAAGTCCAATGAGTAAAAAAACAACAAGAATTATAATAGCGATATTAGTTATCTTAATTTTGGTAGCCGGAGGGATTATGGCATATATGATAACTAAAGACAAAATAAATCAAACACAAACAGTATCAGAAAATGCTGAAGACGAAGACGAAATTTTAACAGCGGGAGTTAGTGACAAAAAAATAAAAATATTTAATGGAAAAGACAGACCAATTGCAGTAATGATAGACAACCATAACCAAGCATGGCCTCAAGCAGGACTAAATCAAGCATATTTAGTATATGAGGCAGTAGTTGAAGGTGGAGAAACAAGATTAATGGCTTTATTTAAAGGTGTAACAGTAGACAAGATAGGACCAGTTAGAAGTTCAAGACACTATTTCTTAGATTATGCTATGGAAAATGATGCAATCTATGCACATTATGGATGGAGTCCACAAGCAGAAAGTGATATAAAGCAATATAATATAAATAACTTAAATGGAATAACAGAAAGTGAAACAACATTCTGGAGAGTAAAAGATAAATCAGCTCCACACAATGCTGTTACAAGTACAACAGCATTATTAAATGCAGCTAAAGCAAAAGGATATAAAACAAAATCATCAAAGAAGAGTGTATTAAACTATGTTACAGATGAAGTAAAATTAGAAAATGGACAATCAGCTACAAGTGTAACAATACCACATTCAACATTACAAACAGTTAAATACGAATATGATGAGCAAAATCAAGTATATAAAAGATATGCAAGAAATAAAGCTCAGACAGATTGGGACACTGGAGATAATATTACAACTAAAAATATAATAGTAACATTTTGTGATAACTATACTTTGGATGACAGCGAAAATAAAGGAAGACAAGGTCTTAGAAATATTGGGACATTTGATGGATATTATATAACAAATGGGAAAGCAATAAAAATAAAATGCATAAAAGAGTCTAGAAACGCACAAACAAAATATGAAGATTTACAAGGAAACGAAATTCAAGTAAATGATGGAAATACATGGATTAATATATGTCCAAAAAATGCAGATGTTCAAATTGAAGGAACAATGACAGAAGAAAATACAACAACAAATAATATATAAAAATTATATGGCATAATAAAATTTTGAGTATTTTATTATGCCATGGATGTTTATATAAATATAATAGAGAAAGGATGAAAAAAATGAATGTATATGATACAGCAAATAGATTAGCACAAGAATTAAAGAATTCAGAAGAATATGTAAATTATAAAATGGCAAAAGAAACATTGAATTTAAATACTGAATTAAAGAAAAAAATACAAGAATTTGAAGAAGCTAGATATGATGCTCAAATAACAGCAATGCAAACAGGAAAAAATGATGAAGAAAAAACTAAAAAAATGCAACAATTATATATAGAATTATATGAAAATTCAGATGCAGCAAAGTTTTTTGATGCAGAAACAAAGTTTAATATAATTTTATCAGATGTAAATAAAATAATTGGTGATGCAGTAATGGATGTTTTAAAATAAAAAAGTGGAGATAGTTATAATAACATTATTAGTAAAATATAAGGAGTGAATATGGAATTTATAATTTTATTAATAATAGTAGTAATAATGTATTTGATATTAAGATTTATATTTGATTTTAATATGAAAAAAATAAAAGAACTTGGAGAAAATAAAGAGTTAGATGAATTAACTCAAAAATATCCTGAAAATATAGAAATATGTAAATGGTATTTAAAAAAATTAAAAAATGAAAATGTAAAAATTGAAGAAGATAAAAATTCTAATGCGACTTTATATTTGGTAATGAGTAACAAAATTTTTATTGCTAATTTAAAGGATAGTTATACAAGAATTCAGACAATAGCACATGAATGCTTGCATTCAATACAAAGCAAAAAATTATTATGGTTTAATTTTATATTTTCAAATATTTATTTAGTGTATTTTATAGCTATATGTATTTTGGGAGTTTTAAATTTATTACCGATAAAAATGACTTTTATGGCAATTTTTATATTATTTAGTTTGGTGTATTATGCTGTACGAACTTATTTGGAAAATGATGCTATGATAAAAGCTAGATTTTTGGCAAAAGAATATATGCAGGAAAAAGCAATTTCTACTCAAGAGGAAATTGATAAAATTATTGCTCAATATGATTGTTTGAATGATATTGGAATAAAATGTACTAATTTTAAATTTTTGAGTAGTATTTTATTGAAAGTTATTATACTTATAGTGATTTTTGGTTGTTGGATGTAATTTTTAGTAACAAGGTTATATCCAATAACCAAAAATTTTACACTAAAAATATAACTAAAACTGTTGAAAAATATTTTTGGCTATGTTAAAATCGAAATGCAAGAAAAACTTGTAAAAAATACAAAGGAAGGATGAAATCTATGTTAAATTTAAAAGAAAAAACACAAAAGGCAAAAGATACAAAAGGTATCACACTGGTAGCACTAGTAATTACAATTATTATCTTATTGATATTGGCAGGAATAACAATATTATCATTAACAAATACAGGCTTGTTTGGAAAAGCACAAGAAGCAAAGGAAAAGACACAAAATGCAGCAGAAAATCAAGCTAAAATATTGAATGAATATGAAGATGAATTAAATAAGTATATTTCAGGAACAACAGAAGAAAAGACAGAAAAATTAGCAGACAAAGTAAAAGTAGGAGACTATGTATCATATACACCAGATACAGTATCAAATACAGATACAAAATATACAACATTAATATCAAATTTAGCAATATATTCAGGTTCAACAGCAAATACAACATCAACATTAACGCAAGAAAAAGATTTAAAATGGAGAGTACTTGATGTACAAAATGGACAAGTAAGATTAATAAGCGAAGTTCCAACTACATCAAAAATAACATTATCAGGATACAATGGATATAACAATGCAGTAAAGTTGCTAGATGATGCATGTAGTACATTATATAATAATTCAAAATTAGCAAGCAGAGTACAAAATTTAAAAATAGAAGATATAACAAAATATATGACTACACAACCAACAGAAGGTACAACACCATATTCGCCAACAAATATAAAGTATCCAAAAATATTAGAAAGCGAAGAAAATCAGACAGTAGTAAATTCAACAACAAGCAATAAATTAGGTGTTAGTAAACAAGATGCATTTGTAACTGGAAATGACACATCAGCTACAAGTACATTAAAGAGAACATATTGGTCTCAAAGCATGAATAGTACTGATAGTTTCACAGATAGTAAATATTATGAATTATTTATAGAAAATAATGGAAGTAAGTATCCAACATATTGGATGTCATCTCGTTGCGTCGATGCTGATTCTGACGGTGCTAGCTTCAATGTTCGCCGTGTGAACTCTGGTAATGTCAACGCCTATACCTTGTACTCTTCTAACGGCCGCGAGTATTCTCTCGTCTATGCTTTTCGCCCTGTCATAACTCTAAATTCTAATGTCCAAGCAATATCAGGAGACGGAAGTATAGCTGAACAAGCATATGTAATCAAATAAAGAAGTAAATATATAAAAAATATAAAACAAATACATACAGAATATATAATATTTATCAAAATAGGAAAATTTTATTATAGTTATAGTAAAGATGCGTATATTATTTCATATATTTTTAACTACAAATTAAAAACAGTAGAAAAAAATATAAAAGTATGCGCATTTCCTGTTTTTGCGTTAAACAAAATTATAGCAAAATTAGAAGAAAATAAAATAAACTATATAGCAGTAGACAGAAGAAATAATTACGAAGTAGATGGAAAATATGCTAAATATAGAAATATAAAAAGAAAGATAAAATATAGGAAACAATAATGTTATTTAAAATAATTTTTTCAGATAATTGAAATATATATCAAAATTTTTTTCGATTAGGTAGAGTAAAAGGATTGCAATTTATAAATATATATGATAAAATAGCAAAGTAATAGAAAAGAAACCGCAGGGAGGAATTATAAATGGAAATAATAAGAACAATATTAACAGTGATATATTTTATAATAGCACTAGTAGTGATAATATTAGCATTAATTCAAACAAAAGATGATGCAGGTTTATCACAAACAATAACAGGTTCATCAACAAATAACTTTTATGAAAAAAATAAAGGTAGAACTAAAGAAGGAAAACAGAAAAGAATAATGGTTATATCTTCAATCATATTCGGAATTTTAACTTTAGTTTTAGGAGTTTTATATTTAGTATAGTTAGAGATTTTAAGGTAGAAATTTATAAATTTTTACCTTATTTTTATCACTTTTTGTCGAAATATTTTTGTTGACAATGAATATAAAATTATGGTAATATATGACTATGCAATTAATTAGACAATTGCATGACTATAAAAGATTTAAAAATAAAAAATTAATTCCTACAGCTTAGCAGAAATAAATAATTAAAATTTAATCTAGAAATATTTAATTTCAAAAAATAATTTCCAAAATTTAAGAAAAGATTAAAATCCACAATAATATTAAATCTAAAAACTATCCAATAGTATTAATAATGTATTATAAGAATAAAAAGTGTTGATAACCCTAATACACTGATATTTAAAAAAAATATGATATACATTTTTAGTCTGTAATTGTCTCTTTAATGGTTACTATTCACAGCTTTAAAATTTAAAGATGAAATTAATTATTTATTTATTTTTTGTTACTCCATTCTAAAAATTCTGACAAAAGTTTAAAAACTTTTGAGAATTTTTGAACGGTCCACCCTTATCCACTTCAAAATAAATAATTAATTAATTTCAAATATATATTTTTTATTATGCTGTGAACAGTAACTTTAATTGTAAATAAGTAATAAATATTTACTAAATAGTGTTGCCAAAAACGAAAATATTTAGTATAATAAGAAAGGAAGAAGCCTATGGCAAATGAAAAAATAAGAGAACTAGAAAGACTACCACTTACAGATGATTACATATTCAAAAGAGTATTTGCATTCGAAGGAAACGAAAGTGTATTAAAAGATTTTTTGGAGGCAATTTTAAAGAAAGATATAAAAGAAGTAACAATAAAAAATCCAGAAATAATACCTTACGAAAAAGACGAAAAACGAGGACTTTTAGATATCAAAGCAGAAACAGATGATGGGATGATTTTAGATGTAGAAATGCAGATGAAAGACAGAAAAAACACACAAGAAAGAGGAATACAATATTTAGGAAATATGATTACAAGCCAATTACAAGTAGGCGATGACTATACAAAATTAAAAAAGAGCATAGTAATATTTATAACAAACTATAATTTTTTAAAAAGAAATAGTTACCATAGTGTAGGAAAAATGAAATTTGATGAAACTCTAGAGGAAGAATATGTAGATATGGGATATGAACAAGAAGAACAAATAGCATCAAAATACATAGAATTCCACTACATAGAATTACCAAAATACAAAAAGAAAGAACCATCAAAATTTACAAAACTAGACCAGTGGATGTGTGTATTTACGCAAAGGAAGGAGGAGATAATGTTGGCAGAAAAAGAAAATAAAGAAATAAAAAAAGCAATGAATACACTAGACTTTATAAGTGAAGATCCAAAAGAAAGAGAAAGGCACAATTCTATAATAATGGCAGAATATAATAGACTAACAAGTGAGCATAACTTTTTTGAAGCTGGAGTGGAAGAAGGAATAGAAAAAGGAAAAAAAGAAGGAAAAAAGGAAGGTGTAATAAAAACAGCTAAAGCAATGTTAGAAAAAAATATACCAATAGAAACAATTATGGAAATTACAGAATTAACAAAAGAAGAAATAGAAAAGTTAAGATAATTAGATATAAAAGGCTATACAACTTTAAATGAAGTTGTATAGCTTTTTTAATAATGTGTATAGCTTTTTAAAAATAATGTGTATAGCTTTTTAAAATAATGTTGTAGAAAGTATTATAAAATGTTATAATATTACTTAGATTGTACAAGCAAAAATAATTTTTTTGAAAGGAATAAAGATGAATAAAGAAAATATTATTTTAGAATTCATGAAAGATGAAAACTATACTCCAATGAAAGCAAAAGAAATAGCGATTTTATTAGGAGTGCCAAAAAAAGAATATAATCAATTTACACAAACACTAAAAAAATTAGAAGAAGACTATAAAATAGTAAAGAACAAGAAAAATAGATATAGAGTAATTGGCGAAAACTTTGTAGAAGGAACATATAGAAAAAATCAAAAAGGATTTGGTTTTGTGAAAATAGAAAATGATGAAGATGAAATTTATATTTCAAAAGAAGATTCATTAAATGCATTAAATGGTGACAAAGTTTTAGTTGAAATAATAGAAGAAAAGAATAAAATAAAAAGAGCAGAAGGAAAAATAAAGAAAATAATAAAACATGAGAAAGATACAGTAGTTGGTACATTTCAAAAAAGTCAAAATTTTGGATTTGTAGTACCAGACGAAAAAAGCTTTGGAACAGATATATTTATTTCAAAAAATAATTTTGGGAAAGCAAAAAATGGATATAAAGTAGTAGTACAAATAACAAAATATCCTGAAAAAGGAAAAAATGCAGAAGGAAAAATAATAGAAGTGCTAGGGTCACCAGAGCAAGCTGGGGTAGATATGTTATCATTAATAAAAGAATACAATTTACCATCAACATTTCCAGAACAAGTTGTAGAAGAAGCCAAAAAATATGGAGATAAAATAGACTCTAAAGATATACCAAACCGTGTTGATTGTAGAGGACATGTGATTTTTACAATAGATGGAGAAGATGCCAAAGATTTGGACGATGCTGTAAGAGTAATAAAATTAGATAATGGAAATTACAGATTAGATGTTCATATAGCAGATGTAAGCCACTATGTCAAAGAAGGAAGCTTTTTAGATAAAGAAGCTCAAATTAGAGGAACAAGTATTTACATGCTTTCAAGAGTAATTCCAATGTTACCAAAAGAACTATCAAATGGAATATGTAGCTTAAATGCAGGTGAAGACAGATTTACACTTTCATGTTCAATGGAAATTAATCCAGAAGGAAAAACAATAGGAGTAGAAGTATATAAAGGAATAATAAATGTACGTGAAAGAATGAATTATCATGATGTACAAAAAATAATAGATAAATCAGATGAAACAGTTTTAAAAAGATATGAGAAATATATTAAAGACTTTGAATTAATGGCAGAACTTGCAACAATTTTGAAAGAAAGAAGATTAAAGCAAGGCTATTTGAATCTTGATATACCAGAAAGCAAAATTGATTTAGACGAAAATGGAAGAGCAGTAAATGTAGGAAAATATGAAACAAGTTTTAGTAATGAAATAATAGAGCAATTTATGCTAAGTGCAAATGAAGCAATTGCAGAAAAATTTTATTGGTTAGAAGCACCATTTATTTATAGAGTTCATGAGGATCCGGACTTAGATAAAATAAAAGACTTAAACAAATTTTTATTTAATTTTGGTTTAAAAATCAAAGTTGTCAATGAAAAGGTATATCCAACAGAAGTATCAAAAATATTAGAAGAAATAAAAGGAAAAGACGAAGAAAAAGTTGTATCAACATTAATTTTAAGAACACTTAAAGTTGCAAGATACGAATCAGAAAACAAAGGACACTTTGGAATTGCAAGTAAATATTATTGTCATTTTACATCACCAATAAGAAGATATCCAGACTTATTCATACACAGAATAATATCAAAATATTTAGAAGACAATTATGTTGTAGATGAAGATTGGCTTGAAGAATATCAAGAAAAAGCAGAACAAAGAGCAGCATCATCTTCAGATAGAGAAAAAGTTGCAACTAAAGTTGAAAGAGATAGTGAAGACTTGAAAAAAGCTGAATTTATGCAAGATAAAATTGGTGAAGAATATGAAGGTATTGTTTCATCTGTTACTCAATTTGGAATTTTTGTTGAACTTGAAAATACAGTTGAAGGCTTAATCAGGTTTGAAAATCTGGGTGATGAGTATTTTATTTATGATGAAGAAAGAAAAAGACTTATAGGGGAAAAGACTAATACAACATACAAAATAGGTGATAAAGTTAAAATTAGAGTTATTTCTGCTAACAAGATGCTAAGACAAATTGATTTTGAAATAGTAAAAGAACCAATCTGATTTTTTGCTTATTTAAAAGATTATGTTATAGTTCAGCAAGAATAATGCGGTTTATACCTAAAGATGATAGTTTTCATAATTTTTTCGGTTGCCCTACATATGTTTACAAATTCTAATGTAAATGATTTAACAAACCCTAGTGGTAGGAACCTTTAAATCATTTACTTAAGAATTTGTAAAACTATTTCTGTTACATTCAAAAATATATTCAAACTATCATGCTTAGGTATCACCTGCTGTATTCTTAGTGAACTGTAACAAAATCTAACAATTAATTTATAAAAAGTATTCTAAATACTTGCTATTTAGAATACTTTTATTATATAATAGAAAAAATCCTCGAAATATAACTATATTTCGAGTTACCTTAAAAAACGAGTTCGTATCAAAATTAGAGCTGTAAAATAAAAACTCCAAAAAAGCTTAAAAAGAAAAACGAACAGAAAGGTAGTATTATGAAAAAATTTTTATCAAATTACAAATCAACAATTATACTTCTAGTTGCAATAATTGTTGGAAGCATCATAGGAATAATCTTTAAAGAAAAAGCAACTATATTAAGCCCATTGGGTGATTTATTCTTAAATCTATTATTAGTTATAATTATCCCACTAATATTTTTAAACATAACCACCGCAATATCAAAAATGAAACAACCAAAAAGACTAGGAAAAATAATTGGTTCAATATTATTAGTATTTGTTCTAACATCAGTTATAGCAGTATTAATAGGATTTGCAAGTACATATTTTGTAAAACTAATAAACACTGAAGATGGACAGCAAATAAGAGCAACACTAGAAAGTGCAGAAAATTCAACAGATTCTCAAGATTCAGAAGAAGATGATATGACAATTGCAGACAGAACTGTAAAACTACTTACAGTAAATGATTTCTCAAAACTATTTTCAAAAGACAATATAATTGCTCTTTTAGTATTCTCAATAATAGTAGGAATAGCAATAAATATGTCAGGAGAAAAAGGAGAACCATTTAGAAAAGTACTAGAATCAGCAAATAGCGTAATGGAAAACATAGTAAAAATTATAATGTACTATGCACCAATAGGACTTGGATGTTATATGGCTTCATTTATAGGAAGTTTTGGAACATCAATAGCAGTAGGATACTTAAAAACATTTTTTGTATATCTAATAATTGCAATATTATATTATTTTATAATGTATAGTGTATATGCATTTATAGCCGGTGGAAAAAATGGAGTAAGAGCATTTTGGAAACATGTTATTCCTGCAACAGTTACAGCGATGGGAACATGTTCAAGTGCAGCTTGTATACCAATAAATATAGAATCAACAAAAAAAATGGGAGTTCCAGACGATATAGCAGAAACAACAATACCATTAGGAACAAGCTTCCACAAAGATGGTTCTATAATAGGGTCAGTATTTAAAATAATGTTTTTAGTAGGTTTATTTGGAACAAGTTTAGCAACAGCAGGAGATATTTTTGGAGTTTTAGGTGTTGCATTACTTGCAAATTTACTAATAACAGCAGTTCCAATAGGTGGGGGAACTATATCAGAAATGTTAATTATAACTATGTTAGGATATCCTGTTGCATCATTGCCAATATTAACAATAATTGCAACAATAATAGATATGCCTGCAACTGTTCTAAATGTAGTTGGAGATGATGTTTCTTCAATGCTTGTTACTAGAATAGTTGATGGGAAGAAGGGATTTAGGGACGTTCTTTAAAATCCCTCTTTTAGGGGATTCGGGGACAGTGCTCCCAATCCCTCTTTTTTATATACAAAATATTTAAAAGAGATTTAGAACACTGAACTCTAAATCCCTAAAAATGTATAATTTCATTATAAATTTCAATAGCAAAATTATCAGTCATACCAGAAATATAGTAAATAATAGCCTTGCAAAAATCCTTTTCATTATCAATAGAAAACAAAACCTTATTTTTTAATTTTAATTCATCTCGATTTCCAAAATCATAATAATTATGAATAAAATCAATAAATCCATTTCCAAGTTTTGGATATGTAAAACTTAGATTTTTCAAATTATCTAATGTATTAGAACCCGCATAAGTTGATTTTAATAAATTATAAATTTCAGTTATTACAAGATTAAAATAACGTCTAGAAGGCAAAATTCTTTTACAAGAATATATATTTTTATAGTTAAAATCTTTAATCTTATCCATCAAATCTAGGGATTTTTTAGAAAAACATAATCCCTTTTCTGGTGAAGAATTTTCACATAAATCATGTATTAAATTGTTTATTATAATAGTATTGTTTATTTGTTCATTTCCAGAAGTTATATTTAATAATGAAAATAATTCATCAACATGTTCGTCTAAAATTCCTAAAGTAATAGCATCTTCAATATCACGACAAATATAAGAAATTTTATCTGAGATTTTAACAACACATCCTTCCCATGTGTATGGAGCATATTGATTTGGATAATTATAATCATGTAAATTTATATACTCTGTTCTAGGACGTACACAATTTTCATCAATTTCTCCACAATGAGAAATTATACCATCCCTTACGGCATATGTTAAATCTAGATTTTGCATAAATTTGTTGTTATCTTCTAAAAGTTCAACATTATCAACGAATTCTAACCCATTTTTTTCGTGCCAGAAAGGGTAACCTAAATCTCTTTTTGAAATTTCAGATAATATTTTCTCACCTTCATGTCCAAAAGGACTGTGTCCGATATCATGAGCAACAGAAATTGCCTTTGTAAGTTCTGTATTTAGACCTAAGTTTTTGGCAATTGAGTAACTTATAGACTCTACATGTGTTACATGTTCAATTCTTGTGCAAATGTGGTCATTTTCTGGTGAAAAGAAAACTTGAGTTTTATGTTTTAATCTTCTATATGCATTGCTGTGTATTATTCTTGTGTAATCTCTTTCAAAATCATTTCTTATATCATTATTTCTTGGATATAATGGAGTTTCTCTTTTTGTTGCTTTTTCCCAATTTAGATTTTCTGGATTTGTAGAATATTTTTCAAATTTTTTCATTTTGTTCCTCCTTTGAAATAAGTATTTTTATTTTACTACAAATGTTAATAAAAATCTATAAATTTATTGAAATAGAAAAGATAAAATAGTATAATAATTTTGTAAAATATATTGAAGGGAGTTCGTATAATGTTTAATTTAGTAAAAGATGATTTTGATGATAATATGGATGATATAATGAATTCAATTAATAAAATGTTAGAAGATGATACAGAAAATGAAAAAATAGAAGATAAAGAAAAAGAGGAGAAATAAAAATGGCAAATTCAAAAATAATAGTAGTAGAAGGACCACAAGGCGCAGGAAAAACGACAATAACAGATTTTTTAAGACATACATTACCATATTCAAATTTGTATAGAATGTCAGGAACAGCAGATAGCACAGTTGCAGGCAAGAAAAAAGCAGAAGATATGTATGTTGACTTAATAGAATATATAAAAAAGATGGAAAATAAAAGTATTAATTTAATTTTTGATAGAACATTTTTTACGGAGGAAAATTATTGTAGATTAGGAGTAAAACAGTATTCATTTACAGATGTTTATGAAAAATTATTAGATGAATTTGCTAATTTAGATTTTGAAATATATTATATAACATTGTATTTAGAAAATGAAAATGAATACGTCGAGAGACTAAAAAGAGACGGAAAAGCTGTTTTTAAAGGTGCAGAATTTAAAGCTGAAAATAGTAAAAAACAACAAAAAATATATCTAGAAATGTCAGATGAAATTAAAGCAAAATATCCTAATGTTAATGTTTTAAATGTAGCAAATGATAAAGATTTAGAGGATACAAAAAAAGAAATAAGAGAATTTATACAATATTAATAAAGAAGCTATATATAAACTTTTTAATAATTATAGTATTTTAAAAATTTATTATATAAAAAATAAAGAAAAAATGAAAAAAATAAACAAATATAGTTGACAACAAACAAAATTAGCGCTATACTATGTTTGTGAACAACAAAACGAAGTCGGATGAAGAAAGAGG
>URWN01000010.1 GCA_900551615.1 uncultured Clostridium sp.
CTGTTAAATTTGCTATGCTTCCTGTTGTTTGCTCTGCAGTTACTTCTGCTGTTTGCCCATTTTCTGCTTTTGCTATTACTTTTATATTATATTTTTTTCCTTGTATTAAGTCTCCATATGTATATTCTGAATCATCTGTTTTGGTTTCTTTTAACTCATACTTATCTTCATCTTCTGTTTTTATGTAATACTTTACCTTTCCACCTTGATTTCTACTTGTTTTTAATTTTATTTTTATTGAATTTGTTGTACTTGTTAAGCTTTCTAATTTTATTACTGGTAACATTTTTCCTTGTTCACCTATAAATTTTGCTCCTGACATATCTACTTTATATATGTCTCTATCTACTATTGCATAAAAATATATGTCTACTTGCTCTCCGTCTTCTTCGATGCTTGTATCTTCTATACTTACTTCTTTCCCGATTTTTAGCAATTCATTTTTATTTTCTATAACACTATTTCTGGTAGCGATTATTACTTCTTCTGCTGTCCCTGTTGGATTTTTCATCTGCCCTTCTAATAATCTTAGACCTAGCCATTCTGTAATTTGTCCTCTTTTTGTTTCTAATTTTGCTCTATTTGCACTTTCAAATAATCCAGTATGCATCAATGACTGTATTGATATTGTTGCCAATATCAATAATATAACAATTGTAATCACTAAGGCTACAAGTGTTATACCATTACTTCGATTCTTCATTTTTTCTTTCCTCCTATGTATTTTTTGTAAAAATCTAACTATTAGTATAGTAAAATTTCAAAATTATTATACATCAGCATAGGGTATTTGTAAATAGCTTATTTATAAAATTTTTTTATAATAAAATCTCTAAGAGGTGAATAATATGTTAAAATTTAATATTGAAAAACTACTAAAAAAGAATAATAAAAGTAAATACTGGCTTTGCCAACAAATGAATATAACTAATAGAAATTTAAATAGAATCATTAATAGTGAGACAACATCTATTTCTTTTAAATATTTAGAAGATTTATGTTTGTATTTAAATTGCTCTTTAGATGAGTTGATTACAATTAATCATAAAAACTAAATTTTTTATTATAATTATCATTAATTTTTAACCTTTTTTCGACGTTACAAAAATAATGAAATAATTTGTGAACTGAACTATAACTTTCTTGTAACTTTTCGACTCCTTCGTACAAAAAACTCCCTTGACATCACAACACTTTTGGCATATACTAGACACATAAAACACACGTATTCAAATACGTACTTCAAACTAGCTTAATTTAAAAATTTAAGCCATTTGTTTGATTATTTTTAAAGGAGGCAATAATATGAATAACCTAATAGAAATTAGATGGCACGGTAGAGGCGGTCAAGGTGCAAAAACAGCATCATTATTATTAGCTGACGCCGCATTTAATACTGGTAAATATATTCAAGGTTTCCCTGAATATGGTCCAGAAAGAATGGGTGCACCAATTACTGCTTATAACAGAATTAGTGACAAACCTATAACAGTTCACAGTAATATCTATGAACCAGATTATGTAGTTGTTGTTGATGATACACTTTTAGAAACAGTTCCTGTAACAGCTGGTTTAAAAGAAACTGGTGCAATTGTAATCAATACAACAAAATCAGCAGACTATTTAAAAAGTGTATTAAACGGTTACAAAGGTGACGTTTACACAATAGATGCAAGAAAAATATCAGTTGAAGCTTTAGGAAGATATTTTCCAAATACACCTATGCTTGCGGCAATTGTTAAAGTTAGTGGAATCATGTCAGATGAAGCTTTTCTAGAAGATATGAAAGGTTCATTTAAACATAAATTTGCTAAAAAACCTGAAGTTATAGATGGTAATATGAAAGCTTTAGAAATGGCATTAAAAGAAGTTAAAAAAATCTAACAATATACTTGTCAAAAAAGGGCGTCCCTTTTGGCAGAAAGAAGCGCCTCTTTTGACAGGAAGGAGAAAATTATGACAAAAATAGATAAAACAACACCTATGGAAGAGTTAACAATAGGTGGAAATATATATGATGCAGGTAATGCCAGAGAATTCAAAACTGGTGACTGGAGAAGTGTTAAACCTGTATGGATAGAAGAAAAATGTAAACAATGTGGATTATGCTACCCTGTTTGTCCAGATAATAGCATTCCTGTTTGCAAAGGTTCTTTAAAAAGAGAAGATTTTAATTATGATTATTGTAAAGGATGTGGCGTTTGTGCTAAAGCTTGCCCATTTGGTGCAATTGTTATGAAGGAAGAAGGTGCTGAATAATGAGTATAAGAGAGAGATTAAGTGGTAACGAAGCTGTTGCTACTGCTATGAAACAAATCAATCCTGATGTTGTTGCAGCATTCCCTATTACACCATCAACAGAAATTCCTCAATATTTTTCAACATTTGTTGCAAATGGTTCAGTTGACACTGAATTTGTTGCTGTTGAAAGTGAACACAGTGCTATGAGTGCTTGTATTGGTGCTGAAGCTGCAGGTTCAAGAGCTATGACTGCTACATCTGCAAATGGTTTATCTTTAATGTGGGAAATGATTTACATTGCTTCAAGTTTAAGACTTCCTATAGTTATGAACTTGGTTAATAGAGCTGTATCTGGCCCTCTTAACATACACAATGACCATTCCGATGCAATGGGCGTTCGTGACGCTGGTTGGATAATGTTATTTTCAGAAAATAATCAAGAAGCTTATGATAATAACTTAATGGCTCACAAAATTGCTGAAAATAAAGATGTTCAACTTCCAATTATGATTTGTCAAGATGGATTTATAACATCACATTCTATTGAAAATATTGAATTAGAAAATGATGAAGATGTTAAAAAATTCGTTGGTGAATATCATCCTGAACATTATTTATTAAATAGAAAAGAACCAATGGCCATTGGTCCACTAGATTTACAAGCTTATCTTTTTGAACATAAAGCTCAACAAGGCGAAGCTATGAAAGCTGCTAAACAAGTTATTTTAGATGTTTCAAAAGAGTTTGAAAAATGGACTGGCAGACATTATGATTTATTTGAAGAATATAAATTAGATGACGCAGAAATTGCAGTTGTTTGTATGAACTCAACTGCTGGTACAACTAAAGCAGTTGTTGATAAATTAAGAGATCAAGGTGTTAAAGCTGGTTTATTAAAAATTAGAGTTTATAGACCTTTCCCAGGAGAAGAAGTTGCAAAAGCCTTATCACATTTAAAAGCAGTTGCAGTATTAGATAAATCTGATTCTTTAAATGCTATTGGTGGAGCTTTATTTGAAGATGTTGTTTCTAGCATGTATGTTGCAAAACAAAACGTTCCAGTTGTTAATTATGTTTATGGAATTGGTGGTAGAGACACAACAGAAAAAGAAATCAAATCAGTATATACAGATTTAGCTGAAATTGCTAAAAACGGAAAAGTTGAAAATCCTTATAGGTATTTAGGTTTACGTTCAGAAATGAAAGGAGGCAAATAATCATGGCATATAATGTTAAAGAAATAGTTGCAAATAGGCCTTCAAGATTTACAGAAGGACATAGAATGTGTGCTGGATGTGGAGCACCTGTTGTTGCAAGACACATTTTAAGAGCACTAAAAGAAGAAGATCATGCAGTAATATCAACTGCAACTGGATGTATGGAAGTATCAACATTTATCTATCCATATACAGCATGGACAGATTCATTTATCCATACAGCATTTGAAAGTACATCTGCTACTTTATCAGGAGTTGAAGCTGCATACAAATCTCTTAAAAAACAAGGAAAATTACCAGAAGATGAACACACAAAATTCATCGCATTTGGTGGAGATGGTGGAACTTATGATATTGGTTTACAATCACTATCAGGAGCAATGGAAAGAGGTCATGACATGTTATATGTATGTTATGACAATGGTGCATATATGAACACAGGTATCCAACGTTCATCTGCTACACCTAAATTTGCAGATACGACAACATCACCAGCTGGAAAAGTTATTCCTGGAAAAATGCAATCAAGAAAAGATTTAACAAAAATAATGGTAGGCCATCATTTACCTTATGTTGCACAATCAATTGCAGTAAATAATATGAAAGATTTATATGAAAAAGCTGAAAAAGCAATCTATACAGAAGGTCCAACATTTTTAAATGTTATGGCTCCATGCCCTAGAGGTTGGGGTTATGCAACAGAAGATTTAATGAAAATTAATAAATTGGCTGTTGAAACTTGCTACTGGCCTTTATATGAAGTTGTTAACGGTGTTTATCATATTTCTTATAAACCTGCTAAAAAACTTCCTATTGAAGAGTTCTTAAAACCTCAAAAGAGATTTAAACATATGTTTAAAACTGGCAATGAGTGGATGATTGAGGAATTCCAAAAAGAGGTTGATGCAAGATGGCAAGAACTTTTGAATTTAGAAGAAATCGGAAACAGAAAAGGGATTTAGGGACGTTCCTTGAATTCCCCCTTTTTAGGGATTTAGGGACACCCCTTAATCCCTGTATTTTTTTATTATTTAAATACTCACATACATTTATTATCCTCTGATTTTACCTTTTTGAAATATTAGAAATTCTATTTTTCCCTATCTTTAAATATTCTGTTATCACTTTATTTGTCACATCACAATTATCTTTTATTTCATTTATCAATAATAATAATAAATAATTATTCTTTTTTATATAATCTAATTTCAAATTATTTTCATTGCAAAATTTTACAATTATTTTCTTCATTTTCTCTTCTGATTTTTCCTGTTCATCTTTAATATCTATGATATTTTCTGGTGAAAAGTTTTTATGAATAAATTTAAACTGCTTCAGATAATCTTCTGTATCAAAAATTAACTTGATCTTCTCCATATCTACATTTTTATGAATATAATTTTTGTATGATGAATATTTATACTGAATTTCATTTTTAACCATCCCTGCTTTTACAGGATTCTTATGAATGTATGCCAATGCATTAAATAAATGATTTTTATCTGATATTTCTTGTGTATAATATCTATTTCTAAATACATATCCTACCCTCATTCTGTGTTTATTATAAAAAATTCCATATGAAGTATTAACTCTGCTCATTATTTTTGATAATTCCTCTATTTTATCCGTATATATAAGCAAATGTGCATGATTATCCATAATACAATATGCTAAAAGTTTTGTATCTTTATACTCATTTAACATATCATCTAATAATTTTATGTATTCTTGCTTATACTTATCATTTTTAAAAATATATTCCTTTTTTATGCCTTGTGTTATGACATGAATATATTTTGAATTTATTAACGTTCTTGATGTTCTAGGCATTATGCCCCCTTTCTAATTAGTTTCTAACTTAATTATGATATTTTTTGATTTCAATTATATTTGATATTAAATTTTGAATAAAAAACTTACTATAAATCTTATTAAATATTTATTGAATTATAAAAAATTGATTTTAAATTATTTGATTTTACATATTTACCAAACTTAAAATTCTTTTGAATTAAAACTTTTAGAAGACAGTCCTGAATTAAAATTATTCCTAAAATCATATAAGGGCTGTCCCCTATTCCCTTTAAAGAGGGAATTTAAGGAACGTCCCTCGATCCCCCTCTTCTTTTTTTCTTATTCTTCTTCTGGTGCCTCAACAGGACAAACACCTGCACAAGTACCACAAGAGATACATGCTGATGCATCTATAACAAACTTATCTTCACCTTGTGATATACATCCAACAGGACATTCTGCTGCACATGCTCCACAAGAGATACATTTATCTGTAATTTTATATGCCATTTTTTTCACCTCCTAAAACTTTCTTATCTTCTTGCTCTAGCTTTTCAAGTTCTTCTAATTCTTTTTTATTTTGTATTTCTTCTTCATCAATTTGCTCTCTAGCAACATCTTTTATTACTTTTACATCTTTAGCATCATATTTTTTATAAGTATATCCATCTTCACTTTTAAATTTAATTCTTAATTGCTCTTTTAAGATTTCTATATTGTCTACTTCTCCTACACCATCTTCTGTTTTAACAATTGCTCCAACATTTGGAAGATGTTTTAACTTGTCTTCGTAAACTTCATTTTCATATTTTAAGCAACACATAAGTCTACCACAATTTCCTGATATTTTTGATGGATTAAGTGAAATATTTTGTTCCTTTGCCATTTTTATTGATACTGTTTCAAAATCATTTAAAAATGTACAACAACATAATTCTCTACCACACACACCATTTCCACCTATTCTTTTTACCTCGTCTCTTACTCCAATTTGACGTAGTTCTATTCTTGTTCTATAAATAGCTGCTAAATCTCTTACTAATTCTCTAAAATCTACTCTTCCATCAGCTGTAAAATAAAATAACATTTTACTATTGTCAAATTTGCATTCTACATCTGTAAGTGTCATATTTAATTTATGTTCTTTTATTTTTTCTTCACATACTTTAAACGCTTCTTTTTCTATTTTTTTGCATTCTTCATGTCTTTTTATATCTTTATTTGTTGCTATTCTTAATACTTTTTTTAAAGGTGCTACTATTTTTTCGTCTTCAACATATCTATTTGGAATTAGTACTTCAGCATATTCCTCTCCTTGAGATGTTTCAACTATTATTTTATCACCTTTTTGTAATTTTATTTCTTTTGGATTAAAAAAATATATTTTTCCTAATTTTTTAAATCTTATTCCTACTATGTTCTTCAAAGTTATTTTTCCTTCCATTAATTTTTATTTATATTTTTATTTCTTATGTATGTTATTCTATGTTCATTTAAATTAATTTACCTGTTCCCACATTTTTAGTAACATATTATCTATACTCATATCATAATTTGCATTAGATTTCAATCTTTTTTTTGTATCCTCTACTATATTTATACAATTTGCATATTTATTAGACCTCTTTGCCATATCTAATAATACAATATTTATATAATCTAATATCTCAAATTTTTCATCTTTTGCTTTATAAATTACATCTGCCTTATTTAATGTGTCTATTTTATCTCGTTTTTCTAAATTTATTATTACATTTTCTATTTGCTCATATTCTTCTTGTTTATCTTGTAATTTAATTGCGTTTCCAATGCTTCCTTGGAATGCTTCTAACATAATTTGACTAGTTGCTTTAGTTTGATAATTTTCTTCTAAAAATCTTACAATATTTTCATTTGATATTTTGTTAAAACGTAATATCATACATCTTGATTTTATAGTATCTAAAAATGCACTTTCATTTGAACCGATTAGAATTATAGTAACAAACTCTGGTGGTTCTTCTAAGGTTTTTAATAGACAGTTTTGAGCCTCTGTAGTCATTTTGTCACTATCATTTATTATATAAACTTTTCTATTTGAAATAATTGGCTTTTCCGCAACTTTATTTTGTAATTCTCTTATTTGCTCTATTTTTAAGCTATTTCCATCAGGTTCAACTATTCTAAAATCTGGATTGTTATTACTTTCAAACTCAATACAAGATTTGCATCTACCACAATATTTAGTTTCATCAGTACATAAAATCATTTTTGCAAATTCTTTTGCAATCATTTTTTTTCCAATTCCCTCTGTACCGACAAACATATAACTGTGTGATGTTTTATTGTTTTTTACTGCATTTGTTAATAATTCTTTTATATTCTCGTTTCCTAATATATTATTAAACATCCTATCTCCTGCTTTTATTTTTTTCTAGAATTTAAAATACCATTTTAAAATTTATAGTTTATTTTACTTTTCCAAATAAGTTTAATGGCCAAATTCTTATCCAAACTTTACTCTCTATTTTTTCTAATGGAATACATCCAAACGCTCTACAGTCTGTACTATGATTTCTGTTATCTCCCATAGCAAATACACAATTTTCTGGTACCACAAAATCATCAAATCCAACTCCTAATAAATCTGTAACTATACCACTTTGAAGATAATCTTCTTGTAATTCTTCTCCATTTATATAAACTTTTCCGTCTTTAATTTCAACATGTTCTCCTGGTAAAGCAATTACTCTTTTAATATAACTATCTTTTCCAATTTCTAATACATGGTATGTAAATTTTCCCCATAAACTTGTTGGTTCATTGTCATATCTTGCTACTGGATTTGATTGGTCAACTTCGCTATATGTATATGTTTTTTTACTTGGTGCTTCAAATGTTATTATATCTCCTCTATTTGGTAATTTTTTTGTTGTTCTTCCCCATCTGTTAAGCCATAATCTTTGGTCTTGAACTAGTGTTGGGTACATTGACACTTGTTTTACTATTGTTGGTGTTCCTATAAAATATCTAAATAGAAGTGCTAATACTACTGCTATTATTATACAATATATCCATTCTAATATATCTTTAACTTTTTCATTCATTTGTATCTATCTCCTAACTTTTTTCATCTTGTATATTATACATTAATTTGGAAGATTTATCAATAAATATGTATTACAATTTTTATTTTTTGCATAAAATTTACAGGAGGTATGTTATGAAAAAAAATATAATTTTAAAATTCATTATTTTTAGTGGAATTTTTGTAATGATTTTAGGAACACTTTTACACTTTACATATGAATGGTCTGGAAATAATACATTTGTAGCTGCTTTTAGTGCAGTTAATGAAAGTACTTGGGAACATCTAAAATTATTATTTTATCCTATGTTCCTAACTACTATAATTGGTTATTTTTACCTTGGAAAAACTTCACCAAATTTTTTGTGTGCTAGATTACTTGGTATATTAACTGCTATTTTATTTACAATTGTTTTCTTTTATACATATACTGGTGTAATTGGTACTAATTTTGCTTTTATTGATATAAGTATTTTCTTTGTTGCTGTTATTTTGGGTGAACTTGTTTCTTATAAAGTACTAGTTTCTAGTTTTGATTGTAATTCTAGTGTGGCTCTTGTGGGGATAATACTTTTGCTTGCTTGTTTTATTATTTTTACTTATTTTACTCCTGAAATTGGTTTGTTTAAAGATCCTGTTACTGGATTATTTGGAATTATTAAATAATAAAATATTTTAAAAAATGTAAGAAATTATATATTTAATCTCTTACATTTTTTATTTTATTCTTTAGTTACGAGAACTGAACGGAACCCTACTTCACCTTGGTACCAGCCTCCATTGGATGCAAAAGCAAACAATCCACTTCCTGGAATATTCCATAAACATCCACCTTTGAGAGAAAAGCATTCCCATAAAACCTGATACACTGAATAGTTATTATACCAGGATGTACATACATCACGTCCCGTAACTGTTGAAATTTCCCTTATTGCATCTCCATATATACTTATATTTTTTAAATAATTTGCTTTGCAACCTTTATCAAAATCATTTGCACTGTTATCTATAGCACTATCATATGGATATACAGTTACATATTTTGAACTTTTTCCATTTACTAGTGTATTCATTAATGATTTTCCGCAACTGCATTAAATTTGTATCACCATTATTTATGAGTCCCGTTGTTCTTTCCCATGCACCACCTGCCATATCATATACTCCATATATTGTTCCGGTTGAACTTGCTTTTGTTCCATTCTTTTGTGTCCAAACATATATATCTTCTTGTGTTCTAGAATTTATTTTTTCTACAGTTGTCAAAATCTGCTTTTCTTTTGATGATTTTCCTGAACATCCTGTTATGGCATATACAGAATTTGTTGTATCGTTTAAATTTGCATTATTCATACATATTTCTACATCATCTAAACCATATTTACTTTGACCTAAATATGCAACTGCTCCCCACTCGCTGTTTTTTATTAAATGACTATCTGTTGAACTATTTAATCCATATATGTTTCCATTTTCAACCAATGCCTTAGAAATATCAAATGCATCACTTGTACTTATAAGATTCATTGAATATGTCAAACCTTGAAATGTTGGATATTTTATTTTCACTTTTTCTTTGTTTGTTCCATAATAATTTGAAACTACTTCACTATAGCTGACTGAACTATCCTTTATTGTTGCAGTATTGTTTCCACCTGCATATCCTGCTTCAAATTTTGAAACCCATATTCCTGTTAATTCTTTATCCCATCCTCCATTTGCATAATTTATGCTACTTTCATTTGTAAATGCTGGATGTACTGTATATTTGTCTGTTTTACTAGCATCTGTTTCTATTATTTGTTCTTCTGATTTTTGCCTTTGTGCTGTTTGTATATTTCCATTTTTATCATAGTAATTATCTGTTGTTCCTATTAAAAATACTATATCTATTTTTCCACCTTTTGATTTATCATTTTGGTCATTATATATTATTTTATATGCATATCTTGGTATCCATACCCACATACTTCCATCCTGTGTTTGCGCATTTGCCCATTTTTTCGTTGTATAATTATACCAATTTGAGTCTGTTGTTGTTGTTTTTATTGTTGTTCCTTCTTGTGTATCTGTTGGATCTGTAAATTTTATTGGTGACATTCCTGTCATTATTTCTGGACTGTTTCCTTCCTTTTCTGTCATTACTGCTTTGCTATCACTTATATTTCCAGCTTTATCTTTTACCCAAATATAATATTGTGTTTGTGGATTTAATCCGGTTATTGTTTTTTCTAATCTACTTGTTTTTTCTATATCTATAAAATTTGCTGGTTTACTATTCGTTGTTGTTAATGCATAACCTATAATTCCAGATGTTCTACTATATTCTGAATTTTCATCTTTTGAATCTACCGCTTTTATCTTTATTGTACTTGGGGTTGTTACTGTTTCATCTATTTCTGGCTTTTTCTTATCTATATTTGTTATTGCATACACTTGAGGTATTGAACTATAATTTTTTCCATCAAATATTCTTACATATAAATTTCCATTTTCTATAAATGTTACTGTCATATTTTCAGTCCAGTTTTGTCCGTCTATGCTTGTTTGAACTTTATATCCTTGTTCTACTTCTCCTGGTATTACTTTTACTACTACATTTTGATTTGTATCTTCCTTTGGTTCGACCTCAAATGCTACATTTGAAGTTGGTACTTCTACTGTTTCTACTTCTTTCTCACATTCTGCCTTTTGTCCATTTTCTGATATAACTACTACTTTTATTCTATATTTTTTGCTTTGCTCTAAATTATCAAATATATATTCCTTATCATTTGTCACTTTGTTTGCTTCACTATAGCTACTTTCATCACTACTTCTTATATAATATTCTATTCTTCCTGCTGTATATCTTTTTGTTGATACTTTGATATTTATTGATTTTGTTGTTGCAGTAGCTTGAAAATCTACATATGGTATTATTTTACCTACTTCTCCTATAAATCCTTGTTCATCCATAGATACTTTGTACATATCATTGTCTACTATTACATTAAAATATGGTGGTACTTTTCCTCCATCTTCTTCTGTACTTAGTTCTCCATCTACATCTATGTCCTTTCCTAGTTTTTTTAATTCTTGGCTTTTTTCTGCATTTTTTCTTGCAACTTCTAATATTTCTTCATCTTTTTTATTATAATTGTTAGTCTGTGCTTCCATTAAATTCATACTAAGCCATTCTGTAATTTGACTTCTTTTTGTTTCTAATTTTGCTTTATTGGCCCTTTCAAATATCCCAGTATGAGTTAACCCTTGTATTGATATAGTTGCTAATATAAGTAATATAATTATTGTTATTACTAATGCTACTAATGTTATTGCTTTTTCTTCCTTAATTTTTTGTAACCTCTTCATATGTACCTCCTTAAATTCATAGCAACATTATACTGGTTATATAACCAATAGTCAAGTATCCATAAAAAAATATATAATTTTTTTATACTTAGTATAAAAAGTATAGATTAAAAAATAATATTTATAAGGTGATTAACATGGTTAAAGTAAAAATGGAAAATGGATATTATCTTTTTAAATTAGATAATATTTTAAAAGAAAGAAATATTAGTATTAATAAATTAATGAGAGATACAAACACAGATTTTAAAGTTTTAAAAAGAATGATGACAGGCGAACTAGTTAGATTTGATATTTTTGTCATGTCAAGACTATGTAACTATTTTGATTGTTCACTAACAGATATAATTGAATACTTTCCAAATAAAAATCGGAATTTAGAGCCCTAGACCCTTAATCCCGATTTTTTATTGTTTTGTTGGTATACGAATTACAACTTCCGTACCTTCTCCAACTTTACTTTTTATATCAATACTTCCACCATTTTTATCCAAAATTTCCTTTGCAATTGAAAGTCCTAAACCAGTACCACCCATTTCTCTAGTACGTGCTTTATCAACTCTGTAAAATCTTTCAAATATTCTAGATAAATCGTCTTCTGGAATTCCTATTCCATTGTCAAATACTTTTATATACGCATCATTGTAAACAAAACCTACATAAATTTTTATCTCACCATTATCTGGTGTGTATTTTATACTGTTTGTTAAAATATTTAAAACTACACGTTCAATATCATCTTTATCTGCATATACTGGTGGTACATCTGCAGTAACAAATGAATTTACTGTGTGCCCTTTTTTCTTTATTTCAATAGCCAACTTTTCTTGACATTGCTTTACTAAATCTCCTAAATCAAATGTTTCTTTTTGTGTTTTCTTTTTGTTACTATCATATCTAGAAAGTGTTAATAAATCTGTTACTAAACGGGCCATTCTTCTAGATTCTGAAGCAATAACATTTAAAAATTTAGTTTGAGTTTCTTCATCATATCCACCTTCTAAAAGTGTGTCTGCATATCCCATAATAGATGTTATTGGTGTTTTTAATTCATGAGATACATCTGCTACTAATTCTTTTTGCATATTATCTAGTTTTACGTGTTCCGTAATATCTTGTATCACAGCAATTACACCATCTGGTCTTTCATCTTCATTCTTAAATGGTGCAAATAATACTTTTACATACTGATCATCTACTTGAATTCTTTGTTCTGTAGATGTCCAACTTTCTAAGTAAATTACTTTTTCCATATTTATATCTAATTTAAATTTTCCAAATATATCATCAAATGTATTATCTTCTGGACTTATGCTTAAAAATTTCTTTGCAGCTGGATTTATTAATATAATTTCACCTTGCATATTAAATGCAATAATTCCATCTGTCATATGTAACAAAATTGTTTCTATTTGATTTTTTCTTGATGATACTTCATTTAGCTTGTCCTTTAATTCTGCTCTTTCATCACTTCTTATGTATTTATTTTTAGGACAAATTACAAACTTTGATAAATATACTGAAATTACAATTACAGCAATAACATATACACTAATTATTATAGATACATTTTTTTTAGCTTGTATTAATACTCTACTTTCTTGTTCATTGATAAGTTGTGGTATTTGAGCTAAGGAATTTATATATAAAAATCCCAAAGTCCCTATTAAAATTAACCCTATTAATACAGAAATTAGTATAATTTTAGATTTTATATTTTTATACATTTTTCATTCTCCTTATAAATTGTTATTTCTTCACCAATTTTAAAACTTCTTTATAAATCTTATCCTCTACATCATGAGTAGAAACTTTAAGAGCATTTTTTGACATTTGTACTTCTATATTTTTATCTAAAACTATTTTTTCTATTTGTTCATTTAAAATTTTATCATTTAATTCATCATTTAATATAATCTTTGCTGCTCCAACATTTTCCAAAACCTTTGCATTATGAAATTGATGGTCACCACTAACATTTGGTAACGGAATCAAAATTGAAGGTTTACCCAAATTTGAAATCTCTGTAATTGTCATTGCACCACTTCTTGCAACAATCAAATTAGAAACATTCATAATTTCTTCCATATTGTAAATATATGGAACAATTTTAGCATTTTCAATATTATTTATATTAATATTCTTATCCAATAATCTTTCTTTAATAATATCATATTGTTTTGGACCTGTAGCCCACATAATTTGATAATCTTTATTTAATTTATTTTTTAAAATACCTAAAATTGCTTCATTAATTTTTTGAGCCCCTTGACTTCCACCAAATATTAATACAATTGGCTTAGTCTCATTAAGCCCTGCTTTTTTTATTATTTGTAACTTTTCATTAATTCCATAATCTTTTTTAACAATTTTTACTGGTGTTCCTGTACACACAATATTTTTCGCATTTTTAATTCGAGCTTTTGCATCTTCAAAAGAAACTAAAATTGTATCCGTTTTCTTAGCTAGCATTTTTACTGCTTTACCTGGAAATGCATTACTTTCATGTAATAATGTTGGAATACCTAAACTATGTGCAGAAGAAATTGTTGCTCCACAAATATATCCACCTGTTCCTATTACTATATCAGGTTGAAATTCTTTAATTATTTTTTTAGCCTCTCCAAGTCCTTTAAATGTTTTATACATTTTTTTGATATTTTCAATTGATATTTTTTTACTTAATCCATAAGCATCAATTGTTTTCAATTCATAACCAGCCCTTGGAACCAAATCATTTTCTAGTCCTCTTGTTGTTCCAATAAAAATTATTTTCGAATCTTTTTCTTCTTCTTTTATTTTATTTGCAATTGCAAGACCAGGGTTTATATGTCCCCCTGTACCTGCTGCAGCAATAATGACTCTCATAACACTCTCCTTAAGAAAAGGGAATTAGGGACGTTCCTTAAAATCCCTTTTTTAGGGATTTAGGGACACTCCTATATGCCCTTTATCTATATTTTAATATTAAAAGGGATGTCCCCTTTTCCCTTTAAAAAGGGATTTTAAGGAACGTCCCTAATTCCCTTTTGCACCAGCACGAGAAATATTAAGCAGTACTCCCATCTCACACAACAATATAAATAATGCTGTACCACCGGTAACTAAAGAATGGTAATGGCATACCTGTTGCAGGCATTGATGATGTAACAACTGCAACATTTATTATAACTTGTATAGCTACTAAAGATGTAATTCCAATAGCAATTAAACTTCCAAACATGTCTGGGGCTTTCATTGCAATTAATACCCCTCTCCATATAAATACTGCAAATAGTATTAATACAACTGCACATCCAACAAATCCAAGTTCTTCTGCTAATATTGAGAAAATAAAGTCATTGTGTGGTTCTGGTATATACAAATATTTTTGTTTACTATCTCCTAAACCTACTCCAAATAAACCACCTGAACCTATTGCGTACAAGCTTTGAACAACTTGCCATCCATCACCTCTAATGTCTTGCCATGGATTCATAAATGTTACAAATCTTTTTAGTCTGTATGGTTCTATTGCAATAAGTAATGCAAGCCCTGGAGCTCCAACACCTAAACCTGTTAATGCAAAATGTTTAAACTTGCATCCTGCAACAATCATCATTATACAAACAATTCCTATTATAACCATAGATGCACTTAAGTGTGGCTCTAATAATAACAATCCTATAATTGGTACAAGATATAACATGTGCTTTACTAAACCTTTCCAATATAAGGGTAATTCGTCTCTATCTTTTAACAACATGCCTGCATAGAAAATTATCATTAAAAATTTAACTAATTCTGATGGTTGAAATGAAAATGTTTCTGTTATTTTTATCCATCTTTTTGCACCATTTACTTCTGTTCCCATAACCTTTACTGCAATTAATAATAAAATTGAAATCCACCATGCATGTTTATAAAATTTTTGGTAAAACCTATAATCAATTTTAGAAATAAATACCATTGCTATTATTCCTAAAATTGCAAATAACAACTGTTTTGAAAAATAGGCATAACTGTTACCACTTTCTGAAAGTGCTGATGGTGAACTTGCTGATAATACCATAACTAATCCTATTCCAAGTAATAATAATATTGTTATTACCAAAGTAAAATCAATTGGATTATTTAAGAAACTTGAAAAAGTTTTTTCTTTTTTCTTTTTGGCCATTTATAATCCCCCTACTACACTATTTTTAACCCTACAAAACATGCAATCAATGTTACTAATGAAAATACTACAACTACTTTATTTTCTTTCCATCCAGATAACTCAAAATGATGATGTATTGGAGTCATTTTAAATACTCTATTTCCTGTCTTTTTAAAGTATGCAACTTGTATTATAACAGATAATGTTTCCAAAACTGGAATTATTGCTATCAAAAGTAATAATAATGGCATTTTTAAATATAAAGCTAATCCTGAAATTACTCCTCCAAGCATTAATGACCCTGTATCTCCCATAAATACTTTTGCAGGATGTAAATTAAACATTAAAAATCCTAATGTCGCACCAATTACAATACTTCCAAATATTGATACTTCATAAACTTGACTGCTAATCCCTATAACAGTTAAACATGTTATAATTATTGCAGAAACACTTGAAGATAATCCATCTATTCCATCTGTAAGATTTATAGCATTTGTTGTGGCAAGTATAACAATAACTGCAAATGGAATATATAAAAATTCTGGAATATTTACATACATTTTCCAAATTGGTATATATGTTTCTGTCCCTATTTTAAATCCATATATTAAAAACAAAACATATACAACAGCTATAATTAAAAGTCCTAACATTTTATAACTAGGTTTTAATCCTTCTGTATTTTTCAAAACTAATTTTTTAAAATCGTCTATGAAACCTATCAATCCATAACCAATAGTTATCAATAACATTGGTAACAATTTTTTTGCTATTTCTTCATTACCTGATAAATGCAAAAATATGTATGTACCTGTAACTGCAATAATTATTGCAATTATCATTATTATTCCTCCCATTGTAGGAGTTCCCTGTTTTTTTAAATGTGATGCAGGTCCATCATCTCTTTCTATTTGACCTACTTTTAATTTTTTTAATATTGGTATTGTTATTAATCCACAAATGACTGCAATAACAAATGTTGCCAGCAATACTTTTATTTCCAAATCCAATCTAATCAAACCTTTCTTTTTTATGTCTTTTGTTATATTTATTTTTTAATAATTTTATTTGATAATATATTGTTTTTGAAATACCGCGTAAGCGACCAAACGAGCATAAGCGAGTGCGAATTGGAGCAATCTACATAACAGCTTTTTTGAATATGGAGATTGCGACACCAAGGTATAAAAAAACAATATATTATCAAGAATAAAATTTATAAATTGCCATTATTTATTAACTATTTTTTCTACAATATCTCTAACTATAATTCTCTCATCAAAAGGATGTTTAACACCATTTATTTCTTGATATGGTTCATGTCCCTTACCAGCTAAAATAATGATATCTCTTTTATTTGCCATTTTGATAGCACGCTCAATAGCTTCAACTCTATCAACAACAACTTCATATTTACCCTTTGTTTTTTTGATTCCCTCTTCAATTTGATCAACAATTTTTTGTGGGTCTTCTGTTCTTGGATTATCTGATGTAATTATTGTATAATCAGCTATTTTCCCAGATATTTCACCCATTATTGGTCTTTTTCCAGAGTCTCTGTCACCACCGCAACCAAATACAGAAATTACTCTTCCTCTTGTATAGCTTTTGGTTGCTTGTAAAATGTTTTGTAAGCTTTCTGGTGAATGAGCATAATCTATCATTATTGTTAAATCTAGTTTATTATCAACTAATTCTGATCTTCCTGGCACTCTTACTTCAGTTAATGCTTCTTTTACTACTTCTGGAGAAATTCCAAATTTTTGTGCTACACAAATTGCTGCTAATGAATTATAAACACTGAATCTACCTGGTATTCCTGTTTTTACTCTTTCATTTCTATCTGTTATTTTTACTTTAAAGTCAACATATGAGTTTGTTATAGTTATATCTTTTGCTAAAACATTTGCAAAATTGTCAATACCATATGTTACAATATTGCTATCTGGAAATAGTCTTGGAATTTTTGCAGCATGTAAATCATCTGCATTAACTATTCCTGTTTTACACATTTCAAATAATTTTAATTTTGAGTTAAAGTAGTCTTCCATAGTTGGATGTTCTTTTTCACTTATGTGATCTTCTGAAAAGTTTGTAAATAAAACTATGTCAAATTGGCATCCATCTACTCTGTGTAATTTTAAACTTTGTGAAGAAACTTCCATTACACAAACTTCTACACCCTCATCTACCATTTGTCTAAAAGTTTGTTGTAATTCCAAACTTTCTGGTGTTGTTCTATCACTATCTTTTATTCTCTTACCATTTATATATGTTGCAATTGTTCCTATTAGTCCAACTTTTTTTCCTGATTTTTCTAATATTTCTTTTATCATAAATGTTGTTGTTGTTTTTCCTTTTGTTCCAGTAACACCAATTAATTTTAATTGTGCTGATGGATTACCATAAAAGTTTGATGAACATATTGCTAATGCTTTTCTTGTGTCTGGTACCATTAAAATTGTTACATTTTCTGGTATGTTTAATGCTTTTAAATCGCATCCTTCTTCTACCATTACTACTATTGCTCCATTTTCAATTGCACTTTCCACATATTTGTGTCCATCTGTTGAAAATCCTTTTATTGCAACAAACATACATCCTTCTTTTACTTCTTTTGAATTTTTTTCAATTCCTTTAATTTCTAGGTCTACATTTCCTTTTGCTTTAATCCCTTCTAATCCTACTAATATTTTTTTTAATTCCATTTAGAATCATCCCTTCATTTTAATATGTTTTATGACCAAATTTTTGCTCATAATTTTTGTTACATTATATAACTAATTTTGCTTTTTGTATAGAGTTTTTTTTAGTTTTTTATTACAAAATTCATATATTTAATTTTATTATATCAATTTTTTTTTATTACTTATTACACTTTAAATTCATCTTTTCAAATATCCTTTTCATAGTTTGCATTTTTATGTGAATTATGATATATTATATTTATAAACGTTTTGTTTATTTCACATATATTAAAATAATCAGATTGTAATCTGAAAAAAGAAAGGATGAAAAGCATGAAAAAAAGTCGGATAGTTTCTTGCACAATGTTACTTCTAATCTTAGTTACCATTCTAAGTATGATAACTGGATGTAGTACTGCAACAAAAAAAATTCCAATTCCAACAGTTGAAAAAAATGTATACATCTATGATGAAGACAATATCATAGATGATAGTACAGAAAAAGAACTTAATAAAATGTTGGTTGAACTGGAGCAAAAAACCGAAACAGAATTTGCCGTTATATCAGTAGAAAGCCTACTTGATAAAAGTATTGAAGATTATGCTAATAATTTATTTAATACTTTGGGCATTGGAAAAAAAGGAAAGGACAATGGAGTTCTACTCCTAATTTCTCGGTCTGACAAAAAAGTTAGACTCGAAATTGGAAGAGGACTAGAAGGATGTCTAAATGATTCCAAATGTGGTCGAATTCTTGATGACTACTTTGTTCCTTACCGTGAAAATGACGAATATACCAAAGCAACAAAGCTTACTGTTAGTGCAGTTTTGAAAGTTCTCTGTGAAGAGTATAATATTTCAATAACTGGATTAAATACCGAATCAATTCAAATTGAAGAATCTGATGAATTAACATTTGGTCAAATAATAATAATAATAATTATTATTATATTTATACTTGTTATTATAGAATGGATTACTGGTCATATCTTTGGAGATGGATTTGGAGATGGACTTGTATCTAGTATAATTTTATCTTCTGACTCAAGTTCCAGTGGTGGTAGCTTTGGTGGTGGTTGTTCTGGAGGTGGTGGTGCTTCACGTTAAAAATTTAATATGTAAATTGCAAAATAATTAACAACAAAATCAAACTTTAGGAGGCATTTACAATGGAAAAAAATCGTAAAAAATTAATTGGAGTAGTAGTAATAGTAGTAGTTTTTTTATTATGGTTCATTGGAACAAAAAATAGTTTAGTTTCTCTAAAAGAGGATGTAGAAATGCAACAGTCCCAAATTGAAACAACACTCCAAAGACGGAGTGATCTCATTCCAAATTTAGTAGCAACCGTCAAGGGTTATTCAAATCATGAAGAAAAGGTATTCACTGAAATTGCAGATGCTAGATCAAATTTAGCTGGAAGCATTAAAAGTGGAAATATGGATAGCATTAGTAAAGCAAGTGATGACTTAGATACTGCACTTGGCAGATTACTTGCAATTTCTGAAAATTATCCTGATCTCAAAGCCGATGAACAATTTATTGCATTACAAGATGAACTGGCCGGAACAGAAAACAGAATTGCAGTAGCAAGACAACATTATAACGAAAAGGTAAAAACTTATAATACCAAAATTCAAAGTTTTCCTACTAGTATAATTGCAGGTTCAAGTGGTTACTATCCTATGCCATATTTTGAAGCTGATGAAAGTTCAAAAGAAGTACCAGAGGTAAATTTCGATTAACCTCTAAATCCTAATTTTCAATTTTTCAAAAATAGTAATAGCATAATTATGCTATTACTATTTTTACATTTTATTTATAATAAATTACGCCTTAATATTAAAACTTTCTTTATATAAAAAAATTTATTTTTTAATAAACTATATTATTCTCAAATTTGTTTAATATTGCACAAAAATCTTACTTCCTTTATTAACACTAACGCCTTCCCTTGGAGACTGTGAAGTAACAATAGTATTTTCCTTATCAATCTCTTCAGTATCATTTTGTATACTAATCTCTAGTCCAACTTCTTTTACTATTTTTTCCGCCTCTTTAATACTCATTCCTTCAACATTAGGGACCTGCACTTGTTCAAACTGTTCAACTTCATCTTGATTTCCTTGTGACACTTCTAAATATGGTAAAATTTCGCTAAATACTTGCCCTCCAACAGGTGCCGCAACACCTCCTCCTTGGTGTCCTCCTTCACCTGTAGGATTATACAGAGTTACAAGTAAAACAACTTGAGGATCTTCAATCGGAGCAACTCCTAAAAAAGAAGTTACATATTTATTTGTATTAACACCATCTTCAGATGTACCAGTTTTTCCGCCAATTCTATATCCAGCAACTTTTGCATTTTTACCAGTTCCCTCTGCAACAACAGATTCCATCATACTTAAAACTTTTTCTGATGTTTCTTTTGATATTGTTTGAGATTTAATTTTTGTCTCAATTTCTGTTTTTTCTCCTGTTTCACTGTCAACAATAGCCTTTACAACTCTAGGTTGAACCAAATTTCCACCATTAGCTATTGAAGAAACTGCAGTAACTAGCTGAATTGGAGTAATTTCAAATCTTTGCCCAAAACTTATAGTAGCAAGTTCTACTGGCCCTGCTTTATTTTCTGCCAAGAATATACTTCCTGCTTCACCTGGTAAATCAATCCCTGTTTTTTCTAAAAGTCCAAATTTTTGCAAATAACTATAATATGTATGAACACCCATTTTCTGTCCCAGACCTATAAAAATAGGGTTACATGAGTTCATTAATGCTTGCCTTAAGCTTTCAGCTCCATGTGGTCTATAATATCTCCAACATTTAATCCTAACACCCGCAACTTCTATTCCTCCTGTACAACAAAATTGTCCCTGCCTATCTATATCAGTAACTAATCCTTCCTCTAAAGATGCTGATGCAGTAATTGTTTTAAAAGTAGAACCAGGTTCATATGTATCTGTAATAGCTCTGTTTCTCCAAACAGCTTGCAAACTTTTTGTTTTTTCTGCTTGATCTGTTGTATCCCATATGCCTTTTAACTCTTCAGTATATGCAGAATATGGTTCATTTAAATTATAATCTGGATATGTTGCCATTGCTAAAATATCTCCATTTTTAGGATTCATAGCGACAATATTTCCACCATCTGTACACTTATTGTCAATACATGCTTCTTTTAAATATTTTTCTACAATTGATTGTACATTCATATCTATTGTAAGAATTACATCTTTTCCATTTTTAGCAGCAACATATTTTTCTCCCTCTTCACCAATTTCAGCTCCTTTTGCGTCTGTGTGTCTTTTTATTGCTCCTTTTGTTCCAGAAAGCACTGTATCATATTTTGCCTCAATTCCATCTAATCCTTGATTATCACTTCCACAAAATCCTATAATTTGTGACGCTAAATTGTTATTTGGGTAGTATCTTTTTGTGTCTTCATCAATATTTATTCCTGTTGTAATATTTTCCTCTTCCATCCACTTTCTAAGCTCATCTGTTTTTTCTTTATCGACCTTTTTAGCAATAGTTTCTATTGAGCTCCTTTTAGATACTTTTTTCAGAATTTTTTCATAATCTAATCCAAAAATTTCTGAAAGTTTTTTAGCAACTTTTTCTTTAATATTTTCATCTATATTTCCTGGATTAACTGTAACTGTTTCAACCGTACTACTCTGTGCCAATACTTGCCCTGTTGAATCGTAAATAGTACCTCTTTTAGGGTTTATTGCTCTATCCAAAGTTTGCTGTTCATATGCTAGTTCTGAAAGTTTTTTTCCATCTATTAGTTGAATATATCCTAATCTTCCTATTAATATTGTAATTACTAAAAATACTATGAATAATGTTGTTCTCATTCTTTTTTTAGTTGATATATTTATTTTTATCATAAAAACACCTCTAATAATATTTATTAGAAGTGTTTTATTTTATTCTTATTAAATCATTTATTTTAGTTGTTACCTTTTGCCACCAAGTTTGTTGTTCATTTATAACAACCTTTTCTGCTGCTGTTTCTACATAATCTTTTTTAGGAAGTGTAATATATACAGTTTGTTTACTGCTTAATTTTTGCATTCCTAATTCCTCTTTTGCAACTTTTTCAATTGTACTGATATTTACACTGTTTTGTATGCTAACATTTAATTGTTCATTTTCTTTTTGAAGTGCTGCTAATTGTTTTTTCTGATCTTGAATTTTATCAAATTGTTTATCTATTTGAGAGTTTCTGCAACTTATGGTTAATAATAGCAAAAATAGTCCAACAACCGTAACTGTAGTTCTTAGTTGTCTTTTTCGCTGTTCTTTGGATACTTTTATTTGTTGTCTTGGCATATTTTCGACAGCCTTTAACGGTTTACGTTTTGGTCTTTGTTTTGATTTTCTAGTATAATCTGGTTCAAGTTTTCTCGGACTTGTTTCATATTGATACCTAGCCTGTGCCATAAGTTATTTTTCACCTCTCTTTCTTTATAGCCAGATATAACTTTTCTGGCCTACTCACTTCTTTCAAAAATTCTAAGTTTTGCACTTTTACTTCTACTATTTTCTTCTTGTTCTAATTTAGTTGCTACAATAGGCTTTCTTGTAATTATCTTTCCAAGTGATTTAGCTCCACATACACAATATGGCAAATCTGGAGGACAAGTACATCTTCCTTTTGCTTCTAGCATTGCATTTTTAACTGCTCTATCTTCTAAAGAATGAAATGTAATTATACATAACCTTCCTTGTTCTTTTAAACAATCTATGCAATCTTTTACTGTATTATATAATGGTTTTATTTCATCATTGACTTCAATTCTAATTGCTTGGAATGTCCTTTTTGCAGGATGTCCGTCATTTTGTTTTGATTTTGGAATTGATTTTTCTATTATTTCTACCAATTGCTTAGTAGTATGTATTTCTTGATTTTTTCTATATTCACATATGTTTCTGGCAATCTGTCTTGAAAATTTTTCTTCACCATATTCATATATAACATTTGCTAATTCTTCTTCTGGATACTCATTTACAACATTTTTTGCAGATAATTCCTGAGATTTATCCATCCTCATATCAAGTTCATTTTCACCTAAATAACTAAATCCTCTATTTCTTTCATCTAACTGATAAGAAGAAACTCCTAAATCTAGTAAGATTCCATCAACTTTGTCTATTCCGATGTCTTCTAAAATTTGTTTTATATTATCATGATTATCTTTTACAAATTTTACATTTTCAAATTCTTTTAAATTTTCCTTTGCTGCTTTTAATGCATCTTCATCTCTGTCTATTCCTATTAACAGACCATTTTTGGATAATCTTTTTAATATTTCTTTACTATGTCCTGCTCCACCAAGTGTTCCGTCTACATATATTCCATCTGGTTTTATATTTAATCCTTCTATGCACTCTTCTAACATTACAGGTTTATGCTTAAATTCCAATTTGTCACCTCTTAAGTTTTGATTATAAATCCATTTTTTATTTTAGATTTAATATATAAACGCAAAACAACTGGTAAAAGTACCAGCTGTTTTTTCATTATATGTTTTTTCTTTTGGTATTTTTATAAAATCCTTAGTAATCTTTTCTTTGGATTTTTTACTTATGTTTTTTTATATTCTTCTGTAATTTTTTTATCTTTTGTATCAATTTTTATACAAATTTTTGTATTTTTTCATTTGTAAACCTTGTCTTTTGTAATGTTTTCTTCTGCACTTTTTCTTCAGTACTTTTATCTTTTGTACTTTTTATTTTGTGCTTTAATCTTTTGCAATTTTGTCTTTTGAATTATTCTTATTTTTCTTTAGTAATTTTTTCTTTTGTTTAATTTTCTTTTGTATTTAATTTTTTTCTTTTGTTTGTTTTTCTTCTGTAAATTTTTCTTCTGTATTTTTATATAAACTTTTGCAAGTTATATACCAAGCATAGTCATATTTTCAGCAATTTCATCAACAGATATATTATCATCACATTTTTCCCAATTTGCTTTATTCCATATTTCTAACCTAGTACCTACTCCTATTATTACTGCTTCTTTATCTAGTTCTGCTGCCAAACGCAAATTGTTTGGTATTAAAAATCTTCCTTGTTTGTCAATTTCACATTCAGTTGCTCCTGATAAGAAAAATCTAACAAAGTTTCTTGCATTTCTGTCTGATAGTGGAAGTGATTTTAATTTTGTTTCAAAGTTTAACCATTCTTCTTGTGAAAAAGCAAATAAACATCCGTCTAATCCCTTTGTTATAACGAACTTTTCTCCAATGTCTTGTCTTAATTTGGCTGGCATTATTAGTCTGCCTTTGGCATCTAGAGTATGCTCATATTCACCCATTAGCAATGGTCTTCACCTCTTTCCACTTTTTCTACCACTTTGTACCACTTTTCTCCACTTCATGTAAATTGTAATATAACTTTTTTTATTTTGCAATAGTTTTTGCAAAAATTTTTAAAAAATTTTGTTATTTTTTTATTATCCACAAACTAAAAATTAAATAAAATAAAAAGTTCTATATATAATCAATGAATTTTAACATTATTAAGTTTATTTTCTGCTACTATTACTATTATCAAATGACTATTTTCATACTATTAATTCATGTTGTTTTCAAACTTTAATTGATATACTCAAATTGGCTCGTTTAATACATATTTGGAATTATACTTTTAAAGAAATAAAAAATATTTTATTTCTTTGAACAACTTTGATAAAGTAAGAAAGGAATGAAATTTTTTATGACAGAAAATGAAAAAAATTTAAGAAAAAATATTGGAAAAAAAATTAAGTTAGCAAGAACTAAAACAAATTATACACAAGAAGCTTTAGCAGAAAAAACTTCATTATCCCCTAGATATATTAGTCAATTAGAACGTGGTATTGCTTTTGGTAGTGCTAGCACTATTGTTAATTTGTGTAATGCCTTAAATATATCTTCTGATTTTTTATTTAACGATCTAATTGATTCAACTTCACCTGATTTTACTGATTCAATTGATAATAAATTTTTAGAAGATTATTATCAATTGAATGATTACAACAAGAAAGTTCTTAGTCGTCTTGCTAATGATTTAGTTAAGCTTCAACTTGAAGATGGGTTTAAAAAACGCAATATCAAATAATGATATTGCGTTTTTAAATTTATTTTAGTTTTTCTATTTCTTCTCTTGTTAGTTCAGTAATTTCCATAATTGTTTCTATTGGTATATTTTTTTCTAACATTGTTTTAGCTATTTTTATTATTCCTTCTTCCACTCCAGCTTCAATTTTGTAAATTTTGATGGTTCTTTCTTTTTATTATAAACATTGTTTCCTAATCAATTATACCAAATATTTTTGTTTCTATCAACACTACCCAGTAAATATTTATTTTTGATATTTTGACAAGGAATAATATTTAATCAATTTACCAAAGTAAAATTAATATAAATATTAGTATAATTTTATAATAATATGAAAAAAATACAAATAAATGAGGTAATTAATTATGAATATTTTTTCCAAAAATATAGAAAATTTATTAAATAATATTAAAAACACGAAAACAATAATTAAACAATTAGGATTTATAGAATCTTATTTTGAGATCAATAATTTTAGTTATACATTAGAATATGAAATATTAAAAATTTATGATAAAAATAGTAAAAATTTCATAACAATAAATCTGAATCAAATATATAACATTATTCACACACAAGAAAAATTAGAATTTTATTTAGACAACGATACAATAATAACAATAGAATAAAAAGATAGACACATACGCCTATCAACATCTATTTTTGCAGTTGATCTATCTTTTTTCTATCCTTTTCGTCTAAATTGTTTAAACTAAATTCTAATAATGATATTACTATTTTATTAAAAGATAAATTTTTTATATTAGCAAGATTTTGTATATCTTCTACTATATTTTCAGGTAATCTTAAAGTTTTACTTACTCCACTATGATTTTCTGGAATTTTTAATTTATTCATAACTACATATCCTCCCTGCAAGTATTTTATACTAAAAAAATATTAAAATATGCACCCACTTTTACTTGCATTTTAAAATTAGTTATGCTAATATATTTTTGTAAATAATCAAAAGAAAAAAGAAAGGAAAGATTAAAATGAAAAAATTTAAAAATAGCATTAATGGTATAACCTTAGTGGCTTTAGTAGTAACAATAATTATATTACTTATCTTGGCAACAATATCAATACAATCACTAACAAATACTGGATTATTTAAAAAAGCACTAGAAGCTAAAGAGAAAACAAAAGCAGCTGAAATAAACCAAGCAAAAATACTAAATGAATATGAGGAAGAATTAAACAAATATGTTTCAGGAAACATTGAGGAAGAAAAAGATCCTATAAAAAAAGTAGCAAATAAAGTATTAAATTCAACAGAAAATACATTATTAAAAGATAAAAACGGAAACAAAATAGTTATACCTGCGGGATTTAAAATTATATCAGACAATACAACAAATAATGCAACCACTGTAGACAAAGGAATAGTAATAGAAGATTCTACATCAGGAATAACAGCGGGAAGTCAATTTGTTTGGATTCCTATAGGTGAAATAATCAAAGAAGATGGAACAAAATCAACAATATCTTTAAATAGATACACATTTGATAATGATGGAAATCCCACTGTTCAAAATAATTCAATTATAGATAATTATTATCAAGAATTAGATTCTTCTAATAAAGGAAATGTAGTTGCTAAAAGTATTTCAAATTTCAAATCTAGTGTATCAACTAATGGTGGATTCTATATTGGAAGATATGAAGCAAGAACATCAAAAGCGAGAGCCTCTAGTGAAGATGCTTTAACACCTATAACAGAAATAGGAACAGAATATGTATATTATTTTATAACTCAACCACAAGCAGCAAATTTAGCACAAAATATGTATAATACTTCAACTTTTACTAGTGACCTAATAAATAGCTATGCATGGGATACTACTACATTATTCTTGCAAAATTGTAGTGCAAATAAAAAATATTCAACAAAAGTCTCAATAAATAATATATTCGCACCAAAAGGAACTAACAATATAAATGAAAACGACATTGTATGTAATATCTATGATATATCAAGTAACATTGGAGAATGGACCACAGAAACTTCAAGTAATGAAAATGCCCCTTGTACACGTAGAGGTGGTGATTATGGAAGTAATGATTACTATATTACAAGCATTCGCGATAGTGGTTCTAAGTCACACAATAATCCATATGTAGGTTTTCGTCCAATTTTATATATAAACAACTAATCCTACCATTTTGTTAAAAATTTTTATAAACAAAAATATTTATTTGAACTAAATATCCTTTATAAAAAATTTTAGACTCTCTACTCAAAAAGTAAAGAGTCTCTTATTTTATATTAATATTCCTAAAAAAATCATATATTTAACTTTCCCCTCACAAAATTCACAAAAAATTCACCAAAAAAATTTTATAAACAATTGATAATAAAACTCACATATGTTATCATAATAATTGAAAAAACGCACACACTAAAAGAAGAAAAATAAGGAGGTACAAAAATGAAATTTGAACAATGGAACAAATTCCAACCAGGAGACTGGCAAAAAGAAATAAACGTAAGAGACTTCATACAAAATAACTACACACCATATGAAGGAGACTCAAGCTTTTTAACAGGAACAACAGAAAAAACAAAAAAACTATGGGACGAAGTATTAGAATTATACAAAAAAGAAAAAGAGTCAAATGGTGGAGTATTAGACATAGACACAAAAACAGTATCAACCGTAGCTGCACATGACGCAGGATACATTGACAAAGATTTAGAAGAAATTGTAGGTCTTCAAACAGATGCACCTTTAAAAAGAGCAATTATGCCATTTGGAGGAATTCGTATAGTAGAAAAATCATGTGAAGCCTATGGAAGAGAAGTAGATCCAGAAGTTGATAAAATCTTCCATACAATAAGAAAAACTCACAATGATGGAGTTTTCAGTGTATACACACCTGATATAAGAGCTGCAAGAAGTAGCCATTTAATTACAGGTCTTCCTGACGGATATGGACGTGGAAGAATTATTGGAGATTACAGAAGAGTTGCACTTTATGGTGTTGATGTATTAATTGAAGAAAAGAAATCTGAATTAGAAATTCTAGACACAAATGAATTCACAGAAAGTATCATTCGTGAAAGAGAAGAAATCAAAGAACAAATTGATGCTTTACAAGCCTTAAAAGTAATGGCTGCAAAATATGGATATGACATATCAAAACCTGCATCAAATGCAAAAGAAGCTGTTCAATGGTTATACTTTGGATATTTAGGAGCAATTAAAGACCAAAACGGTGCTGCAATGAGCATTGGTAGAACATCTACATTCCTAGACATCTATTTTGAAAGAGATTTAGCAGATGGAACATTAACAGAAGAACAAGTTCAAGAAATAATGGACCATTTTATTATGAAGTTAAGATTAGTTAGATTTTTAAGAACACCAGAATACAACGAATTATTCAGTGGAGACCCTGTTTGGGTAACTGAAAGTATTGGTGGTATGGGAATTGATGGTAGAACATTAGTTACTAAAAACTCATTCAGAATTTTACACACATTAGAAAACTTAGGACCTGCCCCAGAACCAAACTTAACTGTTCTATGGTCAACAAGATTACCAGAAGGATTCAAAAGATACACAACAGATTTATCAATAAAAACATCATCAATTCAATACGAAAACGATGATTTAATGAGAATTACTTTAGGTGATGATTATGGAATAGCATGCTGTGTTTCACCTATGAAAATAGGAAAACAAATGCAATTCTTCGGTGCAAGAGCAAACTTAGCAAAAACATTATTATATGCTATAAATGGTGGTAGAGATGAAATCTCTGGAAAACAAGTTACACCAAAATATGCACCAATCACTTCTGAATATTTAGATTATGATGAAGTAATGGAAAAATTCGACCAAATGATGGATTATGTAGCAAAAATCTATATAAAAGCATTAAACGCAATTCACTATATGCATGACAAATATTCATATGAAGCAATTGAAATGGCTTTACATGATAAAGAAATTATAAGAACTATGGCATGTGGAATAGCTGGTTTATCAGTAGTTGCCGATTCATTATCTGCTATAAAATATGCAAAAGTAAAAGTAATTAGAGATGAAACTGGTTTAGCTGTTGATTATGAAATTGATGGCGACTTTCCTAAATTTGGTAATGATGATGATAGAGTTGACGACATTGCTGTATATATTGTAAAAAGATTTTTAACAAAATTACAAAAACATCAAACTTACAGAAATTCAAAACAAACATTATCAATATTAACAATAACATCTAATGTTGTTTATGGTAAAAACACAGGAAACACACCAGATGGCAGAAGAGCTGGAGCACCATTCGGACCAGGTGCAAACCCATTACATGGTAGAGATACAAACGGAGCTTTAGCTGTTATGAACTCAATTGCAAAACTTCCATTCGAAGAAGCTGAAGACGGCATTTCTTTTACATTTTCAATAACACCCGGAACTCTTGGAAAAACTGAAGATGAGAGAGTTACAAATATGGTAAATATGCTAGATGGATACTTTAAACAAACAGGTCATCACATCAATGTAAATGTTTTTGATAGAAGTTTATTATTAGATGCTATGGATCATCCTGAAAAATATCCTCAACTTACAATTCGTGTTTCTGGATATGCTGTTAACTTTACTAAATTGACTAGAGAACAACAATTAGACGTTGTAAACAGAACAATTCATGAAAAAATTTAAAAGAACGGGATTGGAGAACAAATCTCTAATCCCTAAAACTTTTTCGGAATTAAAAACGTCCTCTATTTCCGAAATTTTTAGGAGTAAACTTATGGAAAAAAAAGATATTGATTTAAAATATTATGCAAAAGTACACTCAATAGAATCATTTGGAACTGTAGATGGTCCTGGAATACGCTTTGTGTTGTTTTTACAAGGATGTCATTTACAATGTAAATACTGCCATAATCGTGATACTTGGAACATGAATGGTGGAGAATATAAATCTTTAGATGATATTTTTGAAAAAATAATGAAGTATAAAAATTATATTTATCCAAATGGTGGCGTAACTGTTACTGGCGGAGAGCCTTTATTACAAGTTAAATTTTTAATTGAGCTTTTTGAAAAATTAAAAAAGGAAAATATTCACACTTGTATTGACACATCTGGTATGGTTGCTTTAACTGATGATATAAAAAAACTGCTTTTTCTTACAGATTTAGTTTTACTAGATATAAAACATATTGATTCTGAAAAATGTAAGAATTTGGTTGGTTTTAATAATGAAAGAGAACTTGCTTTTGCAAGATATTTAAGTGATAATAACATTCATATGTGGATTCGCCAGGTTCTTGTTCCTGGATATACTGATGATGAGCAGGATTTACTAAAATTAAAAGATTTTATTAGCAGTCTAAATACTGTTGATAAAGTTGAAATTCTTCCATACCATAATATGGGAAGATATAAATGGGAAAAACTTGGCCTAAAATATGAATTAGATGGTGTCAGAGTTGCAAATGATGATGATGTAAAAAGAGCAAAGAACCTATTAGGAATTACCTAACAGGTTCTTTATTTTGCTTATGTGTTTGAGTCAAGAATCTTTATTTCTACAAAACAATCATTTTAAGAAAATACTCATAGGAGTACTCCGACATTTTTCTATGTTCTTCCTTATAAAAAACTTCATAAATCTTATGTGCAACCCCCTGAAGCTTTCCATCTACTTTCATCAACATTTTGGCTATTTCCTGAGAATCTTCAACAATATCTTCATCATCAATTCCTGTCATTATAAACAAGAAACATAAATCAACAATATTTTTTGAAGTTATAAAATCCGGTAACACTTCAAAAGGCGCTTTATTAATTTTTATAAAATGTAACATTTCACTTTTAAATTTTTGTAAACGACTTTCCATAGCATATGTTTGCTGATGGTAAGCTGATTTCACATCCTTTGCATGAAAAATGTTACTAACTACTTTTCTAGTCCGCATCTTAATGAGAACTTCTTCTAAAGTTTCTTCTATGTTTTGTTTTTCCATATTTTTTCTCCTTCACTATAATTATAATTGTAACTCAAACACTTTTACAAAACATCTAATAAATAGTATAGCACAAATATAAATATTTAACAAGTATACAAAAATATACGAGCAAAATAAGCATCTTCACCACTTATTTTGCTCGCTAAAATATTGTCATAACAAACTTATCCTAATAATTTAAGCTCAACATCTTCCATTTTATATTTACCATCAACCAATTTAAATTCAACTAAAGTATCATCTAGAGTATCTTTATTTTGTCTTAAATCAGTAGTAAATAATAATTTGATTTGAGGTATCTCAACTTTATTTGTTACTATTTCTTTAAAACATTCAGCCATATGTTTTTCATCTTCACAAACTAAAATTAATTGAGGTAAACCAGCAAATCCAGAATCACCTGGTTGGAAATTTTCATAAAAATCTTTATATAAATTCATTTTTTCTACTAATTTCTTTTGCCAATCAAATTCTCTTCTAACTGCCTCAAATAAAAATTGAATTGACTTATTATTTTTAGTAAGTTTTACAGAACCTCCTGTAGCTTTAAATACTTTTCCTAAAGTTTTTGCTGTTATTGCTGGTTTAACAACATAACTATCAAAAGCTTTAACCTTTCTTAAATATGCTATTAATACTTGATTTCCAGCTAATCTTTTCTTTATCATTGGAACAGGTTTTGTATTATCAGATGGTTGCCATTTACATTCAACTTCTTTTGATGTTAATAAATATTTTCCCATCTTCTCTAAACAATAAATTCTATAAATTCCTTTTCCTTCATCTGATGTAAAGTAATATCTAGTTAATATCTTTGATTTTACTAAAGCATCTAATTTGTTATTTAATTTATCTTGTGATTTTGGGTCTATTCCTTTTATTTCTAACATTTGATATATTTGTCTTGATGTTATAAATTCAAATTCATTTACTAAATCTAATATAGCAAAATGAATATCTGTAATATGACCTATATTTATCTTATGTACAATTTGGTTCATAGATACATAGCCATCTTTGCCATCAAAAGTTTTTATTTCTCCTTCTCTAATTGCAAATGGTGATACTTGTGCTTTTATTTCATTATCTTCAACCATTTTAAATTCCTCCTCTTTTATAATAATTATTATAATAAAACTACTTTAACTTTTTTCTTATCATAGTCTATCTTTTTTATGTACAAATCAACTTTTTCTCCATATTTTAATCCTTCTTTATATTCAGCCATGCCAACTAAGTTTGGAGTAAGTTCAATGAATATTCCATTTTTGTTTTTTTCTGTTTCTCTTATTATTCCTTTAGTATTCATTCCTACAGAGAATTTTTTTGCATTTTCTTCCCAAGTTCCTAAAGTGTCTTTATATGATAAACTTATTTTTCCTGTCTCCCTATTTATAGATTTTACCACAATATTTACATTTTGTCCAATTTTTAGTCTTTCATATGGTGTTTTTATTCTGGCTACAGATAAATCTTCAATATATGCTAAACCCACAACGCCTCCACCGATATCTATAAAAGCTCCGTATGGTGTAATATTTTTAACTATTCCTTTAATATTGTCTCCAACTTTTAAATCAGTTTTTACAGAATTTAAAACTTCCTGTTGGACATCTTTTCTTGAAAAAATCAATTTATCTCCATCTTTTTCTTTTAATTTAAATTGAACATATTTATGTACTTTTCCTATACATAAGTTTTCTTTTGGATATCCTTTTTCGTCAACATTTATAGCTTCAATCTCTTGTCTTGGTATTATTCCATGTATACCATTTTTTAATTCGACATGTAAATTATAATCTTTATCACAATTTTTTACAATCCCCTGTAAAATATCCTTTGTTTCTTCTGTATCTTCACTTTTCCACCCTTCTGGGAAAAATTTAAATGTATTCATTCGTTACTCCTCTTTTTTCTTACGTTTTTATTTTCATTAGTTCCATTAGTTTAAAATCTCTTTTACTTCAAAATCTTTTAAATATCTCCATGTACCTAATTTTAAATCTTTTACTCCAATATCACCTATTTTACTTCTATGCAGAGCTACCACTTTACTTCCAACAGCTTCGCACATTTTTCTAACCTGTCTATTTTTTCCCTCATGAATTGTTATTTCTAGCCTTGATATATTTTTTTCCTCATCAGTCTTCAAAATTTTTACCTTAGCAGGTCTTGTTTTATAATCTTCTATTTCAACACCATTTCTTAACTTTTCAACTGCATCATTTTCTATTATTCCTCTCACAGTAACTGTATATGTTTTTGTAATTTCATGTTTTGGATGTGTGACCTTGTAAACAAAATCACCATCATTTGTCAATATTAAAGCTCCTGATGTATACATATCAAGCCTTCCAACCGGAACCACTCTTTCCTTTACTTTTACTAAATCTAAGACTGAATCTCTATCAAATTGATCTTTTGCAGTAGTTACATATCCAATAGGTTTATTAAGTAAAATATACACAAATTTATTTGAACTAAAAACAGGTTTTCCACAATATTCAACTTTATCAACAGTGGGGTTAACTTTAGTTCCTAATTCTTTTACAATTTGCCCATTAACCGAAACTTTTCCTTCTAATATTAATTCTTCACATTTTCTTCTTGAGGCAACTCCACTGTTTGCTAAAAATTTTTGTAATCTTATGCTTTCCTCTACTTCCATTTTATTATAATCACTTCCTTAAACTATTTGGTCCAAAAAGTGTCCAAAAAGTGTCCAAAAAGAACCGTCCCTATTGGACATCTTTCAAAATATTCTCAAAATACTTTGGTAGTGGTGCTTCAATAAACATTTCTTTTCCTGTAATTGGATGTTTAAATTTTAAAGATTTTGCATGAAGACATTGGCCTTTTATTCCCCATTCATTTTTTCCATTTGAATATACAGTATCTCCAACAACAGGATAACCAATTTCTGATAAATGTACTCTTATTTGATGAGTTCTTCCTGTCTCTATTTTTACTTCTAGTAATGTATAGTTTTTAAATCTTTTTAACACTTTAAAATGTGTTACCGCATTTTTACCATTTTTATTTACAGCCATTTTTTTTCTGTCTTTAGTACTTCTGCCTATTGGCATATTTATAGTTGCTTCTTCTTCTTTTACAAATCCTTTAACTAAAGCAATATATGTTTTTTCTACTTCGTGATTTTTTATTTGTTCACTCATATTAATATGTGCTTTATCATTTTTTGCAACAACTATTACTCCTGATGTATCTTTATCTAGTCTATGTACTATTCCTGGTCTTATTTCTCCCCCTATTCCTGATAATGAGTCTTTACAAATAGCCATTACTGCATTTACTAATGTTCCATCTGGATTTCCATTTGCAGGATGAACAACCATTCCTTTTGGTTTATTTACAACTATTATGTCTTTATCTTCATATAAGATATCTATTGGAATATCTTGAGCTTTTAATGATATTTCTGTAGGTATTTCTTTTTCTACTTCGATTTTATCATCTTTTTGTATCTTATATGAAACTTTAGTTTTTTTACCATTTACCAAGACTTTTTGGTTCTCTATCATTTTTTGAATATGAGCTCTAGAAAATTCAGTATTTTCTGCCAAATATGAATCTATTCTATTTCCAATTTCTGCTTCTTTTACATTTATTATCAAAATTATCTTCTCCCATTAATTTATATATATTTTTTATACATCACTCTTTAAAAATATTTTTATAACAACTATTCATTTGCACTTAATCTTTCATAGATAACAAAATTATCATCTGAATATATTTCTTTGTAATTTTTATCATGTGTTTTTGTTATTAACATATTAGTTTTTGAATTCTTTCCTGTTATAATATGTGTTATATTATATTTTTTAAATGTATCTTCATAAAATTTAGATACTGAAGATGTATTTATAAAATCGGTAAATATATCTTCATCTTTATTTCCACTAAATTCCGGTGCATATAAATCTGCTCTTGAATCTATAAATACAGGTATTCCTCTAAACAACATATAACTTCCATAATTGTACTCATTATAAAATCTTGCTTTACTTAAATCAATATTTTCTAATATATAATCACATGCTTCAACAGGATATGATTTTGAATCAACAAATTTATCATCCAATTTTGGTTTTACTGCATCATAACTCATTAATCCAATCAATACTGTAAGTGAAATTACAACTAATACATTTCTAAAAGCTTCCTCAAATTCTTTTATTCCCTTTTTCGTATATGTATTTATTAAATCAACTATAAATTTAGTTAATATAACAGAACATATCAAAACAAATATTGAAAATTGTCTTCTTGTGGAAAACATTAAATAACACAATCCTGATAACATAAATAAATCTGATAATCTTATTTTTGTTTTTGTAAATATAAGAATTGCTAAAAATATTACTAATACACACATTGCATTTGTATTATTAATAAGTGTTAAAGGTAAATGTTCACTAATATTTTGTGTTGTATTCCCTTTCATTGTTTTATATAAATATGTATATGGTGTATCACCTAAAGGTGTTAGTAATCCTGTAAATGCACATATAATCATTATAATAATTAAAAATTTAACATTTTCTTTTCTTTTTATAACTAGTTTATATGAATTATTTTTATTTTCTCTTTTATCTTTAATTTTTAAATTTTTATCTTCTTGTTCTTGTAATTTTATTTGTAATTCTTTTAGTCTTTCTATATCATTTTTCTTTTGAGCTTTTTTCATTTTATGTTTTATTACTAACATCTTGCATTTTTTATATATAATTATGTCTGATACTATAGCAATTAAATATTCTCCTATATATGGTAAAAATAGTACAAAGAAGAATGGCCATGTTGCAACATGTAAATTTGCAATTAGCGTTGATATTAATATTAATCCTATACCATATCCTATCTTTCTGTTTTCTATAAACTTTTCTATAAAAAATAGTTCCCATATAAATAATATAAATGTTACTAATTGAGCTCTAGCTGCAATATATGGTTTTAATGCATATATTACTCCCATTGTTATAATAAATGATATTGATTTAGATTTTGTTAATTTTGAGTTTACTAAAAATATTGATATTCCTAAAATTGCAGATAATACACATGTTATAATATAAACACCTTTAAATCCTACTATTGAGTAAATTAAATATGTGAAAAAATCATATAACCAATGTGGATATGTGTAACTTAAATTCTCATGCCATGAAAAATGGTCCATCATATCTATTCCATTATTTTTTATTAATTCACCTATTTTAATTGTATAATATGTATCATTTTGGAAAGTAACTGGTGTAACACATACACAAAATATTGCAATTAATATTATTGCAACTATTGTAAAATTAACATTTATATTTATATGTTTTTTTAATTTACCTTTTTTATTTTTCTTCTTTTCTACATTTTTTTCTTTAATTTGTTTTTCTTTATCTTTCTTCATATTTAATTCATTCCTCCTAAAGTATCAATCATTTATATAATAACTATTTCAAAATATTTTTGCTATTTTTTCTTTCTATATGATTATATCAAAGAACAAATCGGAACGCAATAAATTTTGCATTATTTTAAATATAAAAAAATAAACTGATATTCTAAATATCAGCTCATTTTTTTATTATACAGCTTCTTGATTTTCTGTTTTTTTATTTTCAGTATCTTCATTTTCTTCTACAACTTCTAAACTTCCAACAGAAACTTCATAAGCAACTCTATTTTCAACTGTTCCATCTTCATGTTTCTTTTCATACATTCTAGATTGAACTCTACCTACTATCTTAACTTTAGTTCCAACTTCTAAGTTTTGGCAGAATCTTGCATTTCTACCCCATGCAATAGTTGGAATATAATCTGATTTATTATATGCTCTATTAACTGCTAATAATACATCTGCTATTTCTCTTCCAAATGGTGTTTGTCTATATATTGGTTTTTTACATATGTAACCAATTAAAACCACTTCATTTGTTACCATATCTTTTTTAACCATTTCATTTTCTTCTTGTTGTTCTGGTTCTTCTACTTCAACAACGTCTTTTGCAAACACTGTTAATATTAATCTGTTTTTTTCATTTTCATAACTATTGTATGATCTAAATTGTCCTTTTACTAACAAATTTTTACCTTGTGTTAACATTTCATCTGTTACTAATCTTTCTGATACTGTAATTGGTATAATGTCAGCATTTCCACTTAATCTTTCTATTTCTAGATTAAATACATAAAATCTCTCTCCATAAATTTCATGGCTAAACTTTTTTTCTCCTGTAACTTTTCCAACTAATGTTAAATAGTTGTTTTCTAAATAATTTGTATCCAAATTTTTTTCCTCCCTTATTTTTATCAATATAGTATATTTATCTTTGTGCTTCTCTTTTAACTACATTTATTATTATACACTATTTTTTTGGTTTTGTCTACATAAAAAGTTAAATTTATTTAAAAAATGTAGTTTTTTCCTGTATTTGCAGAATTATGATATATTAAATTATATACATAATGACAATTTTTATACCTACATATGGTTATAATTCCAAAATTATACAACCTTTTATTTAAATTATTTATTAATCTGCATCCCTGTAGAATCAATTTTATAATTATCTTTATAAATTAATTCGGAAACAGGAACAACATCATAGCCTTTTTGCTTTATATTTTTCAATATCATATCTAGAGATTCTGCTGTATGTTTTGTACCATTATGTGTTAAAATAATATCCCCTGAAGATAATTTACTATCCAGTCTTTTCCACATTTCTTCACCTGTAAGTCCAGTATAATCTAATGTATCTAAACTCCATTGAATTGTATAATATCCTTTATCTGTAGCAGATTTTATAACAGTATTATTATATTCCCCATAAGGTGCTCTATATAATTTAGTTCTATTACCTGTTACTTTTTCTATTTTATCATTGCTTTTTTCTATTTCTTCTATGTTTTTCTCATAACTTAAATTATTTACATGTGGATGTGTATCACTATGACTTCCGTATTTCTTGGCCTGCATCATTTATCTTTTTTACTGCTTCTGGGTATTTTTCTATCCAATCGCCAACCATAAAAAATGTTATCTTTACATTATTTGATTTTAAAACTTCCAATATTTTGTCTATATCGTCCGCATTCCATGCACAGTTCATGGTTAGGGCTACCTTTTTTTCATCTGTTTTTACCCTGTATATTGGTAATAATTTTTCTGCATTTGATGAAGTTTCAATTGTCTTTTCAGTTCTTGTTTGATAGTTTGCTACACCTAAAAACAACAATGTTACTGTTAATATTGATACTAAATATGTACTTATTTTTTCTTTACTAAATACTAAAAACATATAATCACCTTATAATATATATTCTTTTCATAATAAATTATTCATTAAAATACTCTATTATTCCATTAAAAATCCCCCACGCCAGTTTATTTTGATACTCATCATTAAGTAATTGTTGTTCTTCTTCTGGATTTGATAAGAAGCCACATTCCACAATTGAAATAGGTATTTCTACATGTTTCATTATATATACCGTATCTAATTTCATTGCTACCCTTTTATTTTCTTTTTGAATTGCTTCATTTAAATTTGATTGTATCTTCTTGGCTAAATTAATACTTTTTTCATTTTTACTATTATAAAAACATTGCCATCCCCAATATTGTTGTTGAGGTATTTTATTTAAATGGACACTCACAAACAAATCTGCAGATGCATTATTTCCTATTTTAACTCTATTTCTAATGTCTGATATTTTCTTTTCTCTTAATGTTGTTTTATCCAAATCATAAATTGCATTTTCATCTGAACGTGTTAAAATGACTGTACAACCACTTTGTTCTAATAAATTTTGTAATTTTAGTGATATTTTCAAGTTTGTTTCCGCTTCTGTTGTTCCTCTACTACTCTGTGCTCCGCTCATCTGGTACACCGTGTCCTGCATCAACCACTATAACTTTCCCTGAAACCGGTGTTGCTGTTGTACTCTGTGTTTGCTCATCTATATTTATCTTTTGGTTTTCATATGAATACGCAAATATCCCTAACAATAATGCTATAAGTATTAAACAAATTCTTTTTCTTTTTATAACATACATAATATTATATTCCCCCTTGCTTATTAATCATTATTACAACTTAGAATATTTTAGAACAAAAAAGAATCAAGTCATATTCTTGATTCTTTACACTTTAATATTTTATTTTTTCCTTCTATCTATTGCAAAGCTACTACCCATTACAGACTTAGCCATATGCTTAACTTGTGCTCCAACTTCTCCTATCTCTAGAATATTAGCAAATCTACCTTTATCAGCTTCAACAACCCCTATAGAAATTGAAGTAAGTGGAAATTGTTCAATTACACCTTTTCTATTTGCTACTTCTATATACCCTTTTTCTACATCATCTTCTGTAAAAAATTTTGTTACCTGTGCATCAAAGTTAGCTATAATATTTTCGCAAATCTCATCACAATTCAATGTAGGAACTATTGCTACAAAATCATCTCCACCAATATGTCCTATAAATGCATTAGTTGGTATATATGAATGTACACACTTCATTATTGTATCTGCTGTAAATTTAATAATTTCATCACCTTTAAGGAATCCATACACATCATTATATGCTTTAAAATTATCTAAATCTAAATACAATACTGAAAAGTCCTCTTTATTTGCTATCTTTTTCTTTAATTCAGCATGTATTTGAACATTACCAGGTAAACCTGTAAGCGGACTTATTCTTCTGTTTATATTTATTAATCTACCTAAATTTTTAATGGTAAAATATAAATATTGTGTGTTTACAGGTTTCTTTATGTAATACTCAACAGATTGCTTTAATATATCAATTCTATGTTTTTGTTCTGAATTTGAAGATACTACAATTATTGGCGTTATACTATTATCATCATCATTTCTTATTTTTTTGCATAACTCTATTATATCTACTTCTATTGCATCTTCATTTACTATAATTATTGATGGTATATTTTTTAAAGCTATATCTATTTGTTCTGATTTTACACTTATAAATTTATATTCTGGATCTTTTTCAAATAACTTCTTAAATACCATTATTGAAGATTCATCATCATCTATTATATAAATTTCCTGTATCATTTTTCCTCCCCACGGCATTATCTATTTTTGATATTTTATAATGCCACTTTCTTCTGTAACTCCACTAGCATTTTTTATTGTTACTTCAATTGTATTTTCTCCTGATTGTAATTCCATTGGTAAAACATATTGAATATCATTATAGTTCATATCTGCTATGTTTAAAGTATAATATTGGTTATCATCTTGATTTAATCTAAATACAATTGTTGTAATTTTTTCATCATCAGATGCCTTTATTACAAAATGTTGTTTTGCATCATCTACTGCTACTGTAATTTTTGGTTTTGAAACACCATTTATTTTTTGTACTTTTGTATCTGTATTATTATCTTCATCTACAACTATAACTGTTAATGTATGTAATCCTTTTATTGCATCTATTTCTTGATCAATTTTTGTATCATTGATTTGTATAGTTTTTTCTTCCTCTTCGTCCCATCTATATGTCATATATGAAACTTTTTTGTCTCCTTCATATGTTATTTTTATTTTATTTCCTGAAACTTCAAAATTTATTTTGCTTTCACGTTCATATTGTTTTTCATATGGAATTTCTTTTCCATCCTCATCTACAACCAATACATGTAAAGTATTTTTTCCTGAAGGTACTTTTATTTGTTTTTCTATATATTTTCCATTATTTCCATTTACTACTGTTGATTCTTCATCATTCCATCTATATTCTAATTTTGCAATATTCTTTTTATGTACAACTTTTAATAATATTGTTTCTTCATCCTTATCTTCTATAGATATTGATGGCTCTAAGTTCTGTTCTTGTTGTTCACTTTGATTTTTAAATACAGCATATGCTCCTGTTCCTATTGTAAAAATACCAAATATAAGCATTGCTATTGCAAAAAATTTTAATATTGACTTTATAGCAACTGGATTAGTATTTACCTTTTTTTCTTTCTTTTTCTTATTATCCATTGGCATACTTGTTGAAAGTATTTGATTCATTTTTATTACACCTCACTATATTCAAATTATAACATACCAATTTTTAAATGTAAACTAAAAATCAAACAAAAATGAGACAAATTGGTCCGTCCAAAATGTCTCATTTTAGATTATTATAATACAAATTTCTTAATTAATACAATTCCACCTGCAATTGTTACTAAAACTGCAAAGCTTAAAGTAATATATAATTGTGCACGACCTGTTGATATTGATAATAACACTGGTGCATCATCTATATCATCTTCACCTGCTTTTTTATTATTTGGTGTTGAATCTCTATCAGGCACATGTTTATCATTATAATCTTCTGATATTTCAGCAGTATTTACTTTTAATCCTAAATTATTTTTGTCATTTTTCCATGTAAGTAATACTTCAACTTCTGCACTTTGTCCTGGTTGTAATAATGTATTTTCTAATTTTCTTGTAGTTATAATATTATTTCCTTCATCTTTCCAATCTGGATTATCTTTTGCATCAAATTTTAATCCTTCTGGAATATAATCTTTAATTTGTTTTGCATATCCTGCTATGTCACCCTCATTTGTTACTCTAATTGAATATCTAAATTTAACAGTTAATGAGCTTAATTTCTTTCTATTTAATTCTACTTTAACAACTTGTTCTGGATCATCTTCTGCTTTATGTCCTGTTTGTGTTACTGTTTCTTTTCCATTTTCTATTACAATAGCTTGTGTTACCCATTTTCTTAATGCTAAGTCGAATTCTGTTAGTTTTACATATTCTTTATCTTGATCATCTTCACCATCTATCCATTTGTCTGGTGTTGAGTCTATATCATCTACAGGGTTACCATCTTTATCTGTATCATCTGATATTTGTGCAGAGTTTACTAATATTTTGCTTGAACCATTTGGTTCTGTTACTTTAAATGCTATTTTTACATCTGCATAATCAGGGTTTGTTTCAGATATTTCTTTACTTCCATCAAAAGCTGTTAGTAATGCTGGATTTTCTTTTAATTCAGAATTCTCCTTCATCCTTGCTTCACCTTGTTCTTTTGATAGATAATCTGTTGTTAATTTTGTTGCTTCTTTTACATCTGTTGTTTCTTTTCCGTCTTTGTCATACATTACCCATCTATATTCTTTATTTAATGAATTATCTGGTAAATATTCTAGTCCATCTGGTATATCATCAGATACTTTTGAAGCATATCCATCTATTTCACCTTCATTAAATACTCTTATTGTGTATGTAACTATATCACCTGTTACAACATCTAGTGGGTCTTTTGTATGTTCATAAGTTATTTTATTATTTTCTTTATCATATTTAACTTGTGGTATTCTTGTTGTTACATCTTTATCACTTATATTTGTTATAAATTTTCTTAATGCTAAATCGAATTTTTTAACAACTAATTTTTCAAAGTCATCATCATCTTCTTGTCCTGGTATATAATCACCTGTTTCGTCATCTTTATATGATGGTAAGTCTTTGTCTGCTGGTAATATAACATTATCTTCTTTAGAGTCCCTATCTGTTACATCTTTTTTATTTTCATCTTTGTATTTTGTTATATCTGCAATATTTGTAATTTTTCCTTCTGCTTTATCTGTTACTTTACACATGATTGGAACTTCTTTGTATGATAATATTATTTTTCCTTCTTCGTCTTTTGATGTCTTGTTAATTATATAATTATCTAAGTAATTTGTAGTAACTGTTCTTCCATCTTCAGATACTTTCCATCCATATTTTTTATTGAAGTCTCCATTAACAAATTCTAAATATGATGGTAAATGGTCTTTTATTTCACTTGCATAACCATCTATGCTTCCTTCGTTATATACTCTTAACATATATACTACAATGTCATTTTTTGCAACTTCTACAGGTTTTTTTGTATGATTATAAATTGCTGTTGTTATTAATTTTCCATTTTCGTCTATTGTATTTAATTTTGATGTATCAACTATTGGTGCTCTTGTATATGAACCATTTGAATTTTTTAAGTAATCAGAATCTTTTAAATCTGTATCTTTTCCTACTGCTATGATGAATTTTCTTAATGCTAAATCAAATGATTGTAAAATAATATTGTCATAGTCTTCGTCGTCTTCATATTTTATCCATTTTTCTGTGTCTGAGTCTCTATCATCTATAGGATTTCCATCTTTGTCTGTGTCTCCTGTTATTGCTGCTTCGTTTCTTATTATTGAAGTTACATCATTAGCTGCTGTGACTTTCATATATACAGATACTTCTTTATAGTCTGGATTTTTATCATTTATTGTATTTACATATCCTTTTGTTTTATCAAATGCTTTTATTAAGTTAGCACCTTCTGTTGCTTTTTCTGCACCTTTTCCTTTTGCTAAATAGTCTGTTGTTATTAATTCAATTTTGTTTGTTTCTTTATTTATAGTTTTTATATCCCAAATTCCTTGGTTATACTTAATTGCTTCTTTTTCTTCTTTTGATAATGTTGTGTCTGCTTCTAGGTCACTGTCAACTTTTTCAGACCACATAAATTCTAATCCTTCTGGTACGTCTTCAGTTATTTCTGAAGCATATCCGTCAACATCACCTTCATTATATACTCTTAATGTATATTTTACTATGTCTCCATTTTTTACTGATACTGGTTCTTTATCTAATTTGTAACCAGCTGTTGTTGCTGTACCATTTGCTAATTTTGTTACATCAACACCCATTATCCTATCTGGTACTTTTGTACCATTTACATCATAAATTCTTTTTACTAATTTTAAGTCAAATTGATAGTTTTTAACTTTAACATATAGATTTCCATCTGCATTTACTTCTACTGTTGCACTATCTCCTTTTGTTGATGTTACATCATTTCCATTAGCATCTAAAATTTTACGAGTTATACTTTTTACTTTATATGTATTTCCTTCTAATGTTTTTTCAACTGTTACTATTATTTTTCCATTAAATTTACAATATTCATCTGGAGCTACTGTTTCTTCAATTGTATATACATCATTTGTTGAAACATTGCTTGAATTTATTTTTACTGCATTTGCTATTGTTAATTTTCCAACAACTTCTTTTGTTTCTCCATTTACTTTGAATGTTGCTTTACTATTTAATTGTTCACCATTTGCATCTTCTTTTACTAATACTAAATTATATGAACCTTCATCTTGTTTATTTATAATTAATTTTTCAAAGTCATCATCATCTTGTTGTCCTTTATAATAATTATTTGAGTCTGTTAAATCTTGTTTATTGTTGTTTCCTGTATAATTTTCCATATTGTTTTTATTTACATTTGGTATTGTTGATGGTTCTGAATCTCTATCTTTTCCATTTTGATTTGTTATTGTTAGTTTGCTTACTGCATCATATTCTTCTGAAATCCATGCAACATTTGTTAAAACTGTTGCTTTAGTAGTATTTGGTGTTGCTACAACTGTACATTCAATTTCTATTGTGTCTGAATCTAAAGTTTTTCCGTCATATGCATTTAAGTTTTGTTCACCTGTTGTTGTAAATGTAGCTTTATTTGTTGATTCATCATATGCTACTGTGTAAGTATTACCTTTTGTTGATGTTACTGTTCCTGTTGTTTTTAAAGTTAATCCTGTTGGTAATTGATCTACAATTTTTGTTGCTCTTCCTGCTTTTTCACCTTCATTATATACAGTTAATTTATATGTTACTACACTTCCTGTTGTTACTGTAACAGGATCTTTTTTGTGTTTATATGTGGCTGTTGTTCCTGAATTTAATGTTGATAAATCTATATTTGGTACTCTTGAACTTGCTCCACTTAATTCTGTTCCATTTACTTTTGTTATATATTTTCTTAAAGCTAAGTCAAAATCTTTTGTTTCTGGTGTTCTTTCTATTAAAATTATTGGTTGTGTATTTTGTATAGATGGATTTGCATATAATGTAACTTTTGTTCTTGAGTTTGCTGTTCCATTTGCATATGATGATGCATTCGCATTTGCTGTTTTAATTAAGTAATTATATAATAAAACCGCTTGTTCTTGTCTGTCTAAACCTGCACCTGTTTGAGATCCAAAACTATTCATATGTAAATCATAATCACTTAAACTTCTATATGATGTACCATTTTGAGCCATTTCTAATGTCCTATAGAATAGCCATGAAGTTTTGTTATCTCCAAATTGATCATATACTTTTGCAAAAGCTGTATCATCATGGTTTGTAAAATACCACATTGCAGCTTGTTGAACTGCTTCTATATCACTATCTGTTATAAGATTTTCATAACCGTCTTCATGATTAGCATCATAAGCATATATCCCAGCAGCATTTAATAATGCTGTTTTTTCTTCGTCTGTTGATACGCCTTTTAAATATACTAAATCAGTTAATGCTAATAAATTATTATAATAACTACTATTAACTAAATTTTGTAATACAGCATTACCAGATGATGCTATTTCAGCTTTTTCTGTTTTAAAGTCATATGATATTGTATATTCTGCTTTCGTTGTTGTATCGCTGAAACCTATTCCCGCTCTTACACAGTAATAGTTTCCAGTTACATATGTATTACTTGTTTTATTATCATATTTTACAATTTGCCATATTTTAGCTCCAACTATTGATTCTGTTGTTGAACCATTTGCTAGTGGATTTCCTATAGCATATGCCAAATTTTCTGGCGTTGTTCCCTTTCTGTATTCATTTATTCCAAAATACATTGGTGTTGTAAGTGGTGTTTTTGCTTTTACCGTATTTGGAATTGTCATAAGTAAAATAGCTAGTACTATACTTATTAGTGATAAGGTTATTTTTTTCTTACTCATCTTAAATCTTCTCCTTTTATTTAAATAACTTTAATTTTATTTTATTTCATTAAATTATTGAAGTCAATAGCTTTTTTTTGGTTTTTTTCATGAATTTTTTTTGCCTTCTAAGTACTTACGGAAGTACCTTTTGAGCATTTTATTTTTTTTTACGCTCACATTACAATTATATTACATTTTTGTTACAAAATCAATATTTATGTAAAATGTTTATTATTTTTTTATAATTTTACTAGGGCTATACCAATTTCCGTCGTTTATTGTTCTAATAATATTAATAATTTTATTTTATTATACATATATTT
>URWN01000011.1 GCA_900551615.1 uncultured Clostridium sp.
TATTACTATTAAGCGAAAGGAGTAAAAATCTAATTTTTTTAGGTTTTACATATATTATGAATAATTTTATTTTTAAAATTTCTATTATTTTTTTAATTGTAGTTTTTGGTTTCTCATCTTTTTCAATTTGTGATGATTATATAGAAGATGATAATCCAAATACCGAAAAAGAAATAATAGAATCTGCAACCACTCCAACAGAAGAAATTAAAATTCCAAATACAAATTCTCGAGCCTGTGTTATTATAGATAGAAATACTAATGCTGTACTTTATGGTAAAAATGAAAACCAAAAAAGAAAAATGGCTTCCACAACAAAAATAATGACTGCTACAATTATTATTGAAAATTGTAATTTAAATGAAACAGTTGAAATTTCAAAAAAAGCTGCTGGAACAGGTGGATCAAGATTAGGCTTAAAAGCTGGTGATAAAATTACTATTAGAGATTTATTATATGGTCTTATGATGCGTTCTGGAAACGATTCTGCTGTTGCTCTTGCTGAATATGCTGGCGGAAGTATTGAAGGCTTTGCAGAAAAAATGAACCAAAAAGCATCTGATTTAGGACTTAATAACACTCATTTTGAAACTCCCCATGGTCTAGATTCTGATGAACATTATACAACCGCTTATGAACTTGCCCTGCTTTCCAACTATGCTCTTAATAATAAAATATTTGCTCAAATTGTTGGCACAAAAGAATATACAATTACAATAAATGGCTACCCAAAACAATTATCTAATACCAATGAGTTACTTGGAAATTTGGATGGAGTATATGGAATTAAAACTGGTTTTACAAATGGTGCTAATAGATGCTTAGTAACTGCTTGTAAAAGGAATAATATGGATATTATTTGTGTTGTATTAGGTGCAGATACTAAAAATTTTAGAACACAAGATAGTGTAAAATTAATTAATTATATTTTTGATAATTTTAAACCTGTTAATATTGGAAAAATTGTTAATAATAATTTTGAAAAATGGAAAAATAACTATTTAGATAAAATTATAATTAATAAGTCTTATTCTAAAAACTTTGATTTAAAAATTGAAAATATTACAAATAGTGTTATTCCTATTAGAAAAGATTATATTGATTTAATAAATGTTGATATAAATTGTCCTTTATACTTTGAAGCTCCTATATACAAAAATTCTAAATTAGGTTCTATTAATCTACATATTTCCGATACAATTAATTTTGAATACCCAATTTACAATTCTTATGAAGTAAAACGTAAAAATTGGAATAATTATTTTATTGATTTTTTTAAGGATTATTCTTCTACTCTAAATAATCTGTTTTTATAAAATTTTAAAAGTATTTACATCATAAAAATGAGAATAGATAACCACATTTATCTATCCTCATTTTTATATTTATGTTTTTATTTACTATAATAAATTTTGTATAAGTATTTATACATTAAACATTTTCTTTTATATAGTCAACAACATCTCCAACTGTTACAACTTTTTCTGCATCGCTATCTGGGATTTCTATATCAAATTCTTCTTCTATAGCCATTACTAATTCAACTATATCTAAAGAATCAGCTCCTAAATCATCTATAAAAGATGCTTCCATTGTTACAGCTGTATCTGCTACACCTAATTGTTCAACAATTATAGCTTTTACTTTTTCTAAAATTTCTTCTGAACTCATAACTTCGAGTTCACCTCCTCTCAAGTTTTCCTTTTGTAAGTATATCTTTTTTTATAATACTTTTATATTATATGTTATTATATTTGTCAAGTGTATTTGAAAATTATTTTAATTTTATACTAAACGTTCAGTTACAATAGTAATATTTTTAGAAAATTATAATATATTATCATTTTCTATTAAATAAAAGTATAGCAATCATTATTTATTAAATGCCTCTATCATCTTATCAACTGCTTTGTTTTCTACAAATTTTTCTGCTTGAATAATTGTATATTCAAACAATTTTTCATCACTACTTCCATGTGCTTTAACTACTGGTTTTTTTACACCTAAAAATAATGCTCCACCATATCTTTTATAATCCATTGTATTTGAAAATCTGTTTATTGCTGGAAGTGATGGTACTGCCGCAATTTTAGACAATACATTTTTTAACAAACTTTCTTTTAATGATTTTTTTACAAATTTTCCTAATCCTTCAGTTGTTTTTAAAAATACATTACCTGTAAATCCATCTGTTACTATTGCATCAATTTTTCCTGAAAAAGCATCTCTTCCCTCTACATTTCCTACAAAATTAATATCTAGCTCTTCTGATTTTTCTTTTAATAGTCTATAACTTTCTTTTACTAATTCATTTCCCTTTGTTTCTTCTGTTCCAATATTTAGAAGTCCAATTGCTGGTTTTTCAATTCCAAATGTATTTTTTAAATATATTGATGACATTTGTGCAAATTGTAATAAATTTATAGGTTTGCAATTTGTATTTGATCCACAGTCCATTAGTAATAATTGACTTTTATATGCTGGTAATATTCCTGCTAATGCTGGTCTATCTATACCTTTTATTCTTCCTACTAATAATGTTGCTCCTGCAAGTAATGCTCCTGAATTTCCTGCTGATATAAATACATCACCTTCATCTTGTTTTAGCATATTAAATCCTACTACCATTGAAGAGTCTTTTTTATGCTTTATTGCAATTGTTGGTTGATCTTCCATTTCTATTGTTTCTGTTGCGTTGTGAATTTTTAGTCTGTCTGAAATTTCTTCCATTTCTTTTCCATAAAATTCTTTTATTTTACTTCTAATAACATCTTCTTTTCCTACTAATATGATTTCTGCTTTTACTTTATTTATCGCATTAATTGCTCCTTTTATATTTGCATCTGGTGCGTTATCTCCACCCATTGCATCTAATATTATTTTCACTTTGGTTTCCTCCTAAATATTGTTTATTTCATTTTATTTGTCATGTATCTATTTTATTATTCTTTTACCAAAATTACAAGTAGTTTTTTAAAAAAATTACCTAGTTGTAAATTTTTTCATCGTATCTATTAAATTTCATCCGAATTTATATCAATAAAAAGGTAGGAAAATTAATTCCTACCTTTAACTGTTGCATCAATTACAATAGTATATCCATTTTCATTATTTCCATAAGCTGATGTCCCAAACCCATCAATATTTTCATAAATATCAAGAGTTTCTTTAATAATATTCGAAAATTTCACACCAGTTACAGGTCTAATAACATGTTCACTCAAACGTCCATTCCTTATAATAAGATTTTCATTTACATCAATATATCCTTCTAGTTCAAGTCTTTCAGATGTACGAGCTATATCCCTAATCTCGCTAACTATCAGACCATTTAATTCCTGAAAAATATAACGGAACAAACCATCTACTTCCCGTTCTTTTTCATTATAAGAATCATTTTTCTCACTAATAGGTTCAAATTCACATAATATCTTCATCATTTCTAATAATACATTTGCTGCTTTACCTTTAACATCCATCATATTTTCCTCCTATTGTTTACAACAAGTTATTACTTAAGATTTTATCAAGTTACAACAACAAATATAACATATATAATTAAATATTTCAATAAATTAATAAAAAAAGAGCCAAAGCTCTTTTTTCTATATATTATATAATTATTCTCATAATTATTCGATGATGTCAGCAACAACACCTGAACCAACTGTTCTACCACCTTCACGAATAGCGAATCTTAATCCTTTTTCGATAGCGATAGGTGTAATTAATTCGATTGTCATGTTAACATTATCACCTGGCATAACCATTTCAACACCAGCATCTAATTCAATAACACCTGTAACGTCTGTTGTTCTAAAGTAGAATTGTGGTCTGTATCCATTAAAGAATGGAGTATGTCTTCCACCTTCATCTTTAGTTAAAACGTATACTTGTGATGTGAATTTTGTATGTGGATGAATTGTTCCTGGTTTACATAGAACTTGACCTCTTTCGATGTCTTTTCTATCAATACCTCTAAGTAGAACACCAATGTTATCACCAGCTTCTGCTTGGTCTAATAATTTTCTGAACATTTCAACACCTGTTACAACAGTTTTTCTTCTTTCTGTTGTTAAACCGATGATTTCAACTTCGTCTTGAAGTTTAACTTCTCCTCTTTCTACTCTACCTGTAGCAACTGTACCACGACCTGTGATTGTGAATACGTCTTCTACTGGCATTAAGAATGGTTGATCGATTGGTCTTTCTGGTGTTGGGATGTAGCTATCAACAGCATCCATTAATTCTTTCATTGGAGCATATACAGGATCGTTAGGATCTGTAGATGTGCTTTCTAGAACTTTTAATGAAGAACCTTTTATTACTGGAATATCATCTCCTGGGAAACCATATTCTGATAATAAGTCTCTAACTTCCATTTCAACTAATTCTAATAATTCTGGGTCATCAACCATATCACATTTATTTAAGTAAACAACGATGTATTTAACACCAACTTGTCTAGCTAGTAAGATGTGTTCTCTTGTTTGTGGCATTGGTCCATCAGCTGCAGATACAACTAATATAGCACCATCCATTTGAGCAGCACCTGTAATCATGTTTTTAACATAGTCAGCATGTCCTGGGCAGTCAACGTGAGCATAGTGTCTTTTATCTGTTTCATATTCAACGTGTGCTGTGTTGATTGTGATTCCTCTTGCTTTTTCTTCTGGAGCTCCATCGATTTGATCGTAAGCTTCGAATTTAGCTTTTCCTAATAATGATAAATATTTTGTAATAGCTGCTGTTGTTGTTGTTTTACCATGGTCAACGTGTCCGATTGTACCAATGTTAACGTGTGGTTTGTTTCTTTCAAATTTTGCTTTTGCCATTTTAAAATCCTCCTTATTTTAGTTAGCCGTTCTTTTTGAACTTGGCCACTTTTATTTTAAAATTTAATAACGTAAATTATTTATTGCACTTGCATTTTACAACATTTTTGTTAAAAATGCAAGTACTATTTTATTTATAATTTAAATTAATATAAAATTAGTATATTGTGCATTTTAGATATTTACTGAAAGCTGAAGGTGTACGTGTGTACATCGAAGTTTTCAGTAAATAACAAAATGTGCAAGATGCTGATTTTAGATTATTTTTACTCAGCCTTTTTTCTAGAAGCTACAATTGCTTCAAGAACTGATTTTGGAACTTCTTCATAATGAGAAGGTTCCATAGAGTATGAACCTCTACCTTGAGTTTTAGAACGTAAGTCTGTTGCATAACCAAACATTTCTGATAATGGAATAAATGCATGTATTTCTTGCATTCCATCGTTTGCATCCATACCTTCCATTCTACCCCTTCTAGAGTTTACATCACCTATAACATCTCCCATGTATTCTTCTGGAACTGTTATTTCAACTTTCATAATTGGCTCTAATATAACTGATTTTGCTTGTTTACATCCTTCTTTGAATGCCATAGAAGCAGCTATTTTGAAGGCCATTTCTGAAGAGTCAACTTCGTGGTATGAACCATCAACTAATGAAACTTTGAAGTCTATAACTGGGTAACCAGCTAAGATACCACTTTCAGCAGCTTCTCTCATACCTTGTTCAATTGGTTTAATATATTCTTTTGGAACAGCTCCTCCGACAATTTTGCTTTCGAATTCTATTCCTTTACCTGGCTCTAATGGTTCCATTTCAAACCAAACGTCACCATATTGTCCTTTACCACCAGATTGACGAATAAATTTACCTTGAACTTTTACTTTATTTCTAATTGTTTCTTTGTAAGCAACTTGTGGTTTACCTACATTACATTCTACTTTGAATTCTCTTTTTAATCTATCTACGATGATATCTAGGTGTAATTCACCCATACCAGCGATAATTGTTTGACCAGTTTCTTGGTTTGTATAAGCTTTGAATGTTGGATCTTCTTCAGCAAGTTTTGCTAAAGCTATTCCCATTTTTTCTTGAGCTGCTTTGTCTTTTGGCTCAATAGCTATATCAATAACTGGTTCAGGGAATTCCATTGATTCTAGGATTATTGGATGATCTGGATCACATAAAGTATTTCCAGTTGTTACATCTTTTAAACCTACAGCTGCAGCAATATCACCAGCATATACTTTTTCTATATCTTCTCTGTGATTTGCATGCATTTGAAGAATTCTTCCTACTCTTTCTTTTTTGTCTTTGCTTGAATTTAGAACTGTTGATCCAGATTCAAGTGTTCCAGAGTAAACTCTGAAGAAACATAATTTTCCAACAAATGGGTCAGTAGCAATTTTAAATGCTAAAGCTGCGAATGGAGCATCATCTGAAGTTTTAGCTTCTGTTTCTTCTCCGTCTAATGTTTCACCTTTGATATGTGGTATATCTAATGGTGATGGCATATAGTCAACTATTGCATCTAATAATTCTTGAACACCTTTGTTTTTATATGAAGAACCACATGTTACTGGTACTATTTTGTTTGCTAATGTTCCAGCTCTTAAACCTCTTTTGATTTCTTCTTCTGTTAGTTCTTCACCATCTAAATATTTCATCATTAATTCTTCGTCTTGATCAGCAACAGCCTCAATCATATTAGCTCTCCATGTTTCAGCTTCTTCCTTCATATCTTCTGGAATATCTGTTTCAACAATGTGTTCACCTAATTTATCATCTTGGATGTATGCTTTCATTTTAATAAGATCAACTATACCTTGGAAGTTGTCTTCTGCACCTACTGGTAATTGGATTGGAACTGCATTTGCTTTTAATCTTGTTTTTAATTGATCAACACAAAGCATAAAGTTAGCTCCAGTAATATCCATTTTATTTACATATACCATTCTTGGTACACTGTATTTATCAGCTTGTCTCCAAACTGTTTCTGTTTGTGGTTGAACTCCACCTTTAGCTGCTAAAACTGTTACAGCTCCATCAAGAACTTTTAAAGATCTTTGTACTTCTACTGTAAAGTCAACGTGTCCAGGAGTATCAATAATATTGATTCTATTATTTTTCCAGAAACATGTTGTACAAGCAGATGTAATTGTAATACCTCTTTCTTGTTCTTGTGCCATCCAGTCCATTGTTGCAGCACCTTCGTGAACTTCACCTATTTTATGAGTTTTACCTGTATAGAATAATATTCTCTCTGTTGTTGTTGTTTTACCAGCATCAATGTGAGCCATTATTCCTATATTTCTTGTTCTCTCTAATGGATATGCTCTTCCTGCCATCTATTTTTCCCCCTCTCGTTTTTTTTATTTCAACAAAAATTTTACCATTTATAATGAGCAAAAGCCTTATTAGCTTCAGCCATTCTATGAGTATCTTCTTTCTTCTTAAATGCTCCACCATTTCCTGCAACAGCATCCATAATTTCACCAGCTAATTTTTCAGCCATAGTTTTTTCATGTCTATTTCTTGCATAAGAAACTAACCATCTTAAACCTAAAGTTTGTCTTCTTTCTGGTCTGATTTCTAGTGGAACTTGGTATGTAGCTCCACCAACTCTTCTAGCTTTAACTTCTAGAACTGGCATTACGTTTTCTAAAGCTGCTTCAAAAACTTCTAAAGGATTTTTTCCTTCTTTTTCTTTTATGATATCAAATGCATCATATACTATGTTTTGAGCAACTGATTTTTTACCATCTAACATTATGTTGTTTACTAATTTTGTAACAACTTTGCTATTATATATTGGATCTGGTAAAACATCTCTTTTTGCTATATATCCTCTTCTTGGCACTATTCTTCCCTCCTTAAAAATTTTTATTAGATATTTACAAAATATCTTAGGTACTCTGATAGGTTATCCTATCCGTATAGTGCATATAATATATTCCTAAATTTAAGTACCTTAATTTAGCAAGTATTAAACGCACTAATTTTCAATTTCATGTTACTAATTATCCTTTAAATATATTTAAAATGGAATAAATTAGTTATATTGTGCATTTTTAATGTTTGTTACAGGCTGAGGCTATACGTTTGCATGCCGAAGTCTGGAGCAAATGTTAAAAATGTGCAAGATAGCTGATTTAGTTCATTTTTCTATTTTTTAGGACGTTTAGCACCATACTTAGAACGAGCTTGCATTCTATCTTTAACACCTGCTGTATCTAATGTTCCTCTGATGATATGGTATCTAACACCTGGAAGGTCTTTTACCCTACCACCTCTGATTAATACAACACTGTGTTCTTGTAAGTTATGTCCTATACCTGGGATATAAGATGTAACTTCGTAACCATTAGAAAGTCTTACTCTGGCTACTTTTCTTAAAGCAGAGTTTGGCTTTTTAGGTGTAACTGTTTTAACTACTGTACATACACCTCTTTTTTGTGGAGCTCTATTGTTTGTTAATTTTTTGTTTTTTGAGTTCCATCCATGTTGAAGAGCTGGTGCAGTTGATTTTGTTACTCCTGTTTGTCTTCCTTTTCTTACTAATTGATTAATTGTTGGCACTTAAATTTCACCTCCTGTTTTTATTTTTACATTTTTCAGTGTAATATTTTTGAAATATTTGCACTTTTAAAATGTATTTAATTACTACGGCTTTGCATATTTCACGCAATTTACTATAGCATGTTATATTTTATCATTTTTATAGCTATAAGTCAAGAAAAACTTGGAATTTTTTTCAATTCCAAGTTTAATTTATGTTACAGTTCACAGCCAATATATTATATATTCAACATTTATTGTAAAATTTTCCTATTTAATTTGTTCAGAGTTTTCTCCTTTAACTACTATATTTCCATTTTTCCACTCTGTCTCAGAAGAATATAATTTACTACTTTCTTTAAAATACTTTTTTGCATTTTCTGCACTTTCAAAATATCTTTGTAATTCTTCCTGTCTCAATTCTTCATCACTTTTATTATCATGTTCAGTAGCTTGCTCTTGCAATTTTTCTTTGAATGACTTTTCTTTATCTTTTTTATGTAGTTCTTTTGCTTTAATATTTACTTCACTTTTTTCTGGTAACATTTTTTTCTTATTAAATAATTTATTAAAAAATTGTACAATTTTTACTTTTACATTATTTTTTGTTTTTGTTCTATTTTTATTCTGTTCTCTATCAATTTCTTGTTTCACTTTTCTTTCATTTTCTCTTTCTATAAATTCAACTTCATCACGTGAATTTTCATAATCATAAATCTCTATTTCTTCTTCAAGTGTTTTGTCTTTTTTACTTTTTAATATAGAATATTTATACTCTTCTAATTTTTTCTCTACCTTCATAATGTTATCAATATTCATACCTGCAAGTGTATACTCTAATTGTTTTATAATATCTAACTTATCATTGGCAAAGTTATCCTTCCTATAACCAGAAATTACTCTATCAACTTTTCTTAATAATTCCAATTTTTGTACTTCTAATTTTTTTACCAATGCCCCTTCTTTATCTAAAACTTCTTTGGTTGGTCCTTCTATTTTTCTTTCCACTTCATATGTTCCTATCAATGCACTTAATTGTTTTAACTCATTTATTCCGTCAAAAATTTCTTTTAATTCATCAGTATTTTTATCTCCTATTTCTTTATCCATAAAATCCTCCAATAAAAATAGACATTTATATACAAAAAAGACATGTTAAATTTAAATTTTATGATAAACTAACACGCCTTTATTATAATTTTACCTATCTATATTTAGCCCTTTTCTTTTTTTTATCCTATACTCTTCTTCCAAAGCTTTATCAAAATCGTCATTTAAAGTCTTCAAATATTCACCATTTGTGAGTTTAGCATATTTTTTTTCTAAAATTTCTTTTCTCAATTTTGCTTTGCGTTCTCTTCATAATTGTTCTTCATCATCTTCTTTGCTTTCATTTGTATAAGATTTTTCTGCGTATGCTTTTCCAAATTTATTATTTTCTCTTTCATATGCTTCTTTTTTCTTTGCTTCGAGTCTTTCTTTAGCAGTTTCTCTATTTTGTTTTTCTATTCCGTCTTTTCCTTTTTCTGCTACCTGTTTTAAATAATCAATAAATTCATCTCTTTGGCTCTTAGTTTCACTATTTTCTGTATCTTGTGCAAGCTGTTCTTTTACCTTATTTTTGTCTTTCTTCTTAAATATATTCTTTACTTTATTTAAAATATTTGCTAATTTAGGATGTTTTTGTTCAAATTTGCTTGGTTGTGTTAATGCTGTTTCTCCTTTGTTCTTCTCATTATCAACATTTTGTATTTCCATTATTTGCGCAACATTTTTACCTATTTGACCTAAAGTTTTATTTACTGTATCTTTTCCAAACTTCTCTGTGATTTTTCCATTTTCAGCTTTATACTTTTCATTTTTACTATCTTTTACATAAATTGAATCCCATGTTCCTCCTGCCATTAAAATTCTTCCTACCAAATGGCATTTTCCTATCTTTACGCCTAATTCCATTGATTTTTTTTCTAATTCTTCTAAGCTTACTTCTTTATCATTTTTTTTCATTTTTTTCATTTCTTTATTTTGATTCTTAACAAATAGCTTATTATTTTCATCTTTCTTATGAATTAAATCTTTATACTTATCTTCTAAATTTTTTCTATCATTCTCTTTTAGATTAGTATTCTTTAGACTTTTTTCAACAATTTCTAATTCTTTCTGGATTTCATTTAACTCTTTTTCTAAAGTTGCATCATCTTTTTCAACATCTTCATCTTTTTCATTATTTTTTTTATCTTTATTTATTTTAGCTATTTCTTTTTTTATTTTACTTTGTGCTTCTTCTAATTCTTTTTTAAATTCCAAAATATTAGCAACCTGCTTAATATTTTTATTAATAGTCTCTGTTCTTTTTAATTCACTATATTCTTTCTTTGTAATGGTTTTATTATTTAATTTTTGTGTCAATACATCAATTTTCTTTGTTTCTGCATTAATATCATATTCCTCAAATTTTCTTTCCCATTCTTTCTTTTTTCCCATATTTTTCTCTCCTCTCAAAATATCTTATAATATTTTGTATTTTATCACTATGTATAATTATAACACTAATGTGCATCTTTGGCAATAGTTTTATGTAGAGTTGTCAAAATTTAACAATATTGTAATATTTAAGTAATATTTCTATTAAAAATATTTCAAACTTCTTTCCGCTAATTTTAGGTACCTTTCCTTTTTATCCCTAATCTTTTTTCCTTCTAACGCTGGTAAAATTCCAAAGTTAGCATTCATCGGTTGGAATTTATCATTTTCAGTTGAAATATATTTAGCTAAAGCCCCAATTACTGTATATTCAGAAAAAATTATTTTTTTGTTTTCATTTTTAAAACGATTTATAGCATTCAATGCTGCTACCATTCCAGAAGAAATTGATTCCACATATCCTTCAACTCCAGTTATTTGGCCTGCAAAAAATATATTACAGTTTGATTTTAAATTATATGTCTCATCCAATAATTTTGTAGAATTTATATATGTATTTCTATGCATAACACCATATTTAACAAATTCTGCATTTTCAAGCCCTGGTATCATACTAAATACTCTCTTTTGCTCTCCAAATTTTAAATTTGTTTGAAATCCTACCATATTATAAATATTTCCTTCTGAATTGTCTTGTCTTAATTGCACAACAGCATATGGTCTTTTTGCATATCTTGGATCATCAAATCCTACTGGTTTTAATGGTCCAAAACGTAAAGTATCTATTCCTCTTTTTGCCATTATTTCTATTGGCATACATCCTTCAAAAATTTCTCTTTTTTCAAAATCATGTAATGTTACAACTTCCGCTTCTACTAAAGCTTCCCAAAATGCTTCATATTCTTCTTTGTTCATAGGCAAATTTATATAACTTTTCTCTTGATTTTTTTGCTTTTCTTGCCATTCTTCAATTGTTTCATCTTTCTTTTTTTCTTGTTCATATCTATTTCCATAAAAAGCAATATCAAAATTTATGCTTTCCTTTGAAATAATAGGTGCTGCAGCATCATAAAAATACAATTTATCTTCACCTGTTAATTTTGAAATCTGCTTTGCCATTTTTTCTGAAGTTAACGGTCCTGTAGCTATTATTACAATTCCATCTTTTGCATTAACTTCATCATCACTATCCACATTTTCTACTTCTTTGTGGATTACTTCTATTAATGGATTTGCTTCTATTTCTTCTGTAACTCTTTTTGCAAATAACTCTCTATCAACAGCTAAAGCTTGCCCTGCTGGCACTTGAGTTTCATCTGCAATCTTGATTAATAGTGAATCTAGTCGTCTTAATTCTTCTTTTAATAATCCACATGCATTTGTTAGCAAATTTGATTTAAAAGAATTACTGCATACTATTTCTGCTAAATTTTCATTTGAATGTGCTTCCGAATATTTTATTGGTTTCATTTCATATAATTTTACTTTTATTCCAGCTTTTGCAATTTGGTATGCCGCTTCACATCCAGCAAGTCCTCCACCTATAACTGTTATATAATCTTTCATCTTTCTTCATCCTCTAATTCTTCTTGTTCTTCATCTTTTTCAAATTCATTCCAAGATTCTGATTCTTTTGATTCTATATGTTCTCTTTTTAATTTTTCATATTTAATCTCCGCCAATTGTTTTTTTCTCAAAATCATATCTTTTTCATTAAAATCAAGACCACTTTCTTTTTGCTTTTCATATAACTCAACCATTTTCGAAAGAGCTTCTATCATTTTATTTTCTTCATAATATTTAGCATTATCAACTAAATCAATTAATTCAGCTAGTTGCATTTGCAAAGTAGCTTCCTCTGTTTTTTCTTTATCATCCTCATATTTTTGCATCCAATTTTTCATATTTACCCCCAATATACTTTCAATTCCAAATTTAATTTTAACATCTGTACGTTTGGGACATTCTTGTCCCATCAGAACCGTCCAAAATGTCCAAAAAGAACCGTCCCTATTGGACACTTATTAGCTAAATAGGTTCATTATATCATCTTTTGATAATTTATTTATAAACGTTGTTTGAGTATTAAGCATATTATCTGTTAATTCAGCCTTTCTTTGTTGCAATTCATATATTTTTTCTTCTATTGAGTCTTTTGTTATTAGTTTATAAACTTGAACATTATTTTTTTGTCCTATTCTATATGCTCTGTCTGTTGCTTGATTTTCTGCTGATAGGTTCCACCATGGGTCATAGTGTATTACCATGTCTGCTCCTATTAAGTTAAGTCCAGTTCCTCCTGCTTTTAGTGATATTAAAAATACACTTATTTCTTTATTTTGGTTAAATTCGTCTACTAATTCTATTCTTTCGTCTACTTTTGTGCTTCCTGTTAATTTGGAATATTTGATTTCTCTACTATTTAATTCTCTTTCTATTATTTCAAACATTGATGTATATGTTGAAAATAGTAATATTTTGTGTCCTGCATTTATTCCATCTTCTATTATTTCCATACATTGGTCTAGTTTGCTGCTTCCCCCATTGTAATCCTCTATAAATAAACCTGGATGGCAACATATTTGTCTTAATCTTGTAAGTGCTGCAAGTATTTTTATTTGACTTCTTTCATATCCATTTGTAGTAATTTCATCTTGTAATTCTTGTTTTGCTTGTACTAAATATGATAAATAAATGTTTCGTTGTTCTTCTTCCATTTCGTTATTTAAAACTGTTATTGTTTTTTCAGGTAGCTCTGTTAAAACTTCTTTTTTTGTTCTTCTTAACACAAATGGCTCTATAAGCATTTTTAGTTTATTCATTACTTCATGGTCTTCGTCTTTTACTATTGGCATTTCATATGCTGATTTGAATTCTTTATAACTAAATAAGTATCCTGGCATTATTAAATCAAATATTGACCATAATTCTGCTAATGAGTTTTCTATTGGTGTACCAGTTAATGCAAATCTTGTTTCTGCATTTAGTATTTTTATTGCTTTCGCATTTTTAGTTGCATTATTTTTTAGATATTGTGCTTCATCTGCAATTATATATTTAAAATTGTATTTTTTTTCTTTGTATACATCAATATCCCTTTTTAATAAGTCATATGAAGTTATTATTACATCATATTTTTCTAGGTGTTCTATTTTTTCTTTTCTTTCTAGCGCTGTTCCTCTTATTACTTTTATTTTTAATTCTGGTGCAAATTTTTCTATTTCATTTTTCCAGTTTAATGATAATGAGCTTGGTGATACTACTATGCTTGTTTTTTGATTTTCTGTGTTTTGCTTATAATCTAATAAAATTGATATTATCTGAATTGTTTTTCCAAGTCCCATGTCATCTGCAAGTATTCCACCAAATTTGTATTTATCTAGTGTTTTTAACCATTTGAAACCTGTTTTTTGATATGGTCTTAATATTGGTTCAATTTCTTCTGGTATTTTTTCTTCCTCATCTAATAAATTTTTGTCCAAACCGTTTATTATATTTTTATATTCTTTATTTTTTATTATTTCAGTACCTTTTATTTCTTTTAAGAGTTGATTTAAATATAATGTTCTATTTACTGGTAATCTAATTGTTCCGCTTTCTAATTCTTTATAATCTACATCTGTTCCCGAAATTAATTTGTCTATAAAGTCTATTTCATTGCTTTCTTGTAGATCTAAAAAGCTACCGTCTTTTAGTCTATAATATTTTTTCTTTAATTTATATTTTTTTAAAACATCTTCTAATTGATTTAAGTCTATATTTAATTTGTCCATATCTATTTCTAGAAGATTGTTTTCTATTCTTACACCGACTGTTCCTATTTTAGGTTTTGTTATTTCCTTTGATTTGAAGTTTTCCGTTGCTAAAACTTCAAATTTCTTCATGTAATAGTTTATATCATTTGTTAAAAATTCATATATTTTATCCTCATCTGGTAATATAAATTTAAGATTTTTAACATCAAACATAAATCCTGTTTTTCTAAAAATATTCATTGCTTTTGTTTCTTCTATAAGATTTCTTGAATGTTTGAATTCTTTTTCTTCTTTTTCATTTAATGGATTAAATTCATTTTCTCCATAGCATAGTCTTACATCTGCTGTAAGATAATTGTTTTTATCATAATCTAAAAATACTTTTACTCCTAATTTTTCAGGCTCGTATTCTTTTATTTCTTCTAGTAATTCTTCATCTATTTTTATTGCATTTTTTACTTTTGAAAGCACTACTGAAAATAATTCGCCTAATTCATTTTTTCCAAGTGATATTTGTGTTAGGAAATTTTCTCTAAATAATTTTAATAATCTTAAAGTTGTGTTTTCAAATTCTTTATTACATCTGTACAGTTTTTCGTCTGTTAAAACATATTTATGTTCTTTTCCTTTTAAAACTGTTGTTTTGAATATATCAAAATCTGATGTAATTATATATTCGTCTTTTTTTACTTTTTGCAAGCTAAATTCCATGTTTGGATTTTTGTCTACAAATTGTATATTTTGTTTTTCATATTCCCTTGTCATTAAAACTGTTTTATTTTCTAGTGTTTCAAATAGTTCATCTATTGCTGTATTTCCAATTATTATTGAACTTTCATTTAATGCTTTTCCATAATATCTATAATTTGAGTTTGCTGATGAATTTGTGTATGCAATTACTTCTGCATATTTCATTATAAATTCTAATAGTTTTTGACTATTTTCTTCAAATACTTCTTTTGTATGTACAAATTCTAATTTATCTCCATATTTGTAAAATTCTTTGTTTATCATTCTTGTATAAAATTCTGCTAAATTTTTAAGTTTGTACATTCTTTTGTTTCCAATTTTAAATTCTATTTTCATTTCTCTAGTAAACTTATCATATATTATTTGTGGTTCTATTTTTATAGTCCCTTTGTTTTTTAGTTCAACGTCTATGTCTGAATCTATTTCATCCAATTCCTCATTGTATAATGTTTTTACAATTTGGTGAAAACTATTATATTTATTAGCATTTTTGCTATTACTTCCTATACTACTTTTTTGAATATTGTCTGAGTTTTGTATATCCTGAAATCCATTTTTATTAAATTCCAAAACTGATGATAAACTATGTTTACATACTCCATATGTGTTATAATAATCTAGACAATCACAGTTTATTTCATTTACTTCTCCATTTTTCACTTCAACATATGTGTCATATTCATCTGTTCCAAATACTTTTGCATGTAGTTCAAAATTGTTTTCATCTTCGTATTCTAATTTTGTTATGGCTACTTTTCCTTGCATTTGGTATTTTTTTGCTTCTTGTGTTCTTGTACTTCCTGCGTCTGCGCATAATTCTTCTATAATATTTTCGTTTACTAGCATTTCTTTTCTCCTTTTTCTGATGTACTATTATATAATATTTTTAAGTTTTTATCAATAGAAAAAAAAGAAAAAAACAGGCAATATCTGCCTGCCATTTATCATTATTTTAAACACTTGTCCTATCACAAGTTTTATTTTTTAAATCTCTATAGTATTTAGCAATAAGTTCATCCAACTCTATGCTTAATTTATATGTAATAGAATAATCATCGCCGTTTTCTATGCTTTTATTTAATTTGTCTCTTAATTTACAAATTTCTTCATTTAACATACTCATCTCTCCTTTTTCAATTTTTCTCATTCGTATACTTATAAATTACCACATAAAAATCTCCAAGTCAAGTATTTTCAACGGTTTTTAGCAACTTTCGTACGAGTGTTTTCAACATTTTTCGACATAGAAAATCAAAAGAAAACAGCATAAAATATTTTTCATTTTTTACACTGTTTCTTCAACAATATTTTTATCTAGTTTTTTACAACAGATAATACCATATTTTTTTCATTAAACACATCTTTTAACACTTGATTTAAATATTCTACATTTATTGTGCTTATTTCTTCTAAATAGTCAAAACTATTTATTCCCTTAAAGTAATCTGCCAAAAACATTCTCGAAATATCTACTATATCATTATACTCTTTTACATATTCACCATATATCATTTTTATTATTCTTTCAGAGTCATCTTTATTTATTCCATTTTGTATTAATTTTTTTACTTCTTCTTTAAACATCTTGTATAATTCATCTGGATTATTTGATTGCCCTGTAATCAAAATATGTGCATAATTTTTATCAAATTCATATTCAATGCTTGGTGATGAGTAACAATTACCTATATCATATAATTTTTTATATAATTCTGAACTTGCACCAATTATAATATTTAATAATACTTCTATTGCTATATGTTTTTTTACCTTTTCTTTTTGTTCTGCAGGTACATCTTTTATTCCTATTGCATATAGAGGTTTACTAACTTCCATATTTTGAACTGCTTTTTCTTTTACTATTTCCTTTGGCTCTTCTTCAAAAATTCTCTTTATTTCTCCATTTGCTTTTTTATCTACTAATCTTTTCTTTATTTCTTCTAATAATTTTTCTGGTTCAAAGTCTCCTGATATAACCATTGCCATATTTGATGGATTATAAAATGTATTATAACATTTATATAAAATATTTTTATCTATATGGCTTATTGTCTCAATTGTTCCTGCAATATCAAGTTTTACCGGATGTTTGTGATACATACATTCTAATGCATTTAGGTATACTTTCCATTCTGGATAATCATCATACATCATTATTTCCTGACCGATTATACCTTTTTCTTTTTCAACATTTTCATCTGTAAAATATGGATGTTGAACATAATCCATAAATTCATCTAATGCTTCATAAAAATTATCCGTGCATTCATATAAATATGCTGTGTGATTATTTGTTGTATATGCATTTGCATTTACTCCTAATGCTGTTAAAACATCTAAACTGTTTTTTCCATTTTCTTGTTCAAACATTTTATGTTCTAGAAAATGTGCAACACCTTTTGGAACTTCTGTAACTTCTGTTTCTCCTGGTACTATAAAAGTACTATCATTTGAACCATAATTTGTTCCCCATATAATGTATTTTTTTTGTATTCCCTTTTTTGGAATTATCATTACAGTTAAACCATTTTCTAGTTTTTCTATATATAATTTTTCTTTAACTTTTGAATTCTCTATTATTTGCATTTTTTCTTCCTTTCTTTAACTTCGTTCATTCATTATAAATTTTAATTTTTGATTCTTATAATAAAATTTACAAATCTATCGCTTCGCTCGTTTATCACTGTCCAAAATTTTTTCTATTCTAATCTTTTAAAAAGTACACTGTATTTATACTTACTTTATTTGCTATATCAATAACTTTTTCTTTAGTAACTGCTCTGATGTTATCCATGTATTGTTCTACACTACACTTGCTATTTGATAATTCTTGACTAAAAAAATATGTTATTTCTGTATCTTGTTCATCATCTATTGTTTTTATAGATGCAATTATTCCTTTTTTAGCATTTTCTACTTCTTCTTCTGTAAAATCTCCTTTTTTCATATCTTCTATTTGTTGTTTTATTATTTCTAATGCTTTATCATAATTTTTTATTTCAATTCCACAATTTATAAATATATTATTTTTAAATCTATAATATCTAGAACTTGCTGTATATGCCAAACTTGCCTTTTCACGTACATTTTGGAATAGTTTTGAATTTGCACTTCCTCCAAATATACTATTATAAATCATAATATCATATCTAAAATCTTCATTATCTACATCTAAATCCATTCCTATTACTAATTTCCCCTGTGTTACTTCCATTGATTCTTGTACAGCATTTTCTTTTTCTGATTTTTTTGCTGATATTTCTATTTTGTTATATTCTGGAATTCTATCTTGTAATTTTTTTATATTTTCATTTTCTTTTATTATATTTTCTATTCCCTCATCTACTATTCCAGAAACAAAAATATCTATTTTACAACTGTTTATTAATTTTTTATATTGTTCATATAAGTTTTTTTCGTTTATATTTTCCATATCTTCTATATATCCATATTTATATAGTCCATATGGTTGGTTTTTATACATTTCTTCTATGCATCTATCTAATGCATATCTTGCTTTATTGTCTATTTTTCCTTCTATTATTTGTTTTAAGTTTTCTTTTTCTTGTTCTACATATTCTTTTTTGAATCCGTCATTTTCTAAATATGGATTTAAAACAAATTCTAATAAATTTTCTAATGATTCTTTTAACATATTTTCTGAATTTTCTGCTAAAAACTCATCATTTACAGATTCTATATAAAATTTTAATACTTGGTTATCTCCTGTTTTATCTAAACCACAATCTAAACTTGCTCCATACATTTCTTCCAATTTTTTATTTATTTCTTCTTGTGTTTTTAATGTTTTTGTTCCTCTTTTTAATACTGCTGGTATTAATGCATTTTTTGTGACATTTTCCCTATCTAATTTTGTTGTTAACATTATTGCAATTAAGTTTGTTTTAAATTTGTTTGTTTGTAGTATATTAAGTTTAATTCCTTTTTTTATTTCAATTTGCTTATATTCCATTAATATCCTTCCTTTCCATTTATATTTTATCCCTAATTTATAATTGTAATACCAAAATGTATATATATTATTAATTATTTTCAATTAAATACAAAAAAAGGTAGAAATTTCGAATACAATACTCCCTCTAAATTTCCACCTTTTATCATTTAATTAAAATTTTCTTTTTCTTGCTGCCTCTGATTTTTTCTTTCTCTTTACACTTGGTTTTTCATAGTGTTCTCTTTTACGAACTTCTTGTAAAACTCCGTTACGAGCACATTGTCTTTTAAACCTTTTTAAGGCATCTTCTATATTTCCATTATTAACTTTGATTTCTGACATTTATATTCCCCTCCTTCCGGTCATACGAGAATGTATGTGGGATTTTCTTTTCTTACCCTATATACGTTACTCATTATACATTATTATGGGGTATATTGTCAATAGTTTGTAGTTGTTATTTTAAATTTATGTTTTCTTAAATTTTCAAACAATATTTTTTGCTCTATCTTGTCTTTTCCTCTGTTTGTTCTTCTCTTTCTATATTAGATTTTTCATAGTCTTTTTCTTTTATAACATGATCTGTACATCCTTTTAATCTTCCATTTTGTGAAACTTCATTTTCAAATTTTTTATGTGCACTTTCCTCTATTACTGCAATTAATTCAACATCATCACTTTTTACAATATTTCCTGTAAAAAATTCTTTTAATCTTCTCAACAAACTCTTTTTCTTTGTTTGTTGTTCTTTGTTTGATTCGACTACTTTTTGTGGTGCATTATATGCTCTTTGAATTGTTTCTTTTGTTCTTTGTGGTTCTGATCTATTATTACTTTTATATTTAGAAACTTCTTCACCGTTCATAAACTTAACATCTTCTCCAATTTCAGTTTCTTCCATATTTATATTTAGATTCATATCTTTTGTATCAATATCATTTAATATTTCTGACTTTCCAGTTAATTTTGTTTTTTTCAAGTTTATATCAACATTACCATTTCCTCTAACTGACATCCCATTAAGCATTTTAGCCTCTCCTGTTACTTTAACACCTGACATATCAATATTAACTCCCATTTTTTTCACCCTTTCTTAATATAATATTATTTTTTACTCTTAACACTTCTTTTTATATTATAACATATACATTTGAATATATCAAACGTTTAATAACATCATATAAAAGAATTAATATATATATATATTGATATCAAAATAAAAATTGCTATCAATACTTTGATAATTGTAAATGCATCGTTTCCTGTATGAGGATATATTACTTTACTAGTTGTATTATCAGCCATTTTTATGTTTGTATTTTCTACTACATTATTTATACTAGCACTACTATTATTTATTACCGTATCAGTTGTAGAGTTTTCTAAATTATCTTTTTTTTCCACATTATTTTGTTCATTATTATCTTTTATTGTATTACTAATTAAGTTATCTTCAACAATGTTATTGTTATCATTTGTAATATTTTTTTCTGTATTATCAGTAACATCATTTACTATATTTGTAATAATATTATTTTCTACTTTATTTTCATTTTCTTCTGCTTTCTTTATAACAGTTGTATTTCCTATATAGTTTGCCCCAATATCTTGATTCCACATTTGACCTTCATTAGCAAAACGTATACATTGATAATTATTATCTATTTTTAGGTTTCCATATTGAGATATGCGCAAATATATATTCCAATTACCAACAGCCAATTCTTCTGGTACTTCTACTTCAAATTGCAATTTTGTCGTTTGCTTAGATTTCCACTTTGTAGGATCAATTTTTGTTTTTACTTCATATATTTTATCATTTTTTAAAAACACTATTGTAACTATTTTACTATTAATTAAATTAGCAAATCCAACATTTTCTATATTTAATTCTACATTTATTTTTTTCCCTTGTTCTACTTTATTTTGAATATTTGCTTTCCTTATTACAAATCTATATCCTAAATGGTTTGCTATATATGTATAGCCATTTTCTCCTTTATATAATTGATCTTCTCCCTCATATTTTTCATTTTTCCATGCTTCTAATACTTTGTCATTATATATTCCATTTAAATATGTAGTATGTGTTTTAAAAGCTTCTTCTGACATATATTTTACTGTATTTAACGGCGTACCACTTGCATAATTTGCTACAACTTCTCCACCATATAATGTATGGTTGGCTTGTTTTTCTAACCATTTAATTTCAAGGTTTCGATTATTAAAAGTTCCTAAATCACTTTCAGAGCCTAAATATCCGTCATTATATAGTCCTACTCGATATTCTTTTGTTCTTAAAGTAGTAACATTTTCAGATAATTTATCCCTTTCTATTCCTGCCCAATATGCATAATATTTAGGTTGCCTTACACCTATTTTTATTTTTTCTGGGGTATTATTTAACATTACGTCTAATGCTTTTGCAACATTTTCTTGCGTACAAACATCACTTGTATGCATTTCTCCCCATGGTCCAAAAAATCCTAATTCTATATATGAAATAACATCTTGGTTTTCTGTGAAAATTGGGCAAAGTTGTTTAATATGTGTTAATATCATGTCTATAGATGGTTCCTTGTTTTTATCACCTTCATATGTATATGCAAATCGTACAATTGTGGTTCCACCATTTTCTTTTATTTCTTTTAATGTTTGATTAAAAGAATTTAACATATCTTGTGTTAATTCAATATCTTCTTTTCCATTTATTGCTTTTGAAAATTGACCTATATCTAGTCTTAAATGTATTAAATTCTTTTTAGCTTCGTTTTCTCCAATTACTTTGTTATTGTTTTCTGTATATTTTATATATACTGGTGTATAAAATCCTCTTTCTGGATTATTAAATGTCTCTGTTGTTTCTGTATAATCCAGTTTAAAATCTTCAGCTTTTGAACTATTAATATTAATACATATTAATATTAAAATTACTATACTTATTATACTTACTATTTTTTTCATTTTTTCCTCATTTTCCTTGTAATACTTATACCATCAAATGCATTAGTATTCAACATATTTTATAATTATTTTAACATACATATATCAACATTACAATAAATACGGTAAAAATGAAACCTAATTTGTTACATTCAAGTAAAAATTAAATTTTAATTTTGTATAATTTTATTTTCTATGTTATAATAACTAAAAAATTAAGGAAGTAAAGTATGAAAATATTATATAAAAACAAAACTAAGTATACAAAAGAAGTATATGCAAAATATCTACAATTTCATCAAAATAAGTTTGGTAATAAATATACTTTTTCAACAGTAGTAACTATATTATTACTATGTTTTTGCATTATTACCAATTTGCAATATTATCACAAATCAGTAGCTTTTATATTATTAATGTTTTTAATAATTTTCTGTTTTTATAGATTTTATCATCCTATAAAATTGGTAAAACAAGAATTAAAAACAGAAAAATTCAAGAATGAAATTGAGTTTACTTTTAAATTTTATAAAAAGTTTTTTACAATTTTTGATTCAAAAAATTTGGAAAAAATACAATATTGGAAACTACATAGAATATATGAAACAAAAGATTTCTTTTATCTTTATATAGATAAAAATCATGCCTTTCTATTGGACAAAAACACTTTTACTAGAGGAGATACTTCAGAATTTTTAAAATTTATAAAAAGAAAAATCTGGTTTAAAATCTAAAATAAATACAAAATATTTATATTGGGGGAAACTTTCCTATAATATAAAAGATGAGATCTCCCTCATCTTTTTATATTATTCTCCATTAAAAATTCTTTCAAACTCATCTGCTTCAATTTTTTCTTTTTCAAGCAAAACTGCTGCAACCGCATGTAATTTGTCAACATGTTCAGTAAGAATTTGTTTAGCTCTATTATAACCTTTGTCTATAATAGCCTTTGTTTCTTCATCTATAATACCTGCTGTTTCTTCTGAATATTCTTTAGCTTGAGCAAAATCCCTACCTAAAAATACTTCATCTTGACTAGAACCAAGCATTAATGTTCCTATTCTTTCACTCATTCCATATTTTGTAACCATACTTCTTGCGATTTTTGTTGCTCTTTCTATATCATTGCTTGCACCTGTTGAAATGTCATTTAATATTAAAGCTTCTGCAACTCTACCACCTAAAAGTGATACTATATTTTCTTCCATTTCTGTTTTTGACATGAAGTTTTTGTCTTCTGTTGGTCTATACATTGTATAACCACCAGCCATACCTCTTGGTACAATTGATATTTGATGTACTGGATCTTGTGTTTCTAAATAATGACTTACAACTGCGTGACCTGCTTCATGATAAGATACTAATCTGTTTTCTTTTTCACTTCTAACTCTTGTTTTCTTTTCAGGTCCCATAGTTACTTTTACCATGGCATCTTCTATTTCTTTCATTCCAATTTCTGTTAAGTTTCTTCTTGCTGCTAATAATGCTGCTTCATTTAATACGTTTTCTAGGTCTGCTCCTGCAAATCCAGAAGTATTTTTCGCAATTACTTTTAAGTCTACATCATCTGCTAGTCTCTTCTTTCTAGAATGAACTTCTAGTATTTGTTCTCTTGCTTTAACGTCAGGAGCTCCGACTACTATTTGTCTGTCAAATCTTCCTGCTCTTAATAAAGCTTTGTCTAATACGTCTGGTCTGTTTGTTGCAGCTAATACTATAACACCTTCATTGTCTGAGAAACCATCCATTTCAACTAATAATTGATTTAATGTTTGTTCTCTTTCATCATGTCCTCCACCTAGGCCTGCACCTCTTTGACGTCCTACTGCATCAATTTCATCTATAAATATAATACATGGTGCATTTTTCTTTGCTTGTTCAAATAAGTCTCTAACTCTTGAAGCACCAACACCTACAAACATTTCAACAAAGTCTGAACCACTTATAATAAAGAATGGCACACCTGCTTCGCCTGCAACTGCTTTTGCAAGTAATGTTTTACCTGTTCCTGGTTGGCCTACTAATAAAACACCTTTTGGTATTCTTGCTCCCATATCTGTAAATTTTTTAGGATTTTTTAAAAATTCTACTATTTCTTCTAGTTCTTCTTTTTCTTCATCAACACCTGCAACATCATCAAATGATATCTTATTTCTATCTGCTGGTGTCATCATTCTAGCTTTGCTTTTTCCAAATGACATTGATTTTCCGCCATTTTGTCCATTAGCAGCTCCACCCATCATAAAGAACCAGAATATAAAGAATATTATTAAAATTCCAAATGGTGTTAATAAACCTAATATTATTGAAAATACTGATTCAGAACTTTCTTCTAAAGTAAAAGCTCCATTTTTTATAAATTCATCAGTATAATTCATGAAATTTTCCATATTTGGAATGTTTACTTGTTTTTTTACTTTTTCATCTGATAGTTGTACTGTTGCAGAAGTTCCATCTGCATCTATAACTATTGATTCTACTTTTCCCTCATTTATTTTCGCAATTAATTCTGAATATTTTAGTTTTGTATTTGTGTTTGTCATTATTGATGATAACAATACTATAAATATTACTCCGATTATTAGCCATGTTGCTAATGTTTTAATTCCGTTTTTCAAAATAATTCCTCCTTCTGCTTACTTTATATAATTCCGCCCAAAATTCATATATTTTTTAGAAATTTTTGTAGCAAAAATATTTAAAGTCACTGCGTTACTATTTGACTATAAAATTTTATAACATATCTACTTTTGTTTTGCAAGGATTTTTGTATTACTTTTTTATTACAAAAAATCCTTGTCATTCTAAGTATTACGGATACTCATGTTAAACCAAATTTTGGTCTATAAAATAAATTTTTTGATTTTTTACTAAAACTTTTATATTTTTATTTGGAGTTAAATATTTATTACCTATATTTTTTTCACATAGTTTTATAATATCTTCTATATGTATTTTTTCTATTCCTTTTGTTGTTCCAAAAAGTCTTGATATAGTATATAATAAAAGCCTTGATTTTATAACCTTTTCTTCTTTATTAAATCCTTTTAAATCCATTACAATTTGTGTTTTACTTTCTTGTTGAACATATTCTTTATACTTCGTTTCAACAACTTTTTCTAGATATTCATCTTCCTCTTTTACTAAATCTGATAATCTATCCATTGTTTGAATTATATTTGGATTAAATTCTTGTTTTATATATGGAATAACGATATTTCTTACTTTATTTCTAGTATATACATTTTCAAAATTTGTTCTATCTATTCTTGGTTCAATATTGTTTTGCTTACAATATTCTTCTATTTCAAATCTTTCACATTCTATTAGTGGTCGAATATATTTATTGTTTTTTATTGGTTCAATTCCCTTCAAACCTGCTATTCCGCTACCTCTTAGCATATTCATTATAATAGTTTCTATTTTATCATTTTTGTTATGTGCTATTGCTATTTTATTTGCATTTTCTTTTTCTAGAATTTCATCAAAAAATTCATATCTTGCATTTCTTCCTGCTTCTTCAGTTCCTATTTTTTTATTATTAGCAATTTTTTGAACATCTATACTTTTTGCATAAAAAGTAACATTTATTTTTTTGCAAAAATTTTCTACGAATTTTTGATCATCTATTGCCTCTTCTCTAATCATATGATTTACATGTGCAACTATTATATCAAATTTCATTTGTAGTTTTTTGTCATTTCTTATGTCATTTAAAATATTTAGCATTGCAATAGAATCTGGTCCTCCAGAAACTCCTAAAACAATTCTATCTCCATTTTTTATTAAATTATATTTTTTTATGGTTTTTAAAACTTTTTCTTTCATTCTATCTCCTAAAAAAAGGGATTGGGAGACGGGTTTTTAATCCCTTTTTTTTAATCATCAAATCTTCTTTCCAAATTAACAAATTTAGTATAACTTCCAAGCCATCCTAAATCTACAGTTCCTGTAGAGCCTCCTCTGTGTTTAGCAATAATGACTTCTGCTACATTCTTTTTTTCACTATCTTCATTATAATAATCGTCTCTATATAAGAACATAACAATGTCGGCATCTTGCTCTATAGCTCCAGATTCACGCAAGTCTGAAAGCATTGGTCTATGGTCTGGTCTTTGTTCTACAGCTCTTGATAGCTGTGATAATGCAATTACAGGTACGTTTAGTTCTTTTGCTAGAATTTTTAAAGATCTACTTATTTCTGATATTTCTTGTTCACGGCTACTATTACGTTTATTGCTTCCTTGTACTAATTGCAAATAGTCTATTACTACTAGTCCAATATTTTTTTCTAGTTTTAATTTTCTACATTTTGCTCTTATTTCCATTACAGAAATACCTGGTGTATCATCTATATAAATTCCTGTTTCTGATAAAGGTCCTATTGCTTCTGCTAATTTTCCCCAGTCTTCGTCTTCTAGTTTACCTGTTCTTACTTTGTTGCTATCTACCATTGCTTCACTACATAAAATTCTGTTTACTAATTGTTCTTTTGACATTTCCAAACTAAATATGGCAACTGGTGTATTTCCTCTTAATGCTGCATTTGTAGCTATATTTAATGCAAATGCTGATTTACCCATAGCAGGTCTTGCAGCAACTAGTATAAGTTCTGAACCATGTAAACCTGCTGTTCTATAATCTAAATCTGAAAACCCTGTTGGAACACCTGTTATGTGCTGTTTTCTATTATATAATTCTTCTAATTGTGTAAAACTATCAACTAAGATATCTTTTATTGGAGAATATCCTTTTTGATTTTTATCTTGCATTATATTAAAAATCTTTTTTTCTGCCCCTTCCATAATGTCTTCTACATCTTCAGTTGGGTCATATCCTAAATCTATTATTTCATTTGCTGTTTTTATTAGGTTTCTTAATACTGATTTTTCTTCTACTATTTTTATGTATTTTATAGCATTTGCTGTTGTTGGTACTTTTTCTGGCAATTCTGCTAAATATTCAAATCCTCCAACTTGCTCAAATTTTCCCATTGTTTCTAGTTCTGATTTTACTGTTATTAAGTCTATTGGTTCCGCTCTATTATATAAGTTTAGCATTGCTGAATATATTATTCTATTGTCTTCTCTATAAAAATCCTCTTCTTTTAGTGTTTCTATACTACTTGCTACCGCTTCTTTATCTGTAAGCATACTACCTATAACTGCTTGCTCTGCTTCTACATCATGTGGTGGTATTTTTCCTATATCCATTTCTATTCCCCCAAAGTTTTTAATAATTATTCAGAAATTATATCTACTTTTACTTTTCCAATTACACCTTCAAATAACTTAATGTCCACAGTAATCATTCCTAAAGTTTTTATTGTTTCTTTTAAATCTATTTTCTTTTTATCAACTTTTATTTGATATTGTTTTTCCAAGTTTTCAGCTATTTCTTTTGAAGATACTCCTCCAAATATTTTTCCATTTGCTCCTGATTTTACTTTAATTTTCAATTGTATTTTTGACAATTTATCTGATATTTTCTCTGCCTCTTCTTTTTCTTGTGATTTTTTAAATGCATTAGAGTCTTGTTTTGCTTTTAATTTGCTCATGTTTTCTGCATTCGCTTCTACTGCTAAATTTTTTGGAAATAAGAAATTTCTTGCATATCCATCTGATGCATTTATTATTTGGTCTTTTTTTCCTACTCCTTTTATATCTGTTTTTAATATTACCTTCATTAAAATCACAACCTTTCAAATTTTCTAACCTTATATAGTTTACACTATTTTTAAGGATTTTTCAACCGAACACCAAAAGAAAATGCAAAGGTTAATTAAAATTGCAAATTCAATCGCAATTATTTATAATTTTACTTGTCAAAAAGGGGCGTCCCTTTTGACATTTTAATTTTTAAAAGGACCTGGTATACCAAGTCCTTTTCTGCTACATTGTCTTTTTTTTAATGATTCCCTTTTCTAAATCGACATCATAGCCATTTTTCTCCAGTACAGATACTGCATTCTCAAGCATCTCTTTTGTATAACCTGCTCTAATCATGTTACCTATACTATTATAGTCCATCTTTAATGATAGAAGAATTTGATCTTTATAATCTGGTTTATCATCTAATAAATGCCGCTTCCATTCTTCTCATAATTCATCACAGATTTTTAGGTCCATTCCTCTAAACATTTCTGTCATTCCTATTACTGCTCTCACAGAACTACCTCCTTTAGATTTTTTTAAAATTTTATATCTATATTATATCACTTTAAGATAATTATGTAAATATAAATAACTCCTAATTTTACCATTTATACCTAATTTTCTATTTCTGTAAAATATTCATTTATTCTTATAATTAATTCTTGTTTAACTTCTTCAAGAGTCATCCCTTCTACCTGTGCTCCAGCTAGAGTTATATGGCCTCCTCCTCCAAGTTTTTCTAATATAACTTGAACATTTATGTCTCCAATAGAACGTCCACTTATACAAACTTTTTCTCCTGTATCGCCTAAAACAAATGAGGCTGTAACATCACTTATTGTAAGCAACTCATCTGCTGCTTTAGCACATAGTAAACTAATGTCTTTAGATTTTTCACCATCACATAGAGCTATTGCTATTGAGTCATTAACAATTTCTGCTTTTCTTACTATGTCTGCTATTTTGTTAAATGATTCTAAGTCACTTTGGAACCATTTTTTTACTCTGATAATATCAACTCCACATTTTCGTAAATATGCTGCTGCTTCAAATGTCCTTACACCTGTTTTAAATGTAAAGCTTTTTGTGTCCATCATGATTCCTGCATATAGTGCTTCTGCTTCTATTTTCTTTAATTCTACATTTACTTCTGCATATTGTAATAATTCTGTTACAAGTTCTGCTGCTGATGAGGCATATACTTCTTGGAATGTTAGAGTTGCATTTTCTATATAATCTGCACTTCTTCTGTGGTGATCTATTATTACTATTTTACTAGCCTTTTTTAGTACTTCTTCTGATTCTACATAATTTACTTTATGAGTATCTACTACTACCAATAAAGTATCCTCATCTATGTTTTCTTCTGCTACTTCTTTGCTTATTATTACATCTTCATATTCTGGTTCTTCTGTTAAACTTTCTCTAAAATTTTGTAATGAAGCTGTGTTACTTGCTATTATATATGCATTTTTGTCAAGACTTTTTGCTAATCTATAAATTCCTATTGCTGAGCCCATTGCATCTATGTCAGGGTTCATATGCCCCATAACCATTACTTTGCTTGATTCTTTTATAAGGTTTTCTAATGCATGAGCTACAACTCTTGCCTTTACTTTAGTTCTTTTTTCTACTTCTTGAGCTCTTCCTCCAAAGAATTTATAAATATCATTTTGTCTTACTACAGCTTGGTCTCCACCTCTACCAAGTACAATGTCCATTGCTGTTTGTGCTGATTTAAATTTGTCTTTGTCAACTTCTCCTTCATTTGAAATTGCTATACTTAATGTAAATTGTACTTTTTGTTTTGGGTCTAATTCTTTAATTTTGTCTAACAAACTAAATTTATCTTCTTTAATTTTTTCTAAGTATCTTTGCTCAAAAATGTAAATATATCTGTCTCTGTCTGATTTTATTAATATACCATTTGTTTCATTTGTCCATTCATATATTACTTTGTCTATTTCTGCAATGTATTGAGCTTTTTCTTCACTTTCTAACATTTGCATATTTTCTTCATAATTGTCTATCATTATTATTCCAACACATGATTTTGAATTGTTATATTCATTTTGTAATTTTATATTTTCTGTTTCATCTATAAAATATAAAATTGCCATGTATTCATCTTTTTCGTTTTTAGAATAACGTTTTGAATTGACAAATTTTCCAACCATTCTATATTGTCTTTTATTTACTTGGATGTTTCTTAATATTGATTTATCTGTCTTGTCTTTTTTGTTTTTTATTTCTTCTTTTAAATCATATACTAAGTCATTTACAAAAGTGTTTATATCTATATCTTCAAATTCTGTTGCAAATTTTGAACTTTTCCATACTACATTTCCGTCTGTTTCTAATATTATTAATGGAAATGGTGAGTTTATTAAACTTGTTTTTGCTGCTGAGTCTACTGTTAGTGTTAAGTCTTGAAGTGTTTCTGATATTTCACTTTTTCTTTTGTTGTTGGCAAAGTATGTGTATCCTAATATTAGCACATATATTATTATTGATGGTATTATTAGCATTTTGTTTTGCCAACATATTCCAAGTAGTAATATTAGTATTATTACTAAATATATTTTTGTTCTTGATACTAAATTATCAAAAATTTTTTTATTACTTGTTTGCATAAATCTCTCCTTTTACATATTCTATTTTACTTCGAATTTGAAGATTTGTCAACATAAACAAAAAGTTGTAGAATTACTGTGTAAACATGCTGACTTTTACAATACAAGTGTTGATTATTTATTATATAGAACGAATATACGTACACCTTATACTGATATTTCTGATTTAAATGTATCATATAAAAATTCTGTTAACTAAAAATACATATTGGAATTTTAAACTACATGTTCAAAATTCTAATATGTACTTTTTATAATAATTGTGTCATATATAATGGTAAATACAACACACCTTCCTCTTCTTTTAAATCTTTAGTATGAAGAATTATACCTTGTGCAAGATATTCTTTATATTTATTATTTAATTTATTTAATGATGTAAATGTATATCTATCCCCTGATTTTATTTCAATTGGTATTATATTATGCTTTAATGTTATTAAATCTTTAGAAATTAAAAAATCTATTTCCATTGTATCTGCTGCATTATTTCTATCATTTCTTGAAAAGAAATATAGCTTTCTTTCAGAACTTACTAACATTTGTGCAACAATATTTTCCATTAACATACCTTCATTAAATGAAAGTTTATCAAATAATATTTTTTTATAAATTTGCTCATTAACAATACTTTTTTCGTTAAACGTCATTGATAGCAATAATCCAGTATCTGCCATATAGCATTTTAATGCATTTGAATCTATTCTTTGTCCAAGTCCAATATTAGGTTCAGTCGTGTTATACGCAATATTTACTAGACAAGCATCATTTAACCAATAAAATGCCCCTTCATAGTTTCTATATCTCGCATTTTCATCATGAGAAGAAATATTAAATTTCTTTTCATGCTTTTGTAGTTGAGAGGGTATTGTATCAAAAATTTGCTCTACTTTTAAATTTAAATCTTCTGCATATTTTCGTATATCTTCACGATATAAATTTAATATGTTTCTTTTTATTTTATCTACCTTTTCAAAGTCTCTCGTATTTGCATACATTTCAACCGCTTGTGGCATCCCTCCAACTATCATATATTCCTTAAAATAATCCATTGCTTTTCTATGTAAGGCCTGACCTAATGCTTTTCTTCTCTTATAACATTCACGTATAAAATCCATTATAGTATTATTATCCATTGCCCATAAGAACTCTTCAAAATCAAATGGATACATTCTTATTTTTTCTTCTTCAGATGGGATTAAAATGTCTTTTACATTTTTCTTTATTGATATTAATGAACCTGTTTCGATATAGTCATATCTTCCATCTGCAACTAAGTGTTTTATTGCACCTCTTGCTCTTGGACATAATTGTATCTCGTCAAATATAAATAATGATTCCCTTTTATATAATTTTTTTCCATAATATTCTGATAAGTAAGTAAAAAGATAATCTAAATTATCTAAATAATTTTCAAAATCAAAGATAATATAAAAATACTTTTGAAATTTAAAACTTTCAAAAGTATTTTTATCATCCCTTAATCCCTTAAATTTAAAATACATTGAATTTCATACTTTTACAATAATATTTTCTGCATCTTCTTTTCTTATTGCAATAATACTACCTCTTACTAAAAAAGCTCTTGGATCACTAGAAGGACTTACTAATACTGGTATTATATTTGTTCCACTAACAAGTCCCATATCTAATAATCTTCTCTTTATTCCTTCATCACAATTTATATTTTTTATTTTTCCACTTTTATTTAATGGCAATTGACTTAAATTTATTATTTGTGTTTTCATCAAAAAACCTCCAAAATACAGTATTCTATTATATTATATTTTGTCGAATTATAAATGTTACATATTATCTTTTTTGATGAGCATCATCAAACTCTTCTTCCTGGTCATCTATATACTCTTCTAGTTTTTTGTCGTCCACACTACCTAATGAATTAACAACTTCAACTGCTTTTTCTATATCGCCTTCTCCTCTATACCCACATTTATTTGCAAATTGCCTCCATGTAATATTAGTATTTGGAATGTAATCATTTTCATCTATTTCAGTATATTGGAAATGTTCATGTGTTCTTGTTTTTTCATCTCCATCAAAATCTTCTATATCTTTTGGATTACATCCTTCGTCAGTATGTTCTTGTATTTCGTCTTGTACTTTATCTATTTGATGTCTTCCTTTGTTTCTATTAAATACTTCTCTTGTTTCTATTGGAATATATCCTGTTTGAGCAGTTTCTAATTCGGTTTCAGTTATTTCATTTTCTTCTAACGTTTTTTGTCCCATTGCCATTCGTATAACTCCACCATCATTACGACAACTTAATGACATTTTATTTGATTTTCTCACAAAAATAGAATTATTTTTATTATCTCGTGTTGCTGTTCCATCTTTATTTATTCTTGTTTGCATTCTACTTGCATTATTTCCAACTGTTGAATCCATTTCAAATTCATCACTTAAAACTTTTGCAGTTCCATCTTCTTTCATTCCAACTAAAGAATATGTAGTATTATTTATCTTTTCTCCTGAATTTATTTGGTTTACTTGTTCAGAGTATACAACATAAATATATTTATACCCTTGTAAATCTAGCCTTTTTTCTAATGTTTCTTTTCCATCCGCTTTTTGACTTAAATCTACTCTTTGCAATTGATTTACTTTTATTTTATCTGCTTGTTTTTTGGTTAATTCATTATTTTTATCTTTATTTTTTGTTTTTTCTTCTTTTAGTTCTTCTATTTCTTGTTTATCCATATCTTCTAAAGTTTTTTGAACTTCATCTTCTTCTATTTTCCTTCCTAGTTTTACGGATAGCACTTCTGCAATTTCTTTTGTTCTTAGTTTATTCATTGAATTATTTTCTATTTGTTCTTCTGGTGTTACTTCTATCAATTCATTTATTGCTTTTAGCTTATCTTGCTCCGAATTTGCAAAAGTTTCGTTGTATATTATTTCATTGTTTCCTAATGTTCCTGCAATGCATTTATTTCCTAAATAATAACTTTTTTGTTCTGTTATTCTTTCTTTTCCATTTTCATCTATTTCTATAATTTGTTTTTCTACTATAAAGACATTATCTGATATGTCTTTTCCATTTATTTTGTCTTGCCATGTTGCTTGTCCTACTAGTTTTATGTCTTTTATTTTGATTTTCTTGTCTTCTGTGTTTTGTTTTATTATGTCATTTTCTATTGTGTCTCTAAAACTTTCTTCTAGTTTTAGTGTTTCTCTTTCTTTTTGATTCATTTTTTATCATCCCTTTTGGTTATTTTATATTTATTTAATATATTCAAATACATTAAATTGTATATCTCATTTATATTAGTTTTTCTATTTCTTCTCTTGTTAATTTTGTAACTTTAATTATTATTTCTATTGGTATATTTTCTTCTAACATAGCTTTTGCTGTTTTTACTATTCCTTCTTCTACTCCAGCCTCAAAAAAGTTATGTTCACTTGTTAACCTATTATATTCTGCCATTACTATTGAATTATGTCTTTCTCTTTCTTTTGGATCTTCACTGATAAAGTCTAATGTATCTATAGCTCTTTTGATTTCTTTGTTCTCTTTTTCAGCCATTTCAATCCCCTCCTCATTTTGTGTAAATATACACATCCATTGGTCTAATTTTGTAAATTTTGATGGTTCTTTCCTTTTGTATTTTGGCAATTCTATATAATGAAATTCTATATATTTTGATGCTATCTGGTCTTCTTCTTCATATCCCATTTCTACATATTCTTCTTTTAAAGTTTCTTCAAATTTCATTTTTCCGACACTATGATAACTATTTCTTTTTAGGAAATTGTAATTTGTTATAAATATTACTATACTCTTTTTAAGTTTTGAGTATTTATCTCCTTTTTTTAATTGTTCTGTTATCATTTTTCCCAAATACTGTGTTCCTCTTTCGTCTGTATTTTTCTCATCTTCCATTTGCATTTCTATATCCAAAATAGTTCCATCGTCTGTTTCTGCTTTTATATCTAAAAGTCCTCGTTTTTCATCTTTTTCGTATGGTATTATTTCTGGATTTTTTATTGTTACTGTTTTGATGTCTTTCTTTAAAATAGCTTCTAATAAATCTTTTAGTGCACTCTCATTTCCTTCAAATGCAAATACCCTTTTAAATATGTAATCATCTGTAATTGGTAGTCTGTCTACTTTTTTTGTTTCATTTGCCATATTTTTTCCTCCTTTATTATACTAAATATTTTTACTTTTGGCAATACTATTTAGTAAATATTTATTATATATTTACAATTAATGAGACAATTACAGACTAAAAATGAATTGAAAATACTTTAAAATACAAGTGTATTAGGGTTATCAACACTTTTATATAATTTTAATATAGTTATACTTTTTGTAATTTTAATGAATATTTTTAGATTTAATGTTTTTGATTTTAATCTTTTTTTTAATTTTTGAATTATAATTTAAAAGTTGAATTTAATTTTCTAAATTTAAATAATGTTTTATAAACTGAATTAATCTTTTAAATAAGTTTTGGATTTTTAATTATTTTTGAAATTAAATTTTTTAGATTAAATTTTTAATTTGTGTATTTCCTAAGTTGTTTAAAGTTAAATCTTTTGATTTTTAAATATTTTATAGCCATGCAATTGTCTTATTAATTGCATGACCATATATTATCATAATTTTATGTTAATTGTCAAGAAAAAGTTTTCGACAAAAATTGACACACTTTCTTAACAAGCTTCGACAAAAATTGACATATAATACACTGTTAACTTGGCAAGTTCCAAGCTTCTATTTTAAAGTGTCTACTGAGTGACAAGCACTGAACGGAATCCATTAGTTAACCATGTAGCACCACTGTCAGCATAGAACGCAAATATACCTGAACTATTACTATTATCTCTACATCGACCTCCACGTACTATAAAAGGTTCCATAATGTTAGAAAAAACAGAAAAGTCACTAATCCAACTAGTTGTTCCAGAACCTGAAGTTGAAGTTTCTAGTACTGCATCACCAAATCCATATGTTACTGATTTTTTACCTGAATATGTGCTGTAATTGTTTGTATTACTACCAGAGTTATCATATGGATATACTGTCACATATTTTGTGCTATATCCATTTGTATTATATCCATTTAAATTTGCTGTTGAATTTACATATGAACTTCCATAAGAACTTAAGTTAGAATTACCATTTGATATATATGCTGCTGTACGTTCCCATACGCAACCTGATAAATCAAATACTCCACTTTTATTATTTGTACTACTTGCTGTTACTACATTTGCTATTGTACCTGCATATCCTGTCACTCCATATATTACTTTTGAAGTATTGTTTAAATTTTTGGCATTTTGCATTACTTCTGTTCCATCTCTTCCTTTACTACTTTGTGTTAAATATACAACTGCTCCCCATTCACTATTTTTTATTTGATGTGAATCTGTTTTACTTGAATTCAAACCATAAAAACTGCTTGCACTTGCTATTTCTTTTGATATTGTATAAATATCACCTGTACTTATAACATTATAAGCATATGTTAATGGCTTAAATACTGGATATGATATTCTTTGACTTGAATATCCATTTGAAGATAAATTTTGTGACAATGCATTTGTTGTGCAACTACTATTATATGATGTATAATTTTTATCAGAATATTTTACATTTGCTAAATTTATTGTTGGCTCTGTTACTGTTCCATTACTTGAAACTGTTTGTGTACATTCTTGAAATCCTGCAGCATATTTTGCAACCCAATATCCAGATATTTCTTTATCCCATTCACCATTCATATAATGATTATTTTTACCATTTTCTGAACCATCTGTAAAACTTGGATGTACTACATAGTCCGACATTGTTTCACCTGTTGTCTCTGGATAATTTTGACTTATTTCATTATTATCTTTATCTTTATTACTTGTTCCTTGTAAGAATTTTACTGATATTTTTCCTGCTGTACTTGTATAACGTCCGCTTTCTATTTTATATGCATATCTTGGTATCCATACCCAATAACCTGTTACATTTCCATTACTGTCTTTTGTTACTGCATTTGCCCATTCTTGTTTGTTATAATCGTACCAACTATCTTGATTGTTTGCAGTTACTTCTATTTCATTACCATCTTTGTCCCAATATATTCCTGTCATTCCTTCCATTAATTGTGGACTATTTACTTTTTTAGTAACATTCCAACTTCCGTCTGCTTGTAACTTTTTTGTGTTCCCTGAAATATATTTATTTAACTCATCTTCATATTCATTCAAAATTTTCGCTTGATTTTCTGCTGCATTAGCTGTTTTATCTCTTGCCTCTTTTGCCTTTGCAAATAAACCTGTATTAGTTAGTGATTGTATTGATATAGTCGCCAAAATCAACAATATAATGATTGTTACCACTAAAGCTACAAGAGTAATACCATTATTACTTTTATTTATATTCTTTAACATTATATATAACCCCTCCTATGTATTTTATTTTTCTTAAAATAATTAAAATATACTCACTTTTAAAGTTTATTTAAATTAATTTTACTATCTTTAGTACATCTCTTTTAAATTATTTCCCTCCTTCGTATTTTTTATTCTATAATATATTTTTAACATAACATATTATGTATTTATATCGTTTTATATTTTATAATTATCAAAAATAAATGTCAATATTTTAGATAATTTTTATCGTATTATAATTGGTATTTATCAAATTTTAAAACCTTCCAAAAAATGATATAAAATATTATATTATAATAGAAAAGAGGAAAAAACATGGAAAAATCAAATATAAATAAACATATTGGAAACAAATTTCAAGAATACAGACTAAAAAACAATCTAACACAAAATCAAGTATCAGAACTAACTGGCTTAGAACCAAGACATATTAGTCAAATAGAAAGAGGTCTCTCAAAAGGAAGTATTGATACATTATTAAAATTATGCAATGCATATAAGATAACTCCTGACATTATCTTATATGACTTATTGGACGAAGATTTAAAAAATAATGTTTCCATATATGAAGAAAAATTTAAAAAATTGAGTCAAAGAGATAAGGAAAGTATATTACACTTTATTGAATACTTTCTTTCAAATCATAATTAATATTAGAAAAGTTAATAAAAAATAATTGTATAAAAACTTATAAAGAAATTTATAAGTTTTTTAAATCATTTCCATATTTAACTCCTAATGAATATGATAATGCAAAATAATATTCTTCTGTTTCATAAAATAATTGCATAATTTCATTAAATTTTTGCTTTTGCTCATCATTTAAAAGTACATCCATTTCATCAATCATATCATATAATTTTGTATACTTTTCATTAAAACCTTTATATTTTTTTAATTTTTCCATTCTATCATTTATTAAATTGGTTATTAATCTATAATCTCCATTTTCAAAAAAATCCATTTTATCATCCATTTCTATTACCACCTTTTACTGTATATTATATTTAAAGTATACCTCAAATATTATTTTTTTACACATATATTTTTTAAATTCATATATCAACGTTTATATATTGCTAAATGAATTATACTTTTTATTTTCAAATATGTCAATATTTATTTTATAGTTAATACGTTTTTTACTTCTTTTCTATTGACACATATAATAATATATACTAAAATAAAAGTTAGAGAATCTTAAAAAGGAGGCTCCATGGAAAGTTTATTAGAAAAAATTTATAATGATAAAATTTTTATACATATAATTGAAGATTTAATTGAAAATGAAACTGTTCAAAAAATGAAAAATTATAAACAACATTATGAAACCAGTTGCTTTAATCATTGTTTGACTGCTTCCTACTATTGTTATAAGATATGCAAAAAATTTAAATTAGATTATATTTCTTGTAGCAGAGCGGCTATGTTGCATGATTTGTTTTTATATGACTGGCGTAAAAGAGAAAATGGCAGAAAAGGTTTACATGCTTTTACTCACCCTAGAACTGCTTACAAAAATGCTTCTAACTTAGTTAATTTAAATGATAAAGAAACTGATATTATTTTAAAACATATGTGGCCAGTAACTTTCTTTTCATTTCCTAAATATGCTGAAAGTTTTATTTTGACTTTGGTTGATAAATATTGTGCTTTGAATGAAACTCATGAAGAAATTTATAACAGATTTTGCCAGAAGAAAGTTTTCAGATATGCTTATATATTTTTATGTTTATTATTTATTAGAGTTTAAAAGAAATTGCAAATTAATAGCAATTTCTTTTTTTATTTTCAATACTTTTTTATTAAAATTCGACAAAAAACTTCAAAAAAAGTGAGACAAATTTAAACTGTCCCACTTGTCACACAAATTATTCAGCTTTGTTTTCTGTTGTTTCAGTAACTGGAGTTTCTACAACTTCTTCTTTTACTTCTTCAACAGCTGGTTCTTCTGCTAAATCTTCTTTAATAGTAATTTCTCTATTTTCGATTCTAGCTCCAATCATTTCTTTAGTTTTAGCAGCTTTTCCTACTCTATCTCTTAAATAGAATAATCTAGCACGTCTTGCTTTACCTACTCTAACTAATTCTACTTTTTCTACTAATGGTGAATGGATTAAGAACGTTTTTTCTACACCAACACCGTAAGATGTTTTTCTTACTGTAAATGTTTGGTTAACTCCTCCACCTTGAACTTTAATTATAATTCCTTCGAAAACTTGGATTCTTTCTTTGTTTCCTTCTTTAATTCTAACATGTACTTTTACTGTATTACCAACTTTTAATTCTGGTATTTTATTCTTAAGTTGTTCGTGTTCTATTGATTTAATAATATCCATTTTAGAATTTCCTCCTTTTTCTTATTTTTTGAGCGGTACCTACTTTGTTTGGCACGTCATTTCTATTTTTTCTAAAATTTTCTTATCTTCATCAGATAAATCAACTTTTTCTAAAAGGTCTGGCCTTTTTTCTAAAGTTCTTTTTAAACTTTGCTCTCTTCTCCATTTGTCTATCATTTGATGGTTTCCTGAACGTAGTACTTCTGGCACTTGTTGTTCTTCAAAAACTTCTGGTCTTGTGTATTGTGGATATTCTAAAAGTCCTTGTGAAAATGATTCTTCTGTTGTTGAACCATCTTTTAAAACGCCTTCTACATATCTACTTACAGAGTCGATTAATACCATTGCTGGTAATTCTCCCCCTGTTAATACATAATCACCTATTGAAATTTCCTCATCAACAATTGTGTCAAGTACTCTCTGATCTATTCCTTCATAATGACCGCATAGAAGAATTAAGTGTTCTTGTTTTGATAGTTCTTCTACTTTTTGTTGGTCTAATTTTTTACCTTGTGGCGACATATAGATAACTTTTGTTTTTTTAGATTTTTCATCTAATCCAGATTTATCATTGTTTTTAATTACAGATTTATATGCATCATAAACAACATCTGGTTGAATTACCATTCCAGCCCCACCACCATAAGGAGTATCATCAACTTTTTTGTGTTTGTTTTTTGAAAAATCTCTAATATTTATTAAATTAACATTTATTAGTCCTTTTTCTTTTGCTCTTCCAATAATGCTTTCATTTAAAATATCAAACATTTCTGGAAAAAGTGTTAAAACATCAAATTGCATTGATTTTTATACCTCCATTATTGCATTTAAACTAGTCCTTTAAGTAAATGAGCAACTATCTTTCTTTCATTTAAATTAATTTCTTTAATTACATCAGATATTGCAGGTAATAATAACTGTTTTCCAAGTTCATCTTTTACAACATATATGTCACAACTTCCACTATTAAAAACATCGTCTAATTTTCCAAGTAATTTTCCTTCATCAGAATAAACATCTAATCCTATTAAGTCAACAATGTAATATGTACCTTCTTCTAGTTCAGGTTCTTCTTGTCTATTAACTTTTAAATATGAATTACGTAAAAGCTCTGCGTCTTCTACTTTATCTATTCCTTTGAATTTTATTAATACCATATCTTTATGATATTTTACTTCTTCAATTTCGTATTGTTTTTTAGTTTTATTTGATTCTACATATACTTTTTTTAAATTATCAAATCTAGTAATATCATCTGTAAAAGGTTTGACTTTGACCATTCCTTTTATTCCAAATGTATTAACTATTTGACCTATTTCTAAAAATTCTTGCATTCAAATTATTTCCTTTTTATAAATTTTAATTTGGAAAAGAATTGTTATTTTTCAAACTCTTAATCAATAAATTCTACAGAAACCTTCTTGTGTTCTCTAGCACCAATTGATTTAGCAACAGTTCTTATTGATTTTGCAAGTCTTCCTTGTCTTCCTATTACTTTACCCATATCTTCATTTGCAACTTTTACTTCAAATACTACAGATTTTTCATCTTGTTTTTCAGTTATTTCAACTGCTTCTTTATTATCTACAAGATTTAAAATTATAGTTTCTATAATTTCTTTCATAATTTTTAATCCTTTCAGATTTTATCCGCAAAATTTAATATTTTGCTAAAATTATTTTGCTGCATTTTCAATTAATTTTTTAACAGTATCTGTTGGTTTTGCACCATTTTTAATCCATTGTGCAACTTTTTCTTGATCTAAAACTATTGTAGATGGTTCTGTCATTGGGTTGTATGTTCCTATTTTTTCGATTATTTTACCATCTCTTGGAGATTTAGAGTCAGCAACTACTATATGATAGAAAGGAGCTTTTTTCTTTCCTTCTCTTTGTAATCTGATTTTTACCATTTTAATTTCACCTCCTAGAATCTCTCTAGCACTTTTAAATAATTTTAAAAATGCTACTTAAAAATTATATAAATTTAAAAACTTAAAAACATTTTTATAAAAGGATGTATATATAATACTTTGAATTGAGTTTGACCTATTAAACTTATTATTTTTTCTTATTATAGTGTGTATCTAAAATTTGAATATTCAGTATCCTAAACGCCTTGGAAAACGGAAATTCAAAATATTATATATACATCCTTTTTTCTAATTGCTTTACATTTTAAAATTTTTCAAAGCATTTTCATCAATACCATTCATAAACTTTTTCATTCCACCTTTGCTTTTCATTTGCTTCATCATTTTTTGTGTCATTTCATAAGATTTAATGAATTTATTTATGTCTTGTACTGTTGTTCCACTACCTTTTGCAATTCTGATTCTTCTACTTGCATTTAAAAGTTTTGTATTTCTTTTTTCTTGTGGAGTCATAGAACAAATAATGGCTTCTATTTTACCAAATTCTTTATCATCAACTTTTATGTCTTTGAATTGATTCATACCTGGTATTAGTTTTAATAATGATGAAAAAGAACCCATTTTTTTCATTTGTCTTATTTGAGCTAGATAATCGTCTAAATCAAGCTCACTCTTTCTCATCTTCTTTTCTAATTTTTCAGCCTCTTCTAAGTCAAATGCTTCTTCAGCTTTTTCTATAACAGCTAAAATGTCACCCATTCCTAAAATTCTTGATGCCATTCTATCTGGATGAAAAACTTCTATATCACTCATTTTTTCACCAGTTGCTGCAAATTTGATTGGTCTGCCTGTAACTTTTTTTACTGAAAGTGCTGCACCACCACGTGTGTCACCATCTAATTTGGTTAAGACTATTCCGTCTATTCCAACTTTTTCGTTAAATGTTTCTGCAACGTTTACAGCTTCTTGACCTGTCATTGAGTCAACTACTAGTAATATTTCATGAGGTTTTACGCTTTTTTTGACATTCTGTAATTCCTCCATTAATTGCTCATCTATTTGTAAACGTCCTGCTGTATCTAGAATAATTACATCGTTTAATTTTGACATTGCTACATTTATTGCTTGTTTTGCAATGTGTACAACGTCTTTTGATTGTTCATTTGCATATACAGGGATATTTAATTGTGCTCCAACAACTTGTAATTGTTTTATAGCTGCTGGTCTATAAACATCACATGCTACTAATAATGGCTTTTTTCCTTGTTTTCTAAATAAATTTGCAAGTTTTCCAGATGTTGTTGTTTTACCTGAACCTTGAAGTCCAACCATCATTATTATTGTTGGTGGATTTGGTGAAAAGTTTACTTTACTTTCTGTTCCACCTAGTAGTTCAACTAATTCGTCTTTTACTATTTTTACAACTTGTTGTCCTGGAGTTAATGATTTTAAAACATCTTGTCCTAAAGCTTTTTCTTGGATATTTGCTATAAATTCTTTTACAATTTTATAGTTAACATCCGCTTCTAACAATGCAAGTTTTACTTCTCTTAATATTTCTTTTAAGTCTGAATCTGTAATTCTTGCTTTTCCTTTTAACTTTCTTGTTATTTCTTGCAATCTAGAAGATAGTCCTTCAAAAGCCATTTGATTTCCTCCCTATACTAAACAATTTAATTCTTTTTTTACTGTTTCCAAGATTTGAGCTACTTTTTTATCTGATGATGTTTTTTCTATTTTTGTTAGTTCTGATAATACGTGCTCTATTGTTTTTTCTTGATTCGACATCCTTTTCATAAATAACAACTTCTCTTCGTACTCGAAAAGCTTTTTCTCCCCTTTCTTTATTATGTCTCTAACAGCTTGCCTTGTTATTTGGTTGTTTTCTGCTATTTCTGATAGTGACAAGTCGTTATTGTAGTAGTCATTTAAGAAGTCAAATTGTTTTTGGGTTAACAATTTTCCATATAAATCACACAATATACTTATTTTTACGTTTTTTTCCATAATAACTACCCTCTTTTTTGTAATGCTATTATACTTTACACTATTTTTATTCATTTGTCAAGGGTTTTGCTTAAATTTATGGAAAAAGAGACCTTCAGTAAAACTGAAAGCCTCTTCCCTGGTTCGGTTATTTATGATTTTTAATTGCTTCTGCAAGTTCCTTTTGAGCTCGCTCTGCTTCGTCGTGTGTTGCATCTGCCCAACGCGAAGACGAATATTTTTGGGCCCATCTTTCGTTCTTGTAAGCAAACATGAGTCCTCTCGATGAATTCACTACAGCTCCGCCACCTTTGCTATCAAAATTGACCACAATATCCTTGGCCGTTGCGCCTTGTGCTCCATATCCTGGAACCAAGAAAAATGTATTTGGCAACATATCTCTTAATTCTTTTGCTTCAGTAGGATGTGTTGCACCTACAACTGCACCAACTGGATTGTATGTAGTTGTCTCTGAAGAAATGCTTCTTCCCCATTTATCAACTAACTGACCAATGGTCTGATAAATAGTTTTTCCTTCATCCTGTGTTACCTTATCCTGAATTTCTGTAGAGGACTTATTTGAAGTTTTTGTCAGTACAAAAACTCCTTTATCATTTTTTTCAGCATATTCCAAGAACGGCTGCACGCCATCAGTTCCGAACATCGGATTAATTGTTATCATATCCACAGGTGCCTCTGCAAACAAGTATGCTTGTGCATACTGTTTTGATGTATTACCAATGTCTCCTCGTTTAACATCTGCAATAACAAACAAGCCTTCAGCCTTTGCTTTTTCAAGCACATCCCAATAAATCGGCTGTAATTCAATTGATTCGAAAAACGCAATATTTGCTTTTACAGCACACACCACATCCTTTACCGCTTCAATATATGCAAAACAGTAATCCCGTAAAAAATCACTGTCAGCACCTTTATATCCAACCTCTTTAGATAGGACTCTTAATTTGTCCATATCCGGATCAAGTCCTGCCAACAGCGGGCCTTTCTTCATTACAGCTTTGTTTAACCGTTCCATATTGTTCATAATTTTGTCCTTTCTGACCCCATTTGAGATCTAAAAACTTTGTTGTTTTGTGTCTTTTCTAAGATAACATAATTTAGATTATTTGTCAACCAACGTCAATTTATTCTTCACACTTTCATCTTTCTAATTTTCTTTTTTGTACCATATACGTAATTTTAGCAACAAAACTACTAGGCACAAAATGACTAAAGAAGATTCCAAGTTTTACATCTAATCCAGGCACAATATAAAATTTTCCATTAAGCAATTTTTTTATTGCAAAATTAGCTACATTATAACTGTTTGCTTCTCTCATATGAAATTTAACATTTGCAACATTATTAAAATTTGTGTTTACAGGTCCTGGACACAAAATACTAATTTGAACATTTGATTTTTCTTTTTTTAATTCTTCTCTTATAGATTCTGAAAACCTTACCACATATGCTTTTGTTGAATAATATGTTGCCATTAATGGTCCTGGCATAAATCCTGCAATTGATGCAACATTTAAAATCTTACCACTGTTTTTTGCTTTCATATCTACTAAATATAATTTTGTTAAAATATGATATGCAATAATATTTGTTTTTATCATTGTCAATTCTTTATTCAAATTTGTATGTGTAAAGTTTCCACAGTCTCCAAATCCTGCATTATTAATTAAGATATCCACATCTTTTACACTTTTGTGCAAATCTATGCAGTTTTGTTCTATTGATAAGTCCATTGATATTACTTGTGTTTCTATTTTATTTTCTTTACTTAATTCTTCTGCTAATTCTTCTAATTTTTTCTCGTCTCTTGCTACTAATACTAAATTGTATCCTTTTTTGGCTAGTACTCTTGCCATGTCTCTTCCTATTCCTGAAGAGGCTCCTGTTATTAATGCTTTCATAAATTTTCCTCCGTTCTTTTATGATATTGTATCAGAATTATTTTGCTTAAACAATAATTTAGAAAAAATTAATGTCAAAAGGGACGCCCCTTCTTGACAAGTGCTAGCAAGACACTTGTCAAAAAAGGGCGTCCCTTTTGACAATCTATTTTTTACTAAATTTATTCAAAACAATACCAACTTTATGGACTATTTCAGTAGACTTTTTATTAGCAATATCCTTACCAAAAGCCTTACCACTAACAGTTAAAGCTGATACCAAAGCACTTAAAACAAACTGAATATTAAATGGCAAATTCATTTGAGTTGAAATCTTTATAGAAATCAATGCACTTATAGAACCACTTAAAACACCACATATGTCACCAATTACGTCTGCACATATATTTGCAACTTTAGGTGCATTTTTTATTAATTTTATTGAGTCTTTTGATCCTTTTACTTTTTTAGTTGCTTTTGCATGAAATTCTTCTTCATTTGCAACTGTAACTGCAACACCTATTATATCAAAAAATATTCCTAAAAATACTACTAATACTAATATTAAAAGTGCTGGAAGTAAACTTAAATTTGATACTCCATTCGTTGATACATATGCAAATATCATTGATAATATAAATGTCATTATGAATGATTGTATTACCCATTTCATATTCGAGTGTTCCTTTTTACTTTCTTGATTTTTCTTCATTAATATTCTTTCCTTCTTTCTTATTATTTATTAATCATTATATATAAATAAGACAAGCACTAAGGCTTGCCAACAATTTCTAAATTAAAATATAGATGGTAAAAATCTAAGTAAATTTTACGGTTTAGGTCTGGTTGAATTTCTCTACTTCCCGCTTAGCATTACTGCTAGAACCGTTTCCGTTTAAGGGAACCAGCTAAACTTACTTTAGCCACCAGATCGCCACTTAAATCCGTACCTTAATCCCCAGATTTTCAAGCTTTTGATAAAGCAAACATTCTAGAAGTTTTCCTTGACATACTTTTACAAACTTACTAGTCTTTTTTGCAAGTATAATTTCATAATCTAGAATAAAAATTATTTGGCCGAATAATTAATATTCCCGTCAAATTAATCCCAATATACTCACTCGAGACAGGCTACACTATGTATTTTGTGTCTTGGCACTCAACATAGGTTTAACTTAAATTTTTCTATTTAAGCCTCCGCGAAACTAGGGAATCATATATATGCCATTATATATTACCCTAACTCCTTTACTCCCTGGTTACACACAAAACTGGCATTTCGCGCACAAACAAGAAACTTCAACGATGTGCCCTTTAGTGGATTTTTAGCCCCACCCTCATAAGTTTAAGTACGACTAGAATAATGCACCATCAATTAATATTATAACTTATTTTTAATAATATTCCAATTTCTTTTAAATCTTTCTTTTAACTTTTAATGGATTTGTAGATTATGTTTTGTTTGTTTATATTAGTTTTTCTTTTATTATCTCTATTCCCTGACGGCAATAACTGGCCAGTGCTTCTCGCATGGAAGCGGAAAAGGTCTTG
>URWN01000012.1 GCA_900551615.1 uncultured Clostridium sp.
ATCATTAATGAATGCATTAAATAATGGAAAAAGCTCAAAATACGTAACAGTATATTCACATGATTCATCAATTGATAAAGATGGAGCAAATATAGATACAGCAAGTACAGCAAATTGGAAAGCAAATACAAAAATATATGGTGACGGAATACACGAAACATCGACAGCTGGAACAGAAAAAACATCATGGTACGGAGATTACTCTTACTTCCCAACTGCAATCTATCCTTTCAGTGTACGCGGAGGTTATTGTTGGGACACAGATGGAACTGGTTTATTCTATTTCACTCGTCATAATGGCAGTAGCGAGTACGGCGGTAGCTTCCGCTCAGTGCTTGTCACTCAGTAGTACACCAATATACAAAAAATAATAATCCATAGCAAAAAATTTGTAAAAATTTTTAGAAATTTGTATACTTTTTGAAATTAATGTGATATTATCTATAAAAATACAAAAGAAAGTGAGGGAATATTATGTTTGAAAAATTCTTAAAAAGATCAAGTTGGACAGATATAGTAATCTCAATAATATTCGTAATATTTGGAGTACTATTAGTAGCAAAGCCAGAAGCAACAGTAGGAGCAATATCAGTTATATTAGGAATCCTATTTATAGCAATGGGAGCACTAAAATTAATCGAATATTATACATCAGACACTAAAGAAGATTTATTACTAACAGTTGCATTAGTTGCTGTAATATTTGGTATTATTGTAATATTTGCATCTGATTCAGTACTAGCATTCTTTAGAGTGATTTTAGGAATATGGATTATTGTAACTGGTGTAATGGATTTACAAACAATATTAATGTGGAAACAAGTAAAATCTCCATATTGGACTATAACTTTAATATTTACATTATTAATGATATTAGCAGGTATTGTAATTTTAATAAACCAAGAAATAGTTCTTACAGCAGTTGGAGTATTAATAATTGTTTATGGAATATTAGATATTGTTGACAGATTTATATTCATGAAAAAAATAAATGATTATATGAAAGATTAATTTTAAATTTGAAGGAGTTTTCTTTTTAGAAAGCTCTTTTTTTACTTTAAAGTCCTTGCAAAAAGTGACAAAATATAATAAAATATAGCATGTTAAAAGAAAAAATAATACAGAATTTTGGAAGCGCAAATTTGAAAGGTAGGAAGAATAATTGAATACAGAAAATGAAATAAATAAGCAAAAAGAATATATAGAAAAAGTAAAAAAAATAAATCAAAATAAAAACTTAAAATACAGTATACTAACAATGGGATGTCAACTAAACGAAAATGATTCAGAAAAACTATGTGGAATGCTAGAAAAAATGGGTTACACAAAAACGGAAAATCAAAAAGAAGCAGATTTAGCATTATTTAATACATGTTGCGTAAGAGAAAACGCAGAGGACAAGCTATTTGGTAAACTGGGAGAACTTAAAAAAATAAAAGAAGAACGTGGAACAATAATAGCAATTGGTGGATGCATGATGCAAGAAAAACACATAACAAACAAAATAAAAGAGAGCTATCCATATACAGACATAATATTTGGAACACATACATTACACAAATTTCCAGAAGACTTATACAAAGTAATTGAAGAAAAGAAAAAATTAGAAGACATTTTAGATATAGATGGAAAAGTATATGAGGGCTTGCCAATCAAAAGAGATAGTAGTATAAAAGCATCTGTAACAATAATGAATGGATGCAACAATTTTTGCAGTTATTGCATAGTTCCATATGTGCGTGGAAGAGAAAGAAGTAGAGAGCCTAGAGCAATAATTGAAGAAGTAAAAGAACTTGCAAAACAAGGATATAAAGAAATTACATTACTAGGTCAAAATGTAAATTCATATTTAAGAGTAGAAAGAGAAAAAAATATTGAATTTGAAGAATATGAAGGTGTAAATTCATTTGCAACATTACTAAGAGCAGTAAACAAAATAGAAGGCATAGAAAGAATAAGATTTGTATCACCACATCCAAAGGATTTTACAGATGATGTAATAAAAGCAATAGCTGATTGTGACAAAGTATGTAAATTAGTACATTTACCACTACAATCTGGAAATACAAAAGTATTAAAAGAAATGAATAGAAAATATACTAAAGAGCAATACTTAAATTTAGTAGAAAAAATGAAAGCAGGAATACCAAACTTAACATTATCAACAGATATAATTGTAGGTTTTCCAGGTGAAACAGATGAAGAATTTGAAGACACTTTAGATGTTGTAGAAAAGGTAAAATTCGAGCAAGTATATATGTTTATTTATTCAAGAAGAGTTGGAACACCAGGAGATAAAATGGAAAATCAAGTTCCAGAAGAACAAAAACATCTAAGATTTGATAAATTAAAAGCTTTAGTTGAAAGTCAAATTGCAGAAAATAATCAAAAATATGTTGGAACTACACAAAAAGTTTTAGTTGAAGGTACTAGCAAAAATAATGAGAATATGCTTACTGGCAGAACTGATAGTAATAAAGTTGTTATTTTTGAGGGTGACAAGTGTTTAATAGGAAGTATGATAGAACTTAAAATTGTTTCTGAACATATGTGGTATTTGAAAGGTGATTTAAAATAATGAAAGATAAAAAAGAAGTAAAACCAAAACAATATAGTCATATAGATTATGAAGCATTGCTAATTTATATAATGAAAAAACATATATCTATGGATCAAGCAATAGAAGAATTAGACCTAAATATTGCAAGGGCAACTGTAACAAGAAATATAAATAAAATAAAAGCAGACAATAATGAAAATGCTGTAATAGACTTATATCAAAAGATTTATACCCATAAAAATCAAAATAAAGTCTTACCAAAGTCTTTGCAAAGTCAAATAGATGAATTACCAGAATTAGAAGTAGTGAAAAAAGATGGATTAGAAGATTTATATAAAAAATTGAGTTATATGAAAGAAATCGTAGAAATATGTAACGGAAATTTAGCAGAAGCAGCAAGAGTAATAAGTGCTGGAAAAACAATTTTAGGAAATATAAAAATAACAAGGCAAGGATTAGGAAAAGATTTAAAACGATATGAAATAGTAAAAGAAGCATATGAACAACAACATAAAGAAAAAGAAAATGAAGGTCAATCAAAATAAATATATCAAAAAAATGAAAGGAAGTAATAAATATGGCAGAATTTTCACCAATGATGCAAAGATATCTTGAAACAAAAGAACAATACAAAGACTGCATCCTATTTTACAGACTAGGAGACTTCTACGAAATGTTCTTTGATGATGCAGTAACAGCATCAAGGGAACTAGAGTTAACACTAACAGGAAAAGACTGTGGACAAGAAGAAAGAGCACCAATGTGTGGAATACCACATCATGCAGCAGAAATATACATATCAAGATTAATTGCAAAAGGCTACAAAGTTGCAATATGTGAGCAATTAGAAGATCCAAAAACTGCAAAAGGAATAGTAAAAAGAGGTGTTATTAGAGTGGTAACACCAGGAACAGTAGTTGACAGCAACATGTTAGAAGAAAGAAAAAACAATTTTATAATGTCAATTTTTAAATCTGGAATTTACTTTGGAATTAGTGTATGTGATATTTCAACAGGTGAATTTTATTCTGCAGAAATAAAGGATAACCAAAACTTTCCATTAGTTCTAGATGAAATTGCAAGATATATGCCATCAGAACTTGTAATAAACAGTATGATGTCTGGTTGCCAAGAGGAAATGGATAAAATAAAAGAAAGATTTGACTCATATATTACAAGATTTAGTGACAAATTTTTCACAGATAATGCAGAAAAAATAAGATATAGATTTAATTTTGTTGATAGCAATCAAAAAGAAATAGCAAATATTGCAGACAAAAATCTAGCCGTATGTTCTATAAATGCATTAATTGAGTATATTGAGCAAACCCAAATGACAACACTTGACCACATTAACAAAATAACAGTATATAATATTTCAAAATACATGTCACTTGATATAAATGCAAGAAGAAACCTTGAAATAACAGAAAAAATGAGAGATAAATCAAAAAAAGGAACACTTTTATGGGTACTTGATAAAACATCAACATCAATGGGAGGAAGAGCGTTAAGAAGATGGCTTAATGATCCACTTATAGATACTGCAGAAATTAATAGAAGACTTGAGTCTGTAAAAGAATTAAAAGATGATGTTATTTTAAGAGGGGACGTGATAGAAAATCTTAAAAAAGTATATGACATTGAACGTCTTGCTGGAAAAATGGCTTATGGAAATGCAAATGCAAGAGACATGATTACATTGAAAAATTCATTATCAAAATTGCCAGACTTGAAAAAAGTTTTAGCAAATGTAAATTCTCCAATGTTAAAAGATTTATATGAAAATTTAGACGAATTGCAAGATATATACGAACTTGTTGATAAATCAATAGTAGAAGACCCACCAATGACAGTAAAAGATGGTGGAATTATCAAACTTGGGTATGATGAAGAAATAGACAAACTAAAAACTGCTACAACAGAAGGGAAAAATTGGATTATTCAATTAGAAGCAGAAGAAAAAGAAAAGACAGGAATTAAAAATTTAAAAGTTGGATTTAACAAAGTATTTGGATATTTTATAGAAGTTACAAAATCAAATCTGGACCAAGTACCAGAAAGATACATTAGAAAACAAACTTTAACAAATGCTGAAAGATATATAACAGAAGACTTGAAAAACCTAGAAAATCAAATACTTGGAGCAGAAGAAAAAGTTGTAAATCTAGAATATAATGCATTTGTACAAATAAGAGATGAAATTGCTAGAAACGTAAAAAGACTACAAAAATCAGCAAATATTGTATCAACATTAGATGTACTTACATCATTTGCAACAGTAGCAGAAGACTTAAATTATTGCAAACCAAAAGTAGATAATTCAGGAGTTTTAGACATTAAAGGTGGAAGACATCCAGTAATAGACAAAATGCTTGGAACAGGTGTATTTGTTGAAAATGATACATATTTAGACAAAGAAGAAAATAGATTATCAATTATAACAGGACCTAACATGGCCGGTAAATCTACATATATGAGACAAGTTGCCCTAATTACATTAATGGCACAAGTTGGCTCATTTGTACCAGCATCAGAAGCACATATAGGAGTAGTAGACAAAATTTTTACAAGAGTCGGAGCATCAGATGACTTAAGTATGGGACAAAGTACATTTATGGTAGAAATGATGGAAGTTGCAACAATACTAAAGGAGGCAACTCAAAATAGTTTAGTAATATTAGACGAAATAGGAAGAGGAACATCAACATATGACGGACTTTCAATTGCTTGGGCTGTTGCAGAATATATAGCAGACAAAGAAAAATGTGGAGCTAAAACATTATTTGCAACACATTACCACGAATTAACAGAACTAGAAGAAAAACTTGAAGGTGTAAAAAATTACAATATAGCAGTTAAAGAAAAAGGCGAAGATATAATCTTTTTAAGAAAAATCTTGAGAGGTGGAACAGATGAAAGTTATGGTATTCATGTTGCACGTTTAGCAGGAGTACCAAAGGTTGTAACTCAAAAAGCTGATGAAATTTTAAGAGGACTTGAAAGAAAAAATATCTTAACTGGTAAAAAACAAGAAAAAGAAAGTAAAAAGGCTGTTGAGGGACAATTTGATATGTTTAATTATAAGTTGGCAGAAATTGCCCACGAGATAGATAAGGTTAATTTAAATGAGTTAACTCCAATTGATGCTTTAAATACTTTGGTTAGAATAAAAGAAAAAATGAAATAGAGGGCTGGAATACCAGCTCTCTAATGTTTTTAAAGCTTTAGATATGATTTTAGATGTGTCAGATTTCAATATTTCTTAGATGTGAGACTATATTGCAAACTGCATCAATGTGAAATTGCATTACGCTAATAGAATTAGAATACATAGGATAATGTTTTATACCATATTCACATAAATTGATGATGTAGTTTTTCCATTCAGATAGATAATCATAAACATCATCAGGTGAACAATCTAATAAAGAAGTACAAGTATGAGCTCGATTTGACAAACGCAGCAACAAGACCTCAGGAGATTCTTGCAATGATGCATAATATACATTGAGAGGATAATGTTCACTGTTAGCAAGTAGCCTTATATAATCCAAAATTTTTGGATTTAAATGGTATTTTGTTACAATTTCATATCCATTATACTCCAAGTGACATTTTTTAATTATCTCATGCAACAAAGCAGCAGCAATAATTTCGTCATCATCGATTTTTAATGCTATTAAATAAGAAGCCACTCGCAGAGGATGGATTATGAAAGGATCTCCGCTTTTTCGTGTATATCCATCATAGTACTTTCTTGCAAGTGCTAAGGCTTTCGATGTATTTGACATCTTATGTGCAACAGCAAAACCACTTATAAAATAAAATGGCTTTTCATAAAGGTACGGAGCCAATACATCATTAAGATTTAATACAGCTGCAACAGTTTCAGTTATTGCAACAATTAAATACTTCATAATTGTAAGTATCCGTGAGAAGTAAGGAAAATCTTGTTTCGTCTGAGAAATCAAAGGATAAAAATACTTTACAATTTCTCTAACATATTTCTCCATCCTATGAGTATTAAAAGAATCAATTGTAGAACAATTACTTAATCGATCAGCAATTTTCATAATTGATGTCTGCCAATACTCGGCAATTTTTTTATAATACCCTTCATTTGAAAAAGCCGGGTCAGATTTATCTTTTGTCAAAATCTTTACAAAAAATAAAACCTCATGGTCAAGATGCATTTGTATGAACTCATTTCCACCCTCTGGTAAGCTTCCCTTACAATCTTCCAAAGTGTCATGCAGCAACATCGCTGAAAGCAAGATATCTAAATCTTTATGTGCTAACTCTTTGGCAAGTTGACGATTATCATGAGAAATTTCCAAATTTATATCCAAAATTGGGCTCCAAATCTCTAATAAAATTAGATAATTAGCTGCCTCCAATGGATGAATAATATATGGAGCTCCGCCATCTCGGAATTGACCATCATGTAGACGTATTGCCAAGTCTATTGAAATTTTAGTATTCCGCAAATTATGCTTATTAGCATAGCTAAGTACATTTTCATAATACTTAGTAGTTTTTGAAGAAATAGTCCCATCTTTGTTTTTGAATTCTGGAATCATAAAAGCCTCCTTTTTCATGCATAATGTTAATATTTTACATACTGATATTGTAACAAAATTTTATGTAAAAGTCAATTTTTGTAGAAAAATGAAAAAATTAATTTTAATCTGCAATTAAAGGCAATCTAGGGCTTCCAAATTTAAATTCCATTTTATTTAAAGCAGCCTTAACTGGGATAGGATTAACTTTAGAAAACAAATCATTTATTAAAGGAATAGATTCTAGTTGCATATTTTTTGATTTTTCAATATTTCCATTAAAAAAATTCCAAATCATATCATGAGTAAATCTAGGTTTAATATTTGATAAAACAGAAATAACACCCAAACCACCCAAAGAGCAAATAGGGATAGCCTGATCATCATTGCCAGAATAAATATGTAAATTATCACCACACAAGCTAGCTATTTTAGCCACTTGTGAGATATCACCGACTAGCTTCTTTTATAGCAACAATATTATCGATTTTTGATAGTTCCAGGCAAGTTTCTGGTTCAATATTCATACCTGTTCTACTAGGTACATTATATAAAATAATGGGAATGTCAATATTTTCTGCAATTGCACTATAATGAGCAACCAAACCTGTTTGAGTTGTTTTGTTGTAATAAGGTGTAACAACTAAAACACCATCAACTCCTAAAGATTCAGCAATTTTAGACATTTCAATTGCTTCTTTTGTATTATTTGAGCCAGTACCAGCAATTACTGGGATTTTTCTTGTAGAAGATTCATTTTTATGTGTAACTTCAACAGCACATTTTATAATCTCAATTTTTTCATCTTTAGTCATTGTTGAACTTTCACCGGTTGTGCCACAAACAACTAAAGCATCAATATCATTATCAATTTGAAATTGTAAAAATTTTTTAAATTCTTCTAAATTTATACCATTATCCGTAAATGGAGTTGGAATCGCAGAAGCAGCACCTTTGAATAATATTTTTTTCATGCTAAATTTCCTCCTTTAAAACAATATATGTTTCAATTTACAAATTATAAATAAAAAATATAAAAATAAAATATTTAAAATAAAACTTGAAATATAAAAAAGATGTCGAATTTTGCGATGAAAAGATGTTGCAAAGTATAGAATTATATGGTATTATTTTAGTACTTTAAAAATCAACTTATTATAAATTTTATTCAAAATATTAATTCAAAAGTTTCAATTTCTTGAAACAAAAATTCAAAAAATGTACAAAAAATAAGTAGAGAGAAAGGAAGTGAACAAAACAAAAATTTACTATAGAATAAATATTGACAAAAATAAATAGGAATATTATAATATTAATAACAAAATAAGTTGGAGAAAAAACATAAAACTATAAGGAGGATTGCAAATGGATACAGAATTAAAAGAAATATTGATTGATTTAAAACAAGGACAAGATGAATTATTTCAAAATGTAAAAGATTTAAAACAAGGACAAGATGAATTATTTCAAAATGTAAAAGATTTGAAACAAGGACAAGATGAATTATTTCAAAATGTAAAAGGTTTGAAACAAGGACAAGATAAATTATTTCAAAATGTAAAAGATTTGAAACAAGGACAAGATAAATTATACAAAGGTCAAGAAGAATTATTCAAAGGACAAAATAAGTTATCTAAAGACGTAAAAGGATTAAAACAAGGACAATATGAGCTATTTAAAGTGCAAAAAGAATTAATAAAAGAAGTACAAGGATTAAGACAGGGACAAGATTCATTACATAAAGGACAAGAAGCTTTATTTAAAGGACAAGAATCACTATTAAAAAGTCAAGAAACAATATTAAAAGAACACAAAGATAAGTTCGAAAATGACGAAAAAAGAATCGAAAATTGTGAAAGTGAACTAAGTAACCATAGTAATAAACTCTACTATTTAAATTCAAAGGTCCATGCATATTAAGTTTTAATTTTATATAAAAAATACATAACATTTTTAAGAACTTGTTCATCAAAGCCAGTTCTTAATTTCTTTTCAGGGTATATCAATAAATAGAAAATTTAAAGAGATTTTATAATGAAAAAATTACTTGAACAATAAAAAGTATTATGATATAAATATAAAAGAAAACAATTACAAACAAAAAACAAAGAAAAATATATAAAAATAGTACACATAAGTTTGAAATTTAACAAAATATGTGATATAATTTTGCATAATTATGTTAAAATTAAAAGGAGAAACAATTAGATGAATAAAAAGAGAATATTAACAGGAGATAGACCAACAGGAAAACTACACATAGGACACTACTTTGGATCATTAAAAACAAGAGTAGAAATGCAAAACAATCCAGAATATGATCAATATATATTAATAGCAGACGTACAAGCCCTTACAGACAACTTCAACAACCCAGAAAAAGTAAGAAAAAACGTAAGAGAAGTAGCAATGGACTACCTATCCGTAGGAATAGACCCTAAAAAAACAACAATATATATACAATCAATGATACCAGAAACAGCAGAGCTAACAGTATTTTATTCAAACTTGGTAACAATAGCAAGACTAGAAAGAAACCCAACAGTAAAAACAGAAATAGCACAAAAAAGAGATATATTTGGAGAAAGTGTAACATATGGATTTTTAGGTTACCCAGTAAGCCAAGCAGCAGACATAACAACATTTGAAGGAGAATTAGTACCAGTTGGAGAAGACCAATTACCACTAATTGAACAATGTAGAGAAATAGTTAGAAAATTCAACAGTATATACGGAGAAGGAGTATTAAAAGAACCAAAAGCAGTACTATCAAATTCTAAAAGAATAAAAGGCTTAGATGGAAACGAAAAAATGGGTAAATCACTAGGAAATGCAATATACCTATCAGACAGTGAAGAAGAAATAACAAAAAAAGTTATGAGTGCAGTAACAGACCCAGCAAGAATAAAAAAAGACGACCCAGGAAACCCTGATATATGTATGGTAGCATACTACCACAACTTATTCACACCAAAAGAAGAAGTAAAAACAGTATGTGAAGAATGTAAAGCAGGAAAACGTGGATGCGTAGCATGTAAAAAACAACTAGCTAAAAACATAATAGAAGAATTAAGACCAATAAGAGAAAAAAGAGCATATTATGAAGCGCATCCAGAAGAAGTAGATAAAATTCTAATGGAAGGCACTGAAAAAGCAAGAAAAGTTGCAAAAGAAACAATGAAGAAAGTAAAAAAAGCAATGATGCTAGATTACTAGGACCAGTTGGGACGTTTCTGATGGGACAAAAATGCCCCAAAAGAACCAAAAATGACCAAAAAGAACCGTCCCTTTTGGACACCTGTGATAAGGAGATGAAAAATGTTTACAGATTATACAAAAATAATGATTAAATCAGGAAACGGAGGAAACGGAGCTGCAACATTTAGAAGAGAAAAATATGTAGCAGCAGGTGGCCCTGATGGAGGAGACGGAGGAAATGGTGGAAACATCTATTTTCAAGTCGACAAAGACAAAAACACACTAATTGATTTTAGATATAACAGAAAATTTAAAGCTAAAGACGGTGAAAATGGAAGTGGAAACCGTTGCAATGGCAAATATGGAGAAGACTTATATATCAAAGTTCCAATAGGAACTGTTGTTAAAGATGCAGAAACAGGAAAAGTTGTTGCAGATTTATCTAAACCAAATCAAACAGAACTAATATTAAAAGGTGGTAGAGGTGGTAGAGGAAACTCACACTTTGCAACACCTACAAGACAAGCTCCTAGATTTTCTGAAGACGGAGAAAAAGGAGAAGAAAAAGAATTAATATTAGAATTAAAATTGTTGGCAGATGTTGGTTTACTAGGATTTCCAAATGTGGGGAAATCAACATTTTTATCAACAGTAACAGATGCAAGACCAAAAATCGCAAATTATCACTTTACAACAATAAATCCAAATTTAGGAGTTGTAAAAACAAAAAATGGAGATGGATTTGTAATAGCTGATATACCAGGAATTATAGAAGGTGCAAGTGAAGGAGTTGGACTAGGAATTCAATTCTTAAGACATGTTGAAAGAACAAGATTGTTATTACACTTTATTGATGTATCTGGACAAGAAGGAAGAGACCCAATTGAAGACTATAATACAATCAACCAAGAACTTGCAAAATATAGTGAGAAGTTGGTAAAACGAAAACAGATATTAGTTGCAACAAAAATAGACAGTATGCAAGATGATACAAACTTGAAAAAGCTAGAAGAACTAGCAAAAAAAGAAAAACTAGAACTATTCAAAATATCATCAGTTACAGGTGAAGGAGTTGAACAGTTAATAGACCACGTTACAGAAGTTCTAAAAACATTGCCAAAAGAGGAATTGGTTGAAATTGAAGACAGAGTAGTATATACATTGCAAGACAAAGATCAAGAATGGGAAGCATACGAAGAAGACGGAATTTTCTATGTTAAAGGTAGAGCAGTTGATAGACTTATGGGTAGAATTAATATCGAAGACAATGAATCTATGTATTATTTCCAAAAATGTTTAAAGAATATGGGAATTGAAGACAAACTTAAGGAACTTGGCGTATGTGAAGGTGATACAGTTAAAATTAGTGACTGGGAACTTGAGTGGTACGAGTAATATATTTTTGACAAAAACCAAAATATAAACTTTAAAAAATAAAATTAAAAATAAAAGAGGATTATAAGGAGTGTCCCATATTCCCTGCAAAAAGGGAGAAAAAGGAACGTCCCTCAATCCCTCGGAAGGAGAAAATAAAATGAGCGAAAATAATAACAATAATAACGAAGTAGAAGAATTAGATATAAATCATCTAATGCAAATAAGAAGAGATAAATTAAAAGAATTACAAGATGAAGGAAAAAACCCATTTGAAATAACAAAATTTAACAGAACAAATTCAGCTGGAGAAATAAAAGCAAATTATGAACAATTTGAACAAAAAGATGTAACAGTAGCTGGAAGAATTATAGCAAAAAGAATAATGGGAAAAGCCTCATTCTGTACAATACAAGACAGTGATGAAAAAATTCAAAGTTATGTAAGTATAAACGATTTAGGAGAAGAAAGTTACAAAGCATTTAAAACATATGACATTGGAGATATTATTGGAATAACAGGTTTTGTATTTAAAACAAGAACAGAAGAAATTTCTGTACATGCAAAAGAAGTAACATTACTTTCAAAATCATTAAGACCATTACCAGAAAAATTCCACGGATTAAAAGATCCAGACTTAAGATACAGACAAAGATATGTAGATTTAATAATGAATCCAGAAGTAAAGAAAACTTTTGAAACAAGAAGTAAAATAATTACAGAAATAAGAAGAATATTGGATGAAAAAGGATATTTAGAAGTAGAAACACCAATATTAAACACAATATCAGGTGGAGCAACAGCTAAACCATTTATAACACATCACAATGCATTAGATTTACCAATGTATCTAAGAATTGCAACAGAATTAAACCTAAAAAGATTAATAGTTGGTGGATATGACAAAGTATATGAAATGGGAAGAATATTCAGAAACGAAGGAATGGACATAAGACATAATCCTGAATTTACATCAATAGAATTATATGCAGCATATCAAGATTACAACGATATGATGGACATAACAGAAGAAATATTCACAAAATGTGCCATGAAAGTTTTAGGAACAACAAAAATAACATATCAAGGTCAAGATATAGACTTAACACCAGGATGGAAAAGAATTACTATGATAGACAGTATCAAAGAAGCTTGTGGAGTTGACTTCAATGAAATTAATTCAGACGAAGAAGCTGTTGCATTAGCAAAAGAAAGAGGATTAGAAATTCCAGATCCAACAAAAGAAACAAGAGGAGATGTAATTAGCTTATTCTTTGATGAATATGTAGAAAAAACATTAATACAACCAACATTTATATATGATTACCCAGTTGAAATCTCACCACTTGCAAAAAGAAGTCCAAAAGACCCAAGATTAACAGAAAGATTTGAAATATTTATTGGTGGTAGAGAATATGGAAATGCATTCTCTGAACTAAATGACCCAATTGACCAATATGAAAGATTTAAAAAACAAGTTGAAGCTAGAAATGCCGGAGATGAAGAAGCTGGTATGATGGATGAAGACTTTATCCAAGCACTTGAATATGGTATGCCTCCAACAGGTGGTTTAGGAATTGGTGTTGATAGATTAGTAATGTTATTAACAGATGCTGCATCAATTAGAGATGTATTACTATTCCCAACAATGAAACCATTAAACTAATATCTTTTAATAAGTAATCAAAAGATAACAAATAATAGGAGAAAAATATGCACAAACATTCAATTATTATAATAAAAAATGAAGAAAATGAATATTTACAATATTTTGACAAAAAATGGAATAGCTATTTATTTTTAAACAGTAAAATGAATAATAAAAATGATGTTGAATCAATTTATAACAAATTAAAACAAATGTTAGAAATTGAAAAAGAAGACATCAGCATATCATTTATTGGTGAAAAAACACATAAAAAATTTTCAGAAAGTGCCAAAATAGAAAAAGAATATCAACATTATTTTTATAAAGTTAAATTACTAAAAAATAAAGAAAAATTTAACCAAAAAGAATTTGAATGTTTTGATATAAAATACAAATGGTTTTCTTTTGAAGAATTTCAAAAAGACGAAAGAATACAAAAAGTAAATAGTGACATTATACAATTTGTAAAATCATTTGATGTTTAAAAAACAATAATTAAAATTACTATGAGGATGAGTAAACGAAGGGAGAAATTTATGTTTAATTTTAACTTTGATAAAAGAACAATGTATATTATAATTGGAATAATGTTACTATTTTTAGTAATACAATATGCAACAAATCCAGGACAATTATTAAGTTTATTGTTAAGTGCACCAGGAGTACTTATAGCAATAACATTCCACGAATTTGCACATGGATATGCAGCATACAAACTAGGTGACGATACTGCAAAAAGACAAGGAAGATTAAGCCTAAATCCATTTGCACATTTAGACCCAGTAGGAACTTTAATGTTATTAGTAGCTGGATTTGGATGGGGAAAACCAGTAGAAGTAGACCCTAGAAACTATACAAGAAAAATATCAATGGAAAAAGGAGAAGCAATAGTTTCACTTGCAGGACCATTAATGAACTTTATACTTGCAATAATATTTACATTAATATATTGTGCAATATATAAATTTGCTAGCACAGCATTTATGGTATCAACAATAGGAACGGTTATAATGTTATTAATATCAAGCACAATCTCAATAAACATTGGACTTGGAGTATTTAACTTAATACCATTACCACCATTAGACGGTTCAAAAATAATAATGCCATTTTTACCATATAAAGCAAAAGAATTTTTTGTAAATAATGAGCAAATATTTTATATCATATTTGTACTAATTTGGATAACAGGGATAGCTGGAACAATTATAACACCAGCAATCAACTGGGTTTCAAAAGGAATAATAGGATTAGGAAAAATAATATTTAGATTATAAGAAATCGGGATTAGAGGGCCATAACAAAAAATCCCTCTAATTTTTTTTGAAGGGACAAGTTTAAAATGAAAAAAGATATACTAACATTAGGAATAGAATCAAGTTGTGACGAAACATCAGTATCAGTAGTAAAAAACGGAAGAGAGATTTTATCAAACATAATAGATACGCAAATACCAATACACGAAAAATATGGTGGAGTTGTACCTGAAATAGCATCAAGAAACCATATAGAAGCAATATCTAGAGTAACAAAAAAAGCATTAGAAGAAGCAAATGTGAAATTTGATGATATAGATACAATAACTCCAACATATGGACCAGGTTTAGTAGGAGCTTTATTAGTAGGACTATCATATGCAAAAGCTTTAAGTTTTGCAATAAACAAACCACTAGTTGGCGTAAACCATATCCAAGGACATATTGCAGCAAATTACATTACATACCCAGAATTAAAACCACCATTTCTATGTGTAATGACATCTGGTGGTAACACACAATTAGTGCATGTAAAAAACTATACTGAATTTGAAGTGTTAGGAAAAACAAGAGATGATGCAATTGGAGAGGCTTTTGATAAAGTTGCAAGAGTAGTTGGACTTGGATATCCAGGAGGTCCAAAAGTTGACAAGCTTGCAAAAGAGGGAAATCCAAATGCAATAGAATTACCAAAAACACATTTTGATAATTTAGACTTTAGTTTTAGTGGAATAAAAACAGCTGTAATAAATTTACATCACAAAAATCCAGATGTGAATAAAGCTGATTTGTGTGCAAGCTTTGAAAAAACAGTTACAGAAATATTATTAGAAAATGCAGAAAAAGCATTAGAACAAACAGGATTAAAAACAATAGCATTAGCAGGTGGGGTATCTGCAAACAGTTATATTAGAAATGAATTTTTAAAACTAGAAAAGCAAGGAATAAAAGTATATATGCCTGATTTAAAATTGTGTACAGATAATGCGGCAATGATTGCATCAGCTGGATATTATAATTTTATAGATGGAAAAAGTAATTCATTAGATTTAAATGCTATACCAAATTTGAAATTAAATTAAATAATATAGAGCCAATTCAATTGGATTGGCTCTATATATTATTTTACGTTGATTTTCAGGACTGGATCATTTTTTGGACTAATTAATGTTAAACTAATCCAAACATTTTCAATAGATTTTTTAGTTTTCCAAGTGTCATCGTCTACAAGAAAATAGACGAGATTATCTTCTTTGACTCTTTTTAGCCAATTGGAATTTTTGTCAGAATACAAAGCCTCTGAAAGTTGAGATTCCAAAGCGGAAAACCGAAAGAATTGTCCCCAAAAAGCATCAAATGAAAATCCCTCAACGTATGACTTGATTTTTAAATCAGGTCTTAAAGAAAGTTCTTTTTGCAAATTTAAAAGAGCTTCCCGTTTTGACGAATCAACATGATTCATCAAATCATTTAGTAACAATACCTCTTGGTCTATCATAGTGTCAACCTCCTTATGTATAACACCATAAAACAAAAAAATCAAATTTCTTAAAAGCAATTATAGACAATTAAGGAAAAATATTGTAAACTATAACAAGAAAGAAGAACGGAAAATAATAAACAAGGAGGAAAAAATGGCAATATATGTAATAGGAGACTTACACTTATCATTTAGTACAAATAAGCCGATGGACATATTCGGAAAAAATTGGCAAAACTATGAAGAAAAAATAAAGCAAGACTGGCTATCAAAGGTAAAAGCAGAAGATACAGTAATATTACCAGGAGACTTTTCATGGGCCATGTATTTAGATGAAACAGAAAAAGATTTTGAATTTATAAACAATTTACCAGGAAAAAAAATCTTACTAAAAGGAAATCATGACTATTGGTGGTCAACAGTTACAAGCATGAGAAAATATATAGATTCAAAAGAATTTAAAAACATAGATTTTTTATATAATAATAGCTATGAATTTGAAAATAAAATAATTGCAGGAACAAAAGGGTGGAATATTTCAGAGGACCAAGAAGATATTAGACTAACAAAGAGAGAAGTAGCAAGACTAGAACTGTCTATAAAAGATGGGATATCAAAATATGGAGAAGATAAAGAAATAATAGTATTTATGCATTATCCACCATTAACTAAAAACTATATGAAAACAGAATATACAGAATTAATGAAAAAATATAATATAAAAAGATGCTATTATGGACATCTACATGCAAATTCAATTCAAGATGCAATAGAAGGCAATGCAGAAGGAATAGAATATAAATTAGTTAGTAGTGATGGGCTAGATTTTAAATTATTAAAAATATAATTTTGAAAAATTTCGGGATTTTGTGTGATGGCCCCTTAATCCCGCAAAGGTGAGTGAAAATGGATTTAACAGAAGATGTAAAATATATAAAAGGAGTAGGCCCAAACAGGGTAACTCTATTAAACAAAATAGGAATATTTAATGTAAAAGATTTAATCACGTATTATCCAAGAGGCTATGAAGACAGAAGCAAGCCAAAAAATATATGTGAATGTGTAAATGGAGAAGTAGCATTAATAGAAGCAATAGCAATGTCAAGACTTGTAGACACAAAAATAAGCAAAGGAAGAACAATGCAAAGATTATTAGTTATGGATGAAACCGGACAAGCTGTTATAACATGGTTTAATCAGCCATATCTAAAATCAAAATTTCAGACACGGAAAAAAATACAGATTTTATGGGAAAATCGAATTTCAATATGGAAAAATAAGTATGAATGCACCAGTATTTGATGAAATAGAAAATTCAAATAATACAGGAAAAATAATACCAATTTATCCACTAACATTTAGTTTAACACAAAACACATTAAGAAAAATAATCGAAAATGGACTACAAAAAGTGCAAGAGCAAGGAGGTCTTCCAGAAACTCTGCCAGACTACATATTAAAGGAATATAAATTAGAAAATGCAAATAAAGCAAATTATGATATACATTTTCCAAAAGATTTTGAAGATTTCAAAAAAGCAAGGAGAAGACTAGTTTTTGAAGAATTGCTATCAACACAACTAGCATTACTACAATTAAAAAACAATAATTTGATAGACAAAAAAGGAATAAAATTTAATAAAAACGTAAAAATGTCAGATGTAATAAATACTTTACCATTCAAATTAACAAAGGCACAGCTAAAAGTATTACAAGAAATAGATGAAAATATGGAATCAGAAAAATCAATGAATAGATTATTACAAGGGGATGTAGGCTCTGGGAAAACAGTAGTTGCAATGATAACAGCATATAAAGCAGTAAAATCTGGATATCAAGCAGCAATTTTAGCACCAACAGCGATACTTGCAACACAACATATGGCGAATTTTGAAAAAATGCTTAGTCAATTTGATATAAAATGTGAATTATTAATATCAGGAATCAGTAAAAAGAATAAAGAAGATATTTTAGAAAGACTTAAAAATGGCGAAATAGACATATTAATTGGAACACATGCAATGCTAGAAGAAAATGTAGAATTCAAAAATCTAGGATTAGTTGTAACAGATGAGCAACACAGATTTGGAGTAAAACAAAGAACGAAAATTGTACAAAAAGGTCAAAATCCAGACGTATTAGTAATGTCAGCAACACCAATACCAAGGACACTGGCGTTAATACTTTATGGAGATTTGGACATATCAATAATTGACGAACTTCCACCAAATAGAAAAACAATAGAAACATTTGCAGTTACAAACAGAATGGAAGAGAGAATAAATAATTTTATAAAAAAACAAGTAGATGAAGGAAGACAAGCATATATAGTATGTCCATTAGTAGAAGAAAGTGAAGAAGAGGACAAAGACTTAAAAGCAGTTGAAACATTATATGAAAAATGCAAGGAAGAAACATTTTCGAATTATAGAGTTGAATATATACATGGAAAAATGAGACCAAAAGAAAAAGACGAAATAATGGAAAGATTCAAAAATAAAGAAATAGACATATTAATTTCTACAACTGTAATTGAAGTTGGAGTAGATGTTCCAAATGCGAATATAATGGTAATTGAAAATGCAGAAAGATTTGGATTAGCACAATTACATCAATTACGTGGAAGAGTAGGGCGTGGTGAATATAAATCATATTGTGTCCTAAAATATAAAGGAAAAGGACAAAACACAAAAGAGAGAATGAAAATTATGTGTGAAACAAATGATGGGTTCTTAATTTCACAAAAAGATTTAGAGCTAAGAGGTTCAGGAGACTTTTTTGGAACAATGCAACATGGTATACCAGATTTTAAAATTGCAAATTTATTTACAGATATGGATATATTAAAACTAGCCCAAGAAGCAGCAACCAAAATAGTAAGTCAAGATCCTAAATTAGAAAAAGAGGAAAATAGACTATTAAAATTATCAGTAAAAGACAAATTTACAGATAGAATTGAAATATAAAACTTGTCAAAAGGGACGCCCCTTTTTGACAGATTTACCAAAAATTTTTGAAGTTTTTAAATTTATTCTTTATATATTTCTGTCAAAAAAGGGCGTCCCTTTTGACACCTTTTGACAAAGAACGGAGGAAAAATAAATGATAATATTCGGAATAGATATAAGAGTATATTTTTTACTATTTTTAACATATTCTATTGCAGGATGGTGTATGGAAGTAATAGGAAAATTAATAGAAAAAAAGAAATTTATAAATAGGGGATTTTTAATAGGACCATATTGTCCAATATATGGAACAGGAGCAATATTAATAACACTTTTATTAAAAAAATATACCCCAGATCCATTTGCATTATTTGTAATGGCAATACTAGTATGTGGAACACTAGAATATTTAACAAGCTATTTTATGGAAAAAATATATCATGCAAGATGGTGGGACTATAGCCAAAGAAAATTTAATATAAATGGAAGAGTATGCTTGAATACAATAATTCCATTTGGACTACTAGGAATGTTCATAATGTATGTTTCAAATCCATTTTTAATTGGTAAAATTGAAGCATTACCAGAATTAGCATTAAACATACTATTTGGGGTACTCTTAACTATATATTTAGTAGACAATATTGTATCAACCAATGTAATCAGCTATGTTGGAAAAACAACAAAAGAATTTGGAAAGAGCTTGGATAATACAGAAGAAATAACAAGCAAAGTAAAAGAGGCACTTTTAAACAAATCTGGATTATATAGAAGATTACTAGAAGCATATCCAAAAGTACAATCAATAAAGGTAAAAATAAAAGAGAAAAAAGAAGAAATTAAAAGACAAGTAGCAGAACAAACAGATGAATTTAAAGAAAATGTAAATAAACAAAAACAAGAAATAATAGAAAAAGTTGGAGACTTAAAAGACTTACCCAAAAAACAAAAAGAAGCAAAAAAGAAAAAAGACTAAACACAAAAATAAAAGGGAAGGTTAATATAATGGAAAAAATAAAATTTAGAATTGAAAATAGAATAAAACAATTCAATATAATTTTAAAAAGTAGCGGAGAAGACCATATAAGTGAATATTCAGCACAATGCTCGTATTATACAATATTATCATTTATACCATTTTTAATATTATTGATAACACTTATACAATATACTAATATAGAGCAACAAACATTATTTGATGTGATTTCAAAAATAATACCATCAAGTATGAATGAATTTGTAATTGGAATAGTAAGAGAAGTGTATTCAAAATCAATAGGAACAATATCAATTTCAATAATATTTACACTATGGTCAGCAGGCAAAGGGTTATTTGCACTTACGAAAGGGCTACATTCAGTCTATAACACAGATGAAGACAATGAAAAATCAGTTATATATTTAAGGATAATGGCACTTTTAGAGACAATAATATTCATTGTTTTAATAATGTTAGGAATGGTATTACTAGTATTTGGAAATAGTCTAAAATCAATAATGCAACAATATTTTGGTGCATTAGAAAATTTTAGTGCATTTTCACAAGTACTAACAGAAATAGGTTTTATATTTGCAACATTTATAATATTCCTATTTTTATATAGATTTATGCCAAAACACAAAGTTACATTTAAAAGCCAAATTCCAGGAGCAATATTTGGAGCACTTGCACTTAATGTGATATCATTTGTATTTTCTAAATATTTAGACATATTTAAAGGATTTTCCATTACATATGGAAGCTTAACCACATTGATGCTTATTATGATGTGGACATATTCATGTTTTTACTCATTATTTCTAGGAGCAGAGCTAAATAAAACACTAAAGCATTTTGGCAAAAAAGAAAATAATATCATAAATAAAATTCCTAAAAATTAATTTTATATAGTTTTACAGAAACATTATTAGTGGTTGCAGATGTAGAAATCTTAATATCAAATCCAGTATTATTTTTAAACTTTAAATCATAACTACCATAAGCAACAGCTGCATCTTTACCATTAGAAATATATGGGACCTTATTGCTATGCTCATGTCTTTCAATAATAACTAGATTAGGAACTTTTAAAACTGCATTATATAAAGTAGTGCTTACTTGACAATTGCCACCTCCAAGGCCTTTCTTCTTATTACCTTCTTGATCAAATATGTCAGCTTCTTGATATCCTTTTGCAGATGTAGATGGGCCAAGAGTTTTACAAAAAGAGAATGTAGAACCATTTTTTATAATAGTTCCATTTAAAGAAGAACAAGTTATAGCCACATTATTTTGTCTAGCAGAGTCTTTAGTATAAATTTTTGTTGTAAAAGAAGAAATTTCTTCTTCTTTTTTTTGCTCTGTTTCATTATGAGAAGAATTTTCAGAAACTTCAGTTTTATTTTTTGATTCTTCGTTATTTGGCACAGAAGTATTAGAATTTTGAATGTTTACATTATTATTTTTAGATTCATTTAAAATTATATTTTCTTTATTGGAACTATTTTTTGATTCATTGCCAATAGTTTTACTAGCTGTATAATTAGATGTTGGTGGAGTTTTATTTTTAAAGATAAAGTATATTCCGACTCCAATACATATAATTATTACAATAACAACAATAATCCATATTTTATTATTATTTTTCATTTATATCACAATCCCTTCAAAGAGCATCATATTATTTTTAGATTAATTAATATGTTTAGTATAACCAAAAAAAGTAATAAAATACAGAAAAAACGAATATAATATAATGTAAAAATATGACAAGTAAAATTTTCAACAAAGTTCAAGCATTAAGGAAGGAATGAAATTAAATATGAAAAATATAGACGAAATCTTAAGATATTTTCCAAATAAAATATATCAGATTTTTTTTAATTTATTTCAAGAAAACAGTAAAATTGCAGAAGAATTGCAAGAAATTAGAATGAGAGCAGAAAGACCAATAATACTAAAATTACGAGAAAGAGACTTGATATTGCAATATAATATAACACAAGCAGAAATATTACAAATAGTAGAAAGGCTATGTGAAAACTCGATATATGCATACAAAAATCAAATTTGTGAAGGATTTATAACAGTAAAAGGAGGCCATCGTATTGGGTTAACCGGGTCATGTGTTATAGAAAATGGTAAAATAATAAATGTAAAACATATATCAAGCTTAAACTTTAGAATAGCAAGAGAAGTTTTAAATTGTAGCACAAGAGTACTAAGAGAAGTAATCGATATAGAAAATAAATCAATATATAATACAATTCTTGTGGCACCTCCAGGAAGAGGAAAAACAACAATGTTACGTGATATTATAAGAAGACTAAGTAATGGAATAGATGAAATCAATTTTAAAGGTAAAACATGTGGCGTAGTAGACGAAAGAGGTGAAATAGCAGCAATGTATAAAGGAATTCCACAAAATGATGTAGGAATAAGAACAGACATTATAGAAAATGTAGAAAAAAATCAAGGTATACATATGTTAATAAGAACAATGGCCCCAGAAATAATTGCATGTGATGAAATAGGAAGTAAAGAAGATGTAGAAGCAATACATTATGCTCTATATTCAGGAGTAAAAGGTATTTTTACAATGCATGGAAAAAATATTGAGGATATAAAAAATAACAAGCAAATTTATGAATTAATTGAAAATAGAGAAATACAAAAAGTAGTATTTTTATGAATTTTCATTGACATTTTGTCAAAATAACAGTATAATAGAAATGTATTATTTTGAGAAGGAGAAAAAGTATGCTAAAAAAATATTGGAAGAAAATAGGTATGTTAATATTAATAATAGCATGTGTATTTAATGTAATGGGCAAATTAGTACATAAAATGTCACTAAAAAAAGAACTATTACAATCAGCACAATATATATTTAGTGAACAAGAAAATGAAAATACCACAAAATAGTACTTGAAAAAATTTTGATAATATGTTATTATAAAAAACAGTCATGTTATAAAAAACGAAAAAGAGGTGAAATTGAAATGAAAGAAGGAATACATCCAACATACAACCAAACAACAATCACATGTGCATGTGGAAATGTTTTAGAAGTTGGTTCAACAAAAAAAGATATAAAAGTAGATGTTTGTTCAAAATGTCATCCATACTGGACAGGTAACTTAAGACAAGAAACAGTTGGTGGAAGAGCAGACAAATTCAAAAAGAAATATGGACTTGCATAAGTCAACAAAAAGTAGCTATAAGCTACTCTTTTTTTATATTCTAGGAAAGTTATCATAGTATGATAACTTTCTGTAGAAGATAAATATGGAAGAAATTAGATTTTGTAGCAGTTTGCACTGCTTACAAAATCTTAATTCTGGTTTTTGGTCTTAATATCTTTACTTTTTTAGCAAAATAATTTAAAATTAACATATAAATAGACGAAACGAAAGAAGGAATAAAAAATGGCAAATGTATGTGACTATGTAAAATGGAGAGGAGATATAAGCTTAGAGCAATCAAAATTCAATGAAATAGACAATTTGATATTATCAAGATTTTCATACTTTCCATTTGACAAAATAATAAAAGAAAATGAAGTTGTAACAATAAAGGAATTAAGTGAAAGGTTTAAAAAACAAGACATAAGAAAATTACCAATTTTATGGAAAGATGATGTAGACTTATTTCCATTAATGGGAGAATCAGAAAGATTTGGAAAATTATTAGCAACAAAATATATCAACAAAATTGACCAAGAGCAAGAAAAACAATTTGCAGCAATAACAGTTTTAATGCCAGACAATACAATATTTGTATCATACAGAGGAACAGACAACACGATAGTAGGATGGAAAGAAGATTTAAATATGAGCTTTAAAAGCCATATTGCATCACAAATATCAGCTAAAAAATATTTAGAAATTATAGCTCAGGAATATCCAGACAAGAAAATAAGAATAGGTGGACATTCAAAGGGTGGAAATGTAGCTGTATATGCTGCAACATTTGTAAATAAAGAAATTAAAGATAGAATAATAAATGTGTATAATAATGATGGACCAGGATTTTGTGATGATGTAATAGATACACCTGAATACAAGGAAATGATAGAAAAGGTCCATACATATATACCTCAATCATCTGTAATAGGAAGGCTTATGAATCATAGGGAAAAATATACTGTTGTTAAAAGCGTTCAAAAAGGAATTATGCAACACGATTTATATAGCTGGGAAGTGCTAGGAAAGGAATTTGTAACATTAGAAGAGGTTACAAATGGTAGTGAGTTTGTAGATAAAACAATTAAGGAATGGCTTGAAAATGTTGAACCTACTAAAAGAGAACAGGTTATAGATGTTGTTTTTGATATTTTGAATACTACAGATGCTCAAACTATGAAAGAGATTAAATCTAATTGGTTTACTAGTGCTAGAACTATGATGGCTTCTTATAAAAATATTGATAATGAGACTAAAGAAATGATATGGCAAACTTTAAACGAATTATTTAAAGTTGCAAAAGATAATGTGTTTAAAAAATAATGTATTAAAAAAATAGAGAAATACAAAAATATAGAAAGTACTGTTTGAATTATAATGGTACTTTTTTTGTAAATTCAAAATTTAGAAACGAAAACTTTTACCAATGGAAATGAAAACTTTTACCAAACTCTTGTTTTTATGTATGAAATATAGTATAATTAAAAGCAGAATGGTTCCAAATGGACAAAATGTCCAAAAAGAACCGTCCCTTTTGGACATGGAGGAAGTAAAATGAATGATAAAATAATAATAAAAGGTGCTAAAGAGCACAATTTAAAGAATATAAATTTAGAAATACCAAGGGATAAAATGGTTGTAATAACAGGACTTTCAGGTTCTGGAAAATCATCTCTTGCATTTGATACATTATATGCAGAAGGGCAAAGAAGATATGTAGAAAGTTTGTCTTCATATGCAAGACAGTTTTTAGGAATAATGGAGAAACCTGATGTTGAGTCAATTGAAGGGCTTTCGCCAGCTATATCAATAGACCAAAAAACAACATCAAAAAATCCACGTTCAACAGTTGGAACTGTAACAGAAATATATGACTATATTCGTTTATTATATGCAAATATAGGCGTACCATATTGCCCTAACTGTGGTAAAAAAATTGAAAAACAGTCAATTGACCAAATTGTTGATAATATTATGGAATTAGAAGAAGGTACAAAAATACAAATTTTGGCACCAATTGTAAGAAGTAGAAAAGGTGAGTTTGTAAAACAATTAGAGGGTTATCAAAAGGATGGATTTGTAAGAGCTAGAATTGATGGCGAAGTTTATGATTTGTCAGATGAAATTAAACTAGATAAAAATAAAAAACATGAAATTGAATTAGTAGTAGATAGATTAGTTGTAAAACCAGAAATAAGAAGTAGACTTACAGAGTCTGTTGAAATTGCTTTAAAACATGCTGATAATTTAGTATTAGTAAATGTTATAACAAAAGATGAAAACAAAACAGTTTTATATAGCTCAAATTATGCATGTCCAGACTGTGGTTTCAGCTTCCCAGAAATAACTCCAAGAATGTTTTCATTTAATAATCCATATGGTGCTTGTCCAACTTGTATGGGTATAGGATATTTAATGAAAATGGACGAAGATTTGATAGTACCAGATAAAAACAAAACACTTTATGATGGAATTAAGGCATTTGGTGCAAGTACAATGAAAAAAGGTGACACTATGGCCAAAATGTATTTTGAAAGTATTGCAAAACATTATGGTGTGGAAATAAAAGGTGTTCCAATTAAAAAATTGCCACGATGGTTTATGGAAAAAATCTTATATGGTACAGGTGACGAGAAAATTGATTTTGAATATGCATCTGCTGCAGGCATAAGAAAGTTTACAGCACCATTTGAAGGCGTTTTACCAACACTAGATAGACGTCATAGTGAAACAAAATCACAAGGAATGAGAACTTTTTACGAAATGTATATGACAAATTCACATTGTCATACTTGTAATGGAGCACGTTTAAAGAAAGAAATATTGTGTATTAAAATAAATGATAAAAACATAAATGAAGTTACAGACATGTCAATTAAGGCTTTAAAAGAATTTTTAAGTACATTAAAATTAACACAAAAAGAAGCAATGATTGCAGACATGATTTTAAAAGAAATAAATAAAAGACTTCAATTTTTAATAGATGTAGGACTAGAATATCTAACATTATCAAGAAGTGCTGGAACATTATCAGGAGGGGAAGCTCAACGTATTCGTTTAGCAACTCAAATCGGTTCAGGACTTACAGGTGTTATGTACATTTTGGATGAACCAAGTATAGGGCTACACCAAAGAGATAATGACAAATTAATTGCCACACTTAAAAAATTAAGAGATTTAGGAAATACTTTGCTAATTGTAGAACATGATGAGGACACAATGTATGCAGCAGACCAAATTATTGATATTGGTCCAGGTGCTGGCGTACATGGTGGAAATGTTATGGCACAAGGAACAGCTGAAGAAGTAAAATTAGTAAAAGATTCTGTTACAGGACAATATTTAAGTGGAAGAAAGAAAATAGAAGTTCCTAAAACAAGAAGAAAAGTTGTAAAATCAAAAGCAATTGAAGTTAAAAATGCAACAGAAAACAACTTAAAAAATATTAGTGTAAAATTCCCACTAGGTGTATTTACTTGTGTTACAGGAGTTTCAGGCTCAGGAAAATCAACACTTGTAAATGAAGTACTATATAAAACAATAGCAAAAGAACTAAACGGTTCATCAGAGAAACCAGGAAAATGCAAAGAGGTAAAAGGACTAGAAAATATAGACAAAATAATAAATATAGACCAATCCCCAATAGGAAGAACACCACGTTCAAATCCAGCAACATATACAGGCGTATTTGACTTAATTAGAGACATATTTGCAGGAACAAATGAAGCTAAACTACGTGGGTTTGAAAAAGGAAGATTCAGTTTCAATGTAGCAGGTGGAAGATGTGAAAGCTGTAATGGTGACGGAGTTCATAAAATAGAAATGCACTTTTTACCAGATGTGTATGTACCATGTGAAGTATGTAAAGGAAAGAGATATAATAGAGAAACATTAGAGGTTAAATATAAAGGCAAAAACATAGCTGATGTACTAGATATGACAGTTGAAGAAGCATTAGAATTTTTTGATAAAATACCAAAAATAAAACAAAAAATTCAAACATTATATGATGTAGGTTTAGGATATATTAAACTAGGACAACCATCAACAACATTATCTGGTGGTGAGGCTCAAAGAGTTAAACTTGCAACAGAACTTTCAAAAAGAGCAACAGGAAAAACATTATATATTTTAGATGAGCCAACTACAGGACTTCACATTGCTGATGTTCATAGATTAGTAGATATTTTACAAAGATTAGTAGATACAGGAAATACAATAATTGTTATTGAACATAATCTTGATCTAATAAAAACTTGTGACCATATTATTGATTTAGGTCCAGAAGGTGGAGATGGTGGAGGACAGGTTGTTGCTGTTGGTACACCTGAACAGATTTGTAAGAACGAACAGAGTTATACAGGTAAGTTTTTGAAGAAGTATCTGGAATAAAAAAATTGAATTTTAAAATTAGCATATTGGTATTAATTTCCAAAAATCACTAGACAAAAGAAATAAAAAGATATATAATTATGGCATATTAAATGAAATATAAATAATAAAAACAAAGAAAAAGAGGAGTACATTTAAAACTAATTTAAAGAGAATAGAAGTCACAGGCTGTAAGCTTCTAAAATAAAGATAAATGGAAAGTAACTTTGGAGTTGATAACCCGAAAATAAACTTAAGATTATCCGTAATACTGCGTTAAAGTAAAATGAGAAATTATTTATAAAAATAGATAATAATTAAGGTGGTACCGTGAGATACAAACTCGCCCTTATGCAAAACAATAGCATAGTGGCGAGTTTTTGCATTAATAAATAGGGATTAAAGACTAGTACCCAAATCCCGTTTTTTAAAATTGTAAAAGGAGGTTCAAAATGTTAAAAATACAATCAAAAAAATCAGGAGCAGAGCTAACAAGTATACAACATGATGGAAAAGAAATATTATTCCAAGGAGCACAAGTATTAGATAGTAATGGAAATATATATTGGAAAAGACAAGCACCAATACTATTTCCAATAGTAGGACAACTTAAAAATTCAACAACACAGATAGAAAATAGGACATATGAAATGTCACAACATGGATTTGCAAGAGATATGGACTTTGAAGAAATATTAAAAACAGAAACAAAACATCACTATATATTAAAATATAATGAAGAAACACTAAAAAAATATCCATATAAATTTGAATTGCATGTTATATATGAAATAATAGAAGACACTTTAACAGTAACCTATAAAGTAAAAAACATAGATAATAAAACAATATATTTTGGATTAGGTGGACATCCAGCATTCAATTGCGATTATAGTAATGGAGAATATGAAATTGTTTTTCCAGAACAGGAAGATGAAATAGAATTTCTAAAATTGAAAGAAGGGTTAATTGATATAGAAAAAGCACAAAATATTTTACAAGATAATAAAATTTATTTAAAAGAAGATACTTTTGATAATGATGCAGTTATTATGAAAAATTTAAAATCAAATAAAGTAATTTTGCAAAATCATAAAACAAATCAAAAAATACTAGAATTTGATTTTACAGGATTTCCATATTTAGCATTATGGTCAAAAAAAGGAGCACCATTTATCTGCATCGAACCATGGCAAAATACAGCAGATAGAATAGACAGTATACAAATTTATAAAGATAAAGAAAATATTATTGAATTACCAAAAGACAAAGAATTTGAATGCAAATATTCAATTAAATTCTAAAATTTAAAAATTAAAAACGTAAAAAAATCAGAAGATTCAAAAAATTAAAAAGATTAAAGGGATGTCCCTTATTCCCTCAAAAAAGGGAAAAAAAGGAACGTCCCTCAATCCCGAATCAAGAAGGAGGAATTAAAAATGAATAAAAAATTAAATGACAAGTACAACCCACAAGACTTTGAAGAAAAGCTATATCAAGAATGGGAAGAAAAAGGATACTTTAAACCAAGTATGGACAAAACAAAAGAAAGCTACTGCATAATGATGCCACCACCAAATGTAACAGGAAAATTACACATGGGACACGCATTAGATGACACAATACAAGATATTTTAATAAGATTTAAAAGAATGCAAGGATACAATACATTATGGCTTCCAGGTTCAGACCATGCAGCAATTGCAACAGAAGTAAAAGTTGTTGCTAAAATGAAAGAAGAAGAAGGCTTAACAAAAGCAGATATTACAAGAGAACAATTCTTAGAAAGAGCATGGACATGGACTAAAGAATATGGTGGAACAATTCAAAAGCAACAAAGGAGATTAGGGTGTTCATGTGACTGGGATAGAGACAGATTTACTATGGATGAGGGACTATCAGAAGCAGTTTTAGAACAATTTATCCAATTGTATAATAAAGGATTAATTTATAAAGGTAAAAAAATGATAAACTGGTGTCCATCATGTCATACAACAATTTCTGATGCAGAAGTTGAATATGAAGACGAACCATCACACTTATGGCATATTAGATACCAAATTGCAGGTGAACCAGACAGATACATTATAGTTGCAACAACAAGACCTGAAACAATGCTTGGAGACACAGCAGTTGCAGTACATCCAGATGATGAAAGATATAAAGATTTAGTAGGCAAAAAATGTATCTTACCAATAATGAATAAAGAAATTCCAATAATAGCAGACGAATTTGTTGAAAAAGAATTTGGAACAGGATGTGTTAAAATTACACCAGCACATGACCCAAATGATTATCAAGCAGGACTAAGACACAACTTAGAAATTATAGAAGTATTTGACGATAGTTCAATTATGGGAGATTTAGTTCCAGAATATAAAGGAATGCCAGCAATTGAAGCAAGAAAATTAATTGTAGAAAAATTACAAGAATTAGGAAATCTAGTTAAAATTGAAGATTACACACACAATGTTGGAAAATGTTACAGATGCCACAGCACAATAGAACCAAGAATTTCAGAGCAATGGTTTGTATCAATGAAAGATTTGGCAAAAAGAGCAGCAGATGCAGTTAGAAATGACGAAGTTAAATTTGTTCCAAAAAGATATGAAAAAATGTATTTCAACTGGTTAGATAATATCCAAGATTGGTGTATATCAAGACAATTATGGTGGGGACACAGAATTCCTGTATACTATTGTGACAAATGTGGACATATACATGCAGCAAAACAAATGCCAGAAAAATGCGAAAAATGTGGTTCTAACAAATTACATCAAGATGAAGATTCACTAGACACATGGTTTAGCTCAGCATTATGGCCATTCTCAACATTAGGTTGGCCAAATACAGAAGCAGAAGACTATAAAACATTTTATCCAACAAATGTATTAGTTACAGGATATGACATTATAACATTCTGGGTATCAAGGATGATGACACAAGGATTAGAATTAACTGATAAAAATCCATTTAAAGATGTTGTTGTACATGGAATTGTAAGGGATTCACAAGGAAGAAAAATGTCAAAATCATTAGGAAATGGAATTGACCCAATTGAAATAATTGATAAATATGGTGCAGATGCATTAAGATTTTCAGTACTTTCTGGAACAACAATGGGAAATGATATTAGATATATGCCAGAAAAACTAGAACAAGCATCAAACTTTGCAAACAAGATTTGGAATGCGGCTAAATTCATAATAATGAACACACCAAACGAAGAAAAAGTAAAAGAATTCTGCCATAAAGTATATAACCATGATACTAAAACATATAACCCAGAATTACTAACAATAGAAGATAAATGGATATTAAATAAATTAGACAAATTAGTAGTAGATATAACAAGAAACATTGAAAATTACGATTTAGGAATTGCACTAGATAAAATTTATAACTTTATTTGGAACGAATTTTGCGACTGGTATATTGAAATGGTTAAAACAAGAATTTATAGTGAAAATGAAGAAACAAAGGTCGCTGTAAGTGATATATTAAACCATGTATTTGGAACATCACTAAAATTATTACATCCATTTATGCCATTTGTAACATCAGAAATATACGACAAACTAGTAAAATACGATGAAGCAGATTTAATAGTATCAAAATGGCCAACAATAAGAGAAAAATTTGCATTTGATGAAGAAGAACAAACAGTTGAAAAAATAAAAGAAATCATCACAGAAATAAGAAATGTAAGAGCAAACATGAACATCCACCCATCAAAAAAATCAGAATTAATATTTGTAACAAAAAAATATGAAAACGAAATCTGGGAAGCAAAAGACTTTATCTTAAAACTAGGACTTGGAGAAAAAATAGTAGTTCAAAAAGACAAAGCAGGAATACCAGAAAATGCAATAAGCATACTAAAAGACGGAATCGAACTATATATGCCACTTGAAGATTTAGTAGACATGGAAGAAGAAAGAAAGAGATTAGAAGAAGAAAAAACAAGACTAGAAGCAGAAGTTGCAAGATGTGAAAAAATGCTTTCAAACCCTGGATTTGTAAACAAAGCACCAGAAAAGAAAATACAAGAAGAAAAAGATAAACTAGAAAAATACAAAGACATGCTTGCTAAAGTAGAAGAAAGATTAAAATAATGAGCGAACAAGACTCAAGATTTGTCATACAAAATTTGAAAAAATTTGTATGACGATGGGTGAACAAAATCCAAGATTTGGCAGACAAAATTTTTGTCAAAAAATTTTGGATGACGATGAGCGAACGCAGTGAGCGAAAGGAGAAAAATATGGAAAATATTGATAAAATATATGATTTATTAGATAGTATAGAAGTTACAAGAGAAAATGATATAGAAATAGCAAACATAAAAAAATTACTATCAGCAGGAAATTATCTAGAAGCCTTAAAGAAAATGAGAGAGTTAAAAGATAAAGAAGAAAAGGCCAAAAAGAAACAAGAAGAATTATTAGAGCTAGCGCCAGAAACAGAAGAGGAGGATGGAACATATCCCACAAAACTAAGTAATCCTGAATTAGAACAAACATTTATAGGTTTATTATTAAATAATCCAAAATTAATTTCAAAATATTATTTTCTATTTGATGATTGTATTTTTGAAGATGATGCAATGCTAAATATTTATAAAAGTGTACTATTTAATGAAGGTTCAAAATATTCTTCTGAAAAAGCAAAAGATAGATTTAATTTTTCAAAGGATTCAGAAGAAGTATATGAACTAAAAAATAAATTAAGAAAAGCCGTAAAAGATCAAAATTATAATGTAGAAAAAATATATGATGAATTAAAAAAATTATTCATACTTAGAAAAGCATATACTGAAACTCCAGAAAGAAATGTACAAGAAAAAATTGTAGAAATTACAGAATATGAATTATATGATAAAATGTCACCAGAAGAAATAAAAGACACAATTGAACAAGTAAGAGTAACACAAAAATTCAAATCATCAGTATTAAGTGATGAACTTGTAGAATTTTTAGAAAGTGGAGAAAATGAATTAGCAAATGGTCTTTCTTATCCATTCCCAATATTAACGGAAGTATTTAAAGGAATAAGAAAAGGTGAAACAATGGCATATGCAATGCCTTCAAACAATGGTAAAAGTAGACTAACAATTGATATTGCAGCATTTACAGCATTAGTACATAAAAAGAAAGTACTAGTAATATCAAACGAAATGTCAGAAGAAAAAATGAAATTATGCTTGATTACTACAATTATAAATAACCCAGAAATAAAAAAAATACATGGACAAGATGTACATGTATCAGAAACAGAATTATTAGAATTTAAATTTAGACCTGATAATAAAAAAGATGCTAAACTAGATAAAAAAGGGTATGTACTAAAAGAAGATGGAGAAACACAAAAACAATTCATAAAAAGACTTTCAGAAATATCAACAGATTTTTGCAAAACTATAAAAGCAATAAAATGGGCAAGCGAGCAGATAAACAATTCAATATATTTTATTAATATTACAGATCACACAAATGATGAATTGAAAAAAGTTATAATTAACTATTATTATAAAGAACACATTGAATATGTATTTTATGATACATTGAAAACAGATACAAGTAATATTGGAAATCCAGAAGAAATAAAAAGAACAGCTACAATACTTTCAAATTTAGCACAAAATTTTAATATTTTTATATGCTCATCACTACAATTAGCAGAAAATGCAACACCACCTATTAATTTAGATGTTAATGATTTAGCTGTTAGTAGAACAGTTAAAGAGGTATTAGATACTTTGTGTTTATTTAAACAAATAACAAGAGAACATTTAGATGAATACGAATATTCACTAAAAGAAGTTGATACAGAATTTTTTGATTTGGAAAAATCAGAAGATCCAGATATCAGATATTATGCATGTGTTGTTGACAAAAACAGAGCAGGTGCTAAACCAAAATTAGTATTTAAAATAAATCTTGCTTATAATAGCTGGGTTGAACTTGGATATCTAAGATTAAAACAAAAATAAAACATGTGAACCAGTGAAGTTGTCAAAAGGGACGCCCCTTTTTGACAACTTCATTGGTTCAACTTCTTAATAAATCTACCCAATTATAAATAATTTTTTTAGACATAGTAAACAAATTTATTTTATCAACATCGCAAGAAGCCACCAAGTTAGTAGAAGAAAGTTCATTTCCATCTAAAGAAAATACAACCTTTCCAACAACATTACCTTTTTTTATAGGAGCTTCAATATTAGGATTAATTTCAATAGATTGTGTTACCTGATTTTCCTTACCTTTTTCAATTAAAGTACCAGCAGAATTTTCTAAAACAGCATCAGTACTATTTTTAACACCTTTATTAACAGAAACAGATTGTATTACATCCCCACTGTTACCAAAACTTTTAAAAGAAAATTTGTTAAAACCATAATCTAATAGTTTTTGAGCTTCAGCAAATCTTACTTTAGTAGAAGGAGCTTTCATAATTACAGCAATTAGTGACAGACCATCACGAGTAGCACTTGCAGACAAATTATATAATGCTAGAGAAGTTGAGCCTGTTTTTAAACCAGTAATACCTCTATAAGTTTTAATTAATTTATTTGTATTTACCAATTGAGATTTTCCGCCCCTTAAGCTATCCATCCAAATAGTAGTATATTTTGTTATGTTAGGGTGTTTAGTTAAAAGTTCTCTAGACATTAAGGCAATATCATAAGCAGAAGTTACATGACCATCTTCGTCAATTCCATGACAATTTTTAAATGTTGTATCATTCATACCAAGTTTTTTTGCTTTATCATTCATCATTTGAACAAATGCCTCTTCAGAACCTGCAATATGTTCAGCCATTGCAACAACACAGTCATTTGCAGAAACAACACATATTGCTTTTAACATCTCATCAACTGTTAAAGTTTCTCTAGGATCAAGCCAGATTTGAGAACCGCCCATAGAACGAGCATTTTCTGAACATGGAACAGTATCTGTATAAGAAAGATTACCACTATCAATTTGTTCCATTATTAATAAAATACTCATAACTTTTGTAACAGAAGCAGGGCGTAGCTGCTCGTGTGCATTGTGCTCATAAAGAATTTGACCAGTGGATTGTTCTATTAGTATTGCAGCACCAGATTCTAAATTTAGAGAATTACTAGTTTCAATTTGAGAATTAGTTTCTAAAGTATTTGATGAGGTAGTATTGGATGTAATAGAAGATGTAACTGGTGATGTTTCTGCATCTGTACTCCATATGTATGAACTTGAAGTATCATATCCTAAAGAAATAGTTGAAATGCTAATTGTTAGCAATATCAAAAAGATGATTGTTTTTTTCATTTTTTACCTCCAATTTTCCATATAAATATTTTAGTGAAATTTTGATAAGTGTATATTATAAATTTTATATGAAAACACAATATTTAGTATAAATATATGTCCTATAGTTATTTTTTAGAATAAAAATAATTAATACAGTAAATAATTTGCAATATTATGTAAAATATGGTATAATATAGGTAGACTATGTAACAAAAATAATAAGTCCTCTAAATAGGGGCACACACAAGAAAAGGAGACTACAACATGAACAAAGAAAAAAAGGCAATATTTGATGCTGCGCTTGATGAGGCTAAAAAGCTTAAAATTGGTAATTACCATACTGAATTTATTGCTTATATGATATATCGGAAAGTGAGACATCCAAAAGCAAAGATGGATGTTTTAGCAGAAAAGGCAATGGATTACATGAACAAAAAAAGAAAAAGCTTAAAAATTGACAAATTCAAATCACTCGAGGCATTAGAAGAAGCACTTGATGGCTCTGCCAAAGTTCCTGAAGATATATTTAATGGAAAGCCAGTAGCAAATATAGTTGAAACATTGGCAGAAAATATAAAAAAAAATATAGACATGGATGAAGATGCAGATGCTTAAAGTAGCAAAGACAAAGAATGAAAAAATGGAGCACTGCTCCATTTTTTCTTGACTTTTGGACAAAAAAATATTAATATATAAATATAAAAAATAAAAGGATGTCGATAAAAATGTTTAATATAATAATGAGATTATTGATGATATTACTTGTTTTGTTCGGAGTAATTTTAATATATGATGCACGAATAATTACGAAAAAATTCTTTGGATTTGGAGATCAAAATGAAGGTTCATCAGGGCTAAAGATACTAGGCTTTATAATAGCAATAATAGGTGGACTAGCATTATATTTTTTATGTAAATGAAATTGACAATATTTGTCAAAAGTGTTAAAATAAAAATGTACCAACAATTATATATATATTAGCAGTAGCTAGAAAGGTTAGAAAAATGGAAAAAAACAATATGACAACCAGAGAAGTAGTTAAGGAAAAAGAGGTAAAAAGTTCTGAAAAACAGGCAGAAATGTCTGGAGCGGAATTATACACAAGACTGCATCTTGGTATTGTATAATCTTTCAGAAAAAAGGAGCGGTTTTTTTCGCTCCTTTTTTCTTTTTTAATATCTTCTTTTAATTTATTTGAAAAAGTACTAAATCAATCTAACATAGAATACTATTAGAATAAATTAAATGCGTAAAATATGCAAGATAGCATAATAAGGGGGATTATTAAAAATGGAAAAAGGACATAAAAAATTTATTATAATTGGAGGCATAATTTTAGTATTCATTATAACACTAATAATATCACAATCTTATATAAAAAATATAAAATTAAATAATGAGATAGAAAATATAATAGAAGAAAAAAATTTAACTAAAGAAAAAAATGTAATTGATAAAAACATAATAGATGAAAAAGTAAGTAAATCAACAACAGAACTTCCAATATTAACAGAAGAAGATGAACAAACTATAGAAGTTCAAGAAACCGAAGCAGAAGGTTTTGAAGAACAAGGAATTATAGCATATAATGGAGCAGAAAAAACACCAAACATTCAACTTGGAGAATATGCAGGACTAACATATTATTCTCAATTAGATAATAGGTGGCGTCATAAAATATATTCTAGTGTAGGAAATACATCACAAACAATAGGAACATCAGGATGTGGACCAGCAAGTGCTGCCATGGTTGTATCTAGTATAAAAGGAAATATAACACCAGACCAAATGGCTGATTTATATACACGATATGGGTATCGTTCACCAAACCAAGGAACGTATTGGAGTGCTTTTAAATGGACAGCAGATGTATTTAATATTGAATATAGTGAATGTTATAGATTAGATGATGTAATTAACAAATTAAAAAATAATAATTATATAATTGCAAGTTGTAATCAAGGACTATTTACATACGGAGGACATTTCATTGTTTTAGTCGGCATTGAAGGAAATTATATAAAAATATATGATTCATATTTATATAACGGAAAATATGATGTAGCTAGTAGAAGGGGAAAAGCAATTGTGAAAGGATATACTACATATGTTTCAATTCAAGACTTTAGACAATATGCAAATTATAGAAAATTCTTCTGTTTTAAAAATAATAGAACAGATACAAAAGAAAATAATACACCAATAGATATTTCAGAAATTTCTACATCTAATATGAATTATCAAGTAAAAATAACTGCTAATAGTGGATTAAATATAAGAGCAGGAGCAAGTACATCATATGCGAGGGTAGGAGGATATTCAAAAGGAGATGTTGTTACAATATTGGCAGAATCAAATGGTTTTGGAAAAACAGACAAGGGATGGATTTCTTTAAATTATACAACTAAAAATATTGGAACAAGCAATACAATAACGACTTCTGGCCAAACAAAAAGATTAGCCAGAGCTAGCATTTTGTATAGTAATTCAAATTTGACAGGATATAGATATAATTATAAGGCAAATACTACTGTGACTGTGCTTGAAAATGTTTCAGAAAATGTTGATAAGGTTAGAGTTAATGTGACAGGAAGAGTTGCATATATAAATAAAAATAATTATACGAATGTGGCAAATACAAAAGCACAAAGTACAACAACTAGAAGAACAAAACCATGTATATTATACTCAAATTCAAATTTAAGTGGTGTAAGGTATCAATACAAAGCTAATACTACAGTAACGATTTTACAACATGTAAATTCATATGTAGACAAAGTTAGAGTGAATGCAACTGGTAGAATGGCTTATATTAATGTTAATAATTATAAATAAAAAAATAAATAGATGACAATTTATGAATTTTTATATTGAATAACTAGAAACGCAAAAAACGTAAGTTTTATTGACTTTTTTACTTCTATTTGCTATACTTATTTATGTAACCTATAGTTTTATATTACACAACAATTGGAGGTAAAAATATGAGTCGGTTTACTGAATTTAAATACGACGAAAAGCAATGGGAACTTAGAGTCGAAGAAAAATTGGATAAACACTATGATGATGATGTAGGTCATATCAAAAAGTATTATTTACGCAACTTGTCGACTAACAAAGAATATCATTTATTAAATTCTGTGCATTGGGATGTTCTTGATTCTGATGATACATATGCTGGTCTTGAACAAATTGATGAAAATAGATTTTTAATATTCTACCAAGATGAGTTTGATTGTAGATTAACAGTATGGCCGGGTTATGGTAGTGTATGGGAATCATTATCTTATAGCGGTAAACGCTTGGTTTCTTTGAGTTCTGATAAAATTTGGCTTGGTAATTGGCGTGTTTACTCTATTAAGGAAAATTGCCTTATAGAAACGCTTAAACCATTTCAAGATTATTATCATACAAAAATAACACAAAAAACAGATTCAAATGGAAATGACTTTCTGCATATCAAACTGCCATTAGAATTAAAAGGCAATGATAATGAAATAGATTATCTACTATTCGTATTTGATACAGAAAAGTTTATGCCGGCATTTCCGGTATACAGTTCCTTAAGGGACCGTTATATCGAATTATCAGATTCCTTTACTGTTACTGACTTGATTGAGGAAGAATTTAAATACAAAGAGATTGTATCTTTGAATATGAAATCAATAACTGAAAAACTTCCTCTTTTTGGTCTAGTTGATAAAACTTGAATATTTGGAAACCGAGAAAAAGTGGCTAAAAAAAGTCCAACAGAAAAATGAGTGAAAAATTTTCACTCATTTTTCATTTCAAAAGTTACTTATCAAGTAGTTTCACGAAATAACATATTACTCTTACTATTGCTTCTAAAAAGCGAATAATACGTTCCAAAATTATCAGCATAAATAAAAAGATGTCTTTATAGAACCATGAAATTCTATAAAAACATCTATACTGGTGCCGATGACATAGTTATCTACAACTTTTTTCGGCTCTCATAACGATTGATACAAATATCAATCAATTCATTGTCTTTACTTTAACATAAAGTTTATATTTTTGCAAGTATATTTTTTAAATTGACCATATAACGAAAAAATTATTCAGAAATATTACAAAAATATTAAATTTTTATGACAAATATGTTTTGATTGTCATATTTATTGTAAAAAGTAAAATATTGTGATATAAATTACATAAAAGTATGCAATAAATAAGTAGTGTTTTAAAGCAAAGGAGAAATAGATATGGGTAGATATGCTTATCATGGACAAGAGGTCTTAAAAAGAGATGGTAAATTAGTTGGATTTAATGCAGGATATGGATTTTATTCTGAACACGAACATGGATATACGGGTGAAGAACAGATAAAATCTAAAAAGATTATAGATAAAAATAAAAATCATCCGTTTAATGGAGAAATTGTTGAAAATCCTCAAGCTATTAATTTAATGGAATTTAGTGATGGGAGTGTCTGGTTAACAAACGATGGTTGGAATTATGCTAGTTTAATGAGAAAAACAGAAGAAGAAAGACACGAAATTATGGATAGATATATCAATAATGATGATAGAAAACGTAATGAAGAATTTATGTCAAAATTTGGTGCTAATATGGACTCTCCTGAAGTGATTGCTTTATGGTATGCTGGTTTTAATGGTGGAGGAAATTTTGATTTAATATCTACAAATGAACAAAGTAGCGAATTGATAAGAACATTATATGCTGAAATGCAAAGAGGAAATGTTGCAATTTCAAGTGATTATAGTTTTATGTTTAAAGATAGAGGGTTGTCATTTGTATTATTAGACCAATTAACTCAAGAAGACCTTATGAATAAACAATTAGTAGATCATCGTGATGAAATGGCAGGACAATTTCAAAAAGAATATAGAGAATACTTACAACAAGAAGGATTAGACGAAAGTGTTTGCATTGGTAAGGGTGGTAAATATCCAGCAGAATTTTGGAATGTACAAATAAGTGATTTAGAGACTAACATTAAACGGAGAAATTGTACCTAAATTTTATTTAGAAATTCTTGATACTTCTAAAGGAAGAGAAGATTTAGACGCTCTTTGTATGCACAAGTTATGTCGCTTAACAGGTGATGAGATTAAAGCTTTAGTACCAGTTGTTCAATCAGCAGAATATGCAGAATACGCTAAAAGTCATAGTCAAGAAGAGGTTGAAACATATTTAGTAGAAGAATTAGCATTGTATAGAGAAAGACAAACTATTGAAGATTTACGATATTTGGCTGACAAAGAATCTTTAGGAAAAATTGCATCAGAACAAAGAACAGAAACAGTAGAGAAAAGTTCTTCATCTTTAAAAGATAAAATAGGAAAATGGTTACATCCTGATAGAGAAAACGACAAAGATAAATCAGAAGAAAAAGGAGAATAGTATGGAAAATATGGAATATTCAAATGCACTTTATCAAATAAATGAAATATTAAAATATATGATACCAAACTTGAAAGCTAGACTACCAAAAAAAGTTATTAGTTATTTTGAAAATAATAAATCACAAGAATATAATTGGGCTATTGATAAATCATTACCATTAGAAAAACAAGACTTATTACCAACTACAAAAGAACTTTTAACAGTATTATATAGAGATTTTATATGTGATGATATAGAAAGAGTCAAATTAGAAAAGACATTGAGCAATAATGAATTAAAATATCAAGAAGAATTAAGAAAAAAATATAACACTGACGATATATTTAGAAATAGACAAAAAGCTAATGAATACATTGAAACACAGACACAAAGCACTGAAATAGCTCCTTATAAAGAGTCCTTTTTTAGGAAAATTATTAGTAAGATTAAATTATTTTTTCACAAGTAAATAACCATCAAAGCGAATGAGGATTTTACCCTCATTCGCTTTTTAACAATCTTTAAATAAAAATTAATTCACTAAAAACAATTTCTTCTGCTTGTGCTTTAATAGAGTTCATTGTGCCAACCCAGTAAAGCATATCTGTATTTTTCATATCTTCTGTCAAATTGCTTTTAACCTTTAATTCACTAGCAATCTGTTGCACTCTATTATTTGCTGTTTCTTGTATTTCTTTTAAATGTGTATTTAATGTTCCGTCCATTAGCATTATAGTATAATCAGCTTTTTTGTGTTCTTTCAAGTACTTTAATCTCATTCTTCCATATTTATTTAAAACTTAAAATCTGGTACAATTTTAATTAATTCAATTACTTGTTCATTATATACATCAACCATTTTAAACTTATATCTCTCATATTTATCATTCCAAAAATCCATATCTCCAAGTTCTATTTTTCTATCATTTCTAGTTTGATTATTGTTATATTCAATTCTAGCTTGTTCAAAATCTTCTAAATATACTTGTTTTACATCATTTACAATATCATTTGTTCCATATATCGTTCTAATTAGTTCTGTTTGATTATCATAATCTCTTAATAAGTTATGCTTGTTTACATCTGATAAATCTTTTGCATTTTGAATTGCATTATTAGCTAGAGAAGTTGTGCCAGATACATTTTCCTTTGCAACTTTCTTTGCTAATTTACTTTTGTTTTTATCACTACCCAAGTGAAAAGAATATGCTAATTCTTGCTCCATAAAATACCTCCTTTGAAATTTCCTAGTAGCTATGGACTTTGGCTTTGCCATAAGTCCTAACCCCCTATGAGTTTTGACATTCTATCAAAACTCGGGGGCTCTGCGAGGCAATAAATTTTATCTCACAGAGCTAAAATTTATTAAATTAACTCGCTACAAAATTTATATTTGCTAATCACAAATACGAATTTGTTCTCGTTAATTTGTTGTTGCAACATAGTAGATTATTTTTGTATAGTTGCAACAATTATTTTGCTTTTTCTTCGCAGAATTTTACTGGCTTAACACCTACTGAAATAGCAATAGGCTCTTTTGTATATATTACACTATCATTACTCTCATCTGGAATATAGTCAAATGCAGTATCTATTTCAGCTTTTAATCTTTCAAACTCTGGTCTATAATTACCAGTTTTTGCACTTATTCCAGCATCCTGGTAATAATCTACTATCTCATAACCTTTAAATTTACAAAAAGTTTCTAATCGTTCCTTTTGTTCTGGAAGACTAAAGCCGTTCCCTTGCTTGATCCTCTGTTGAAACTCTCATATACAATCCACATTTTTTCTTTTCTTCGTTCAATTTTCAAACCTCCTAACAAAAAAGAGACATCAAAGTACACAAGTACCGTTGACATCTCTTATATGTAAGATTAGTTCTCTCTAATTTTCTAATGCTACCATTGATAAAAGTAGGAGTAACTTTAGAAAATTCACATATAAATTCAAGTCTCTGTTTTAGACATTCTTCAAATTGTAATTCTTGTTTAATTATTTTCAATTTATACACCATCCTTTCGTTTGGATGATTTTAATATTGTTTTTAGACAACAAAAAAATCAACCAGATTTATTTTCTGATTGATTTTTGTATTTATCTGTTTTATTAGTTCGAACAGATACGTCATTGGTGCAGATGAAGGGACTCGAACCCCCACGCCGTTGGCACTGGTTCCTAAGACCAGCGCGTCTACCAGTTCCGCCACATCTGCGTATTTCTTATTAACAATATTTATAATAGCACATTTCACATTTCTTTGTCAATAGAAATTAGCAAAAAAATTTTAAAAAAACGGAAAATATTAAGAAAGTATTTAAATTAATTATATTTATCAATTTACTATTAAATTTGTTGACTTTTAAAAAAATAAAATGATATAATTAGACAAAAAACAAAAGAGGAAGGGATAAAAATGAAAAAAAATACACACAAAAAAATACTAGCAATAGCACTAATATTAATGATAGTAACTATTTTACCAAACATAGCAAAAGCAGAAAACACAACATCAACCACAACAAAAACAACAAACAATTCAAGCACAGCCACAAAATCAAATATAGCAACATTATCAGACTTTGGAATAAAACCACATGATTTTTCAGGATTTAAACCAAATACATTAAAATATTCAGTCGATGTACCAAGTGACACAGAAACAGTAGAAATATATGCTGTAAAAGGACAAAGTGGACAATTAGTAGCAGGTACAGGTATAAAAAAATTAAAAGATGGAGCAAACACTTTTGAAGTAGTAGTAACTGCTGAAGATGGAAAAACAAAGAATACATATACATTAACAATAAATAGAAAAAGTAACGAAAGCTCAGAAAATACTCAAAAAAGTGATACAAATAATTCAATACAAGAAAATATTACAGAAAGTCAGGAAAATCAAACATCAAATGAATTAATAGAAGAAAATGAACAAACAACAAATACTCAAAAACAAAATGAAGTAGAAGAACCAAAAAATATTCAAAACAATTCTCAAATAAAAGAAACAGTACAAAATAGTAATAAAAAGTCAATACTTATATTAGGTGCAGTTATAATAATTGCAGTAGTTGCAATTGTAGTAGTTATAATTAAAAGAGATAAAGAATCAGAAGAAAGGATACCTTTAATAGAAGAATTCAATAAAGAAAAAGTAGGTCCACTAGAAAATGAAGAAGAGTATAAACCAAAAAGAAAAAGACATGCAAAGGGAAAAAGATTTAAATAATATGTAAATTAGGGAATAAAAAATTCCCTAAAATTTTCTTAAAAAAAGCAAATTTATGTTTGACATTTTTTTGTTTGTATGATATTATGTACAAAAATGAGAATGGAGTGATTAATATGCCAAGAAAAAGACCAGAATTAAATGTAAGAGAAAAAGCTATATTAAGATATATTGAAAAACAAATTATGAATGTAGGATACCCACCATCAGTAAGAGAAATAGGAAAAGCTGTTGGATTAAGTTCAACAGCAACAGTACATGGATATTTAGCAAGACTAGAAGACAAAGGATATATTAAAAAACAAGACAAAAAAGGAAGAACATTAAGACTATTAAAAGGAACAGACGGAGAATCAAAAAAGACATCTTCAAAAGATTTTTACACACAAAAAGAATTAGTAGAAGTACCTGTAGTAGGAAAAATAACAGCAGGTATGCCTATTTTAGCTGTTGAAAATGTTACAGATACATTTCCAATTCCAATTGACTTTGTTGGTAATTCCGACTGTTTCATGCTTACAGTTAGAGGCGAAAGTATGATAGAAGCAGGAATTCTAGATGGTGATTATATATTAGTAAGAAAACAAAACAATGCAAACAATGGAGAAATTGTTGTTGCATTAATAGAAGATGAAGCAACAGTAAAAACATTTTACAAAGAAACAGACCACATAAGATTACAACCTGAAAATAGTACAATGGACCCAATAATAGTTCCAAACTGTGAAATCCTAGGAAAAGTATGTGGCGTGTTTAGAAAAATGTAACAAAATAAAATAGGGAGAAAAAATGATAAAAAGAGTTATATTTGATATGGATAATACATTAATGCCATGGAAAAAAGAGTATGATAATGAAATAGGTATAGTTTTAAAAGAACTAGGTATAGAATATACAGAAGAAGAAAATAAAAAAATAAGAAAAGCTTTAATAGAATATGAAAATAATTATTACACATTTAATACAAAATTAATGATTGATTTCATTAATAAATATACAGAGAAAAATTATCCAGAGGAATTTATTGAAATGCTAATTAATAGGTGGTCAAAATGTGCACCAGAGAAATTACCAGAATCAACCATAAAAGTATTAGAATATGTTAAAAGCAAATATGAAGTTGTTGTTTTAACAGATTGGTATAAAGATCAACAAGTAAAAAGATTAGAAAAAGCAAAAATTTTAAAATATTTTCAAGAAGTATATGCTGCAGAAAATACAAAAAGAAAACCATTTCAAGAAGCATTTATTCAAGCGATTGGAGAAAATAAACCAGAAGAATGCATAATGATAGGAGATAATTTTCAAAGAGATATAGAAGGAGCATTAAAAGCAGGCATTCAAGCTATTTATTATAACCCTAACAACACAGAACAAAGCAAAAAAATATCTTTTTATAATCTTAAGAATAATGAAGAAACAAAGCAAATTAAATATTATACTATTTCAGAATTAAAAGAAATTATGAACATTTTATAAAAGTTCACAAAAAATTCACAGAAAGTTTGAAATAAAAATATTGACAAATGACACAGTGTCACTTATAATATATGACACAGTGTCATTTTTGGCTTTGAACAGAAAATTTGTAAAAAGCCTTAATAAAAAATTGAAATTGTATTTAACCAGAATATAAAGAATGTAAAAAGGTGGTGATAATATCCCAAAAGAAAC
>URWN01000013.1 GCA_900551615.1 uncultured Clostridium sp.
ATTATCTATGATAAGTTTCACCATTTGAAATTTTAAAAGCTCTAAAAATTTGCTCTAGCAAAAATACTCTAATTAATTGATGAGGAAAAGTCATTTTAGAAAAACAAATTTTTTGATTGGCTAAATTTAAAATTTCTCTATTCAAACCTAAAGAACCACCAATTACAAAAGTAATTTGGCTAGATTGCATAGAAATGTTTTCAATATTTTTAGAAAATTCTTCAGAAGAAATTTCTTTTCCAGCTAAATCAAGGCAAATAATATAAGAATCTTTTTTAATATGATTTATCATATTAGTACATTCTTTAGATTTTATATCATTTTCAAGATTTTGATTTAATTTATCAGGAATTTTTTCATCTGGAAGTTCCAAAATATTTAATTTACAATATTTTGAAAGCCTTTTTGAGTATTCATCTATTGCATCTTTAAAAAATTTTTCTTTTATTTTACCAATACAAACTACATTTATTGTTAACATATATTTTTCCTTTCAAATATTAATGTAATGTCCGCTTTTGTTCTTGCAAATAATAAAAAATAAAAACTTATACTAGAGTTTTGTTTTCAATATCATTTTCGAAGTTACAACGAGTTCCAGGAATATCACGACTTGCAACACTTAACTTTAATGAATTTTCGTTATAATTACTATTAGAAATAATTTCATCAACAACTGTTTTATATGCGAGCTCTGGAAAATTGCTTTCTTTACTTAGATGTCCAAGCATAGCTTGCTTAAGTCCAGATTGTAATAAGTGTGCAATAGTTTTTCCAGCAGTTTCATTAGGCAAGTGACCATTTGGACCTGCAATTCTAGATTTTAATATGTATGGATATCTAGAAAATTTTAAAACCTCAGGGTCATAGTTTGACTCTAATAATACAAAAATACTATCTTCTAGATTTTTCAATATACCATTTGTCATATGTCCAATATCAGTTGCTATACTTATTTTTTTATTGTCCTTAAATATGTTAAAACCGCATGGATTTACCGCATCATGTGGTATTGCAAATGGCTTAATTTGCATATCCCCAATCTCAAATTTTTCTTCTATTCTAATATTTTTAATATTTTTTTCTGATATTTTTTCTTTTTGTTTAGGCATAGCATCTAAAGTTTTTTGATTTACATATACAGGTAAATCGAATTTTTTAGCAAATGTTCCTAAACCTTGAACATGGTCTGTATGTTCATGAGTGATTAATATTCCATCAATAGAAGCAGGGTCAATATTAAGATTAGTCAATGCTGTTTCTATTTTTTTACTACTAACGCCTGCGTCAATTAATAATTTTGTATTTTCTGATTCTACTAATAAACTATTACCACTACTTCCACTGTATAAACTACAAAAATTAAACATAATGTATTCTTCCTTTGATTCTTTTGCTTTTTATTCAGATACTCTTTGAATGTTTGCACCTATTTTTCTGAATTTCTCTTCAATATTTTCGTATCCCCTATCAATATGTGATAGATTATAAACTTCAGTAACACCATTTGCAGAAATACCAGCAACAATTAAAGCTGCACCTGCACGTAAATCTGTTGAATATACAGGAGCCCCAAATAATTCATCTACACCTTCAAATACAGCAGACTTTCCTTGAGCTGTTATTTTAGCCCCCATTTTATTTAGTTCAGCTGTATATTGAAATCTAGATTCCCATATACTTTCATTTATAATACTTGTACCATTTGCAGTTGATAAAACAACACCCATTTGAGGTTGTAAATCTGTTGGAAAACCAGGATATGGTAATGTTTTAATAGTTGCTTTGTTAGGTCTTTTACTATACCAAACTCTAATACTATCTCCATTGTCTTCAACATTTCCGCCAATTTCAAGTATTTTAGCAGTTAATGGTTCTAAGTGTTTTGTTATACAATTTTTTATAAGTAAATCACCCTTAGAAGCCATAGCAGCTAACATAAATGTTCCTGCTTCTATTTGGTCTGGAACTACAGAATATGTAGCATTTCCATGTAATTTTTCAACACCATTTATTTTTATAACATCTGTTCCAGCACCCCTAATATCGGCACCCATAGTATTTAAAAAGTTTGCAACATCAACAATGTGAGGCTCTTTAGCAGCATTATCTATTGTAGTAGTTCCTTTGGCTAAAACACTTGCTAACATTACATTTATAGTTGCTCCAACTGAAACAACATCCATATATATATGAGCTCCTTTTAGACAATTTGCTTTTGCAGATATTGTACCTTTTCCAATTTCAACATTAGCTCCTAATAATTCAAAACCTTTTATATGTTGATCAATAGGTCTTGCACCTAAGTTACAACCACCAGGCATACCAACTTCAATTTCTCCAGTTCTACCAAGCATTGCACCTATTAAATAATAAGAAGCTCTAAATTTGCTTGTTAAATCTAAAGGTGCTTGTGTTGTAGTTATATTTCTTGTATCTATTGTTAATTCATTTTTATTATTCCATGTTATTTTAGCACCCATTTTCTCTAAAATAGTGCATAAGATTTGGACATCACTTATGTTTGGAATATTGTTTATAGTACAAATTCCATTTATTAATAAAGTAGCCGGTAGTATAGCTACTGCCGCATTTTTTGCTCCGCTTATTTCTACTTCACCTTTTAAAGGTGTTGGTCCTGTTATTACTAATTTTTCCAAATTAATTCCCCCTGAATATAAATTGTCTGCATAAAATATACCATAAAGAGTGAAGTATTGCAATAGCTTAAAATTAATTTTTAGCTGTTAATAATCCATTATTAGTAAAGAATTCAATCAATTTAAATTTAAACTTAATTTCTGAATTTGAGTTATCTGAAATTATTGAATATTCTTCATCTGATAATACATTTTGAAGTTCTTCTTTAGACTCTTCAGGGACAATTCCAGAAGATACATCAACAAAGCAAAGAGAAGGGAACATTACACACCACCAATTTCTTCCTTCAGCTTTTCCAATTTCAACTCTTAAAGCATCGTAAAATCCAGCTGGAAGAGAAATATCACCATAATTTTTGGTAGGAAATTCGAAATTACCAATATTTATTTTTACATCATATGAATAACCTTCACTTTTAATAGTATCTAAAGCAACTTGCCTAAATTCTTCTTGGTGTAGAGTAACTAAATTGATAGCCTCTTCTTTAGTTGAACAATTAGAACAAATGTCATTCATATAATTTAATAAATTATCTCTAACTTTATATTTTAATGCTTGATCTTCATCACTGTTGCTATTTGCAATTACATGCAATCTGAAAACACTGTTACTTATATCTGTTGAAACAGCTTGTACATAGGAAAATGCACATAAAGTAGTATATATAAATAATAGGAAAAGTAGAGTTAGTATAATTCCTATTTTGGAATTTTTTTTGCTCTTTAAAAAATTTTTCATGTGTTACCTCCAATAAACTTTTTTGTAAAATATTCTTTAAATTAATTATTTACATTTAATATAAATTTATACATTTTTTGAAATTTTAATAGTATGATTCTTTTTTAATTCAAAAGTACTAAAATCCACAAGTCTAATTTGAATTATAAAACAAAATTTGAAATATAATTGAAATATTTCTGAAATATTTTTGAAATATTATTGACATGCAAAAAAATAAATGGTAAAATTTACCAGTACTCAAAAGTAAGACTATTCTAAAGAAAAAACTTTAAAAATTGAAAGGGTTGATATTCTTATGATAAAAGAAAACAAAAGAGAAGAAAAATTATGCTTGTTTTTTGCAAGTGATTATCATTTTGAAATGATAAGTTTACCTTATATTAATGAAAGTTTAAAAGAAAATAAAAATGTAATAATAATGACAGAAAATAATTTAGATAGTAGTGTAGATAAAGTTTTATCAAATGTAAATTTGGCTAAAGAAGAAAAAGATAGAATAACAAAAATTGATTGGAAAAATGACAACTTAAATAAATTTAAAGAAGTAAAAAAAGCTAGCAAAGATGGAAAAGATACATTAATTTTTGTAAAAGGAAAAGAAAATTATATAGAAAATATGAATAGAAATATAGAAAATTGGATAGATATAAATGAAGTAAAAGTTGTAGACTGCTACGATATTAATGAGATTAAGGATGATGTTAGTAATATAGCAAAAAAATATAATGGAATTTTATCTACATCAGGTGTAGAAAAATTATTGTAGTAATCATAAAAGGTATAAGTAGGTTACAATTCAGTAAAAATAATATCTGTAATACCTGAGTATGATAGTTTGAATTTGTAAAACTATCATACTCGAGTATTACAGACGTTATTTTTTTTGAATTCAAACATAAACATAAAAAATTTTAGCAAAATACTTGATAAAATTGAATAAATAGTATAAAGTATAAAGTACATAAAAAAATGTAGTATTAAAAATACTATCGAAAGGATGAAAAATATGGATAATACATTAGAAGAAGCAAAAGCTATATTAAAAAAGTATAATCAAGAACACCTATTAAATGGGTATGAAAAATTAGAAGAAAAAAAACAAAAACAATTATTAAACCAAATAATGAATATAGACTTTGAACTAATCAAAAGTTTATATGACAACACAAAAAAAGAAAACTCAACAAACGATGATAAAATAGAACCAATGGAATACTTAGACAAGTATAAATTAAATGATAAATATAAATATTATGAAAATATAGGAAAACAAGCAATAAAAGAAGGAAAACTAGCAGCAGTTACAATGGCTGGTGGACAAGGAACAAGACTTGGACATAGTGGACCAAAAGGAACATATGACATTGGATTAGATTCACACAAATCATTATTTGAATTATTATGTGACTATCTAAAAGAAGAAGGAAAAAAATATGGTGTTACAATACCATGGTTTATAATGACAAGTAGAGAAAACAACAAAGAAACAGTAGAATTCTTTGAAAAAAATAAATTCTTTGGATATCAAAAAGATAAAAACATATTTTTCTTTATTCAAGGTGAACTACCAATGGTAGACACAGAAGGAAAAATATTAATAGGCGAAGATGGCCTAATCAAACAAGCAGCAGATGGACATGGTGGAATATATGAATCACTTGTAAAAAACGGAATGACAGAAAAAATGAAACAATTAGGAATTGAATGGGTATTTATAGGTGGAGTAGATAACTGTCTTGTAAAAATGGTTGATCCAGTATTAATGGGTATTGCAATTGACAAAGGAGTTACAGTTGCATGTAAATCAATAGTTAAAGCAAATCCACATGAAAAAGTAGGTGTATTCTGCAAAAGAAATGGAAAACCAGGTGTTATAGAATATTCTGAAATAACAGATGAAATGGCAGAAGCAGTAGATGAAAACGGAGAACTTTTATATGGTGAATCACATATACTTTGTAATTTATTTAATATAAAAGCAGTAGAAAGAATGGGAGTAACACCATTACCTTATCATAGTGCTTATAAAAAAGCTAAATTTATTGATAAAGATGGTAATTTAGTAGTTCCAGACTCTCCAAATGCATATAAATTTGAAGCATTTTTATTTGATGCTTTTGGTGAAGTTGATGATATGGCAATTCTTAGAGTAAAGAGAGAAGAAGAATTTGCGCCTGTTAAAAATGCAGATAGTGCTGGAGTTGATTGTCCAAGTACAGCAAGAAAATTATATGAAGATTTTCATCATTTGAAATAAAATTTTAGTGTCAAAAGTTGTCAAAAGGGACGCCCCTTTTTGACAAGAGAAAGAATTGTTGTCAAAAAAGGGCGTCCCTTTTGACAAGAAGAAAGGATTGATAAAATGAAAAAATATTTAGAAGAATATCAAAAATGGTGCGAAAGTCCAGACTTTGACGAAGAAACAAAAAAAGAATTATTAGAAATAAAAGATGATGAAAAAGAAATCGAAGACAGATTTTATAAAGAATTAGAATTTGGAACAGCAGGACTACGTGGAGTTATAGGTGCTGGAACAAATAGAATGAATAAATACACAGTAGGGAAAGCAACACAAGGACTAGCAAATTATATTATTGAACAAGGAACACAAGATAAAGGTGTTGCAATAAGTTATGACTCAAGAAAAATGTCAAAAGAATTCAGTATGCAAACAGCATTAATTTTAAATGCAAATGGAATAAAAACATATTTATTTGAAAACTTAAGACCAGTTCCAGAACTATCATTTGCAGTAAGAGAACTAAAATGTACAGCAGGAGTTATGATTACAGCAAGTCATAATCCACCAAAATACAATGGATATAAAGTTTACTGGGATGATGGAGCACAAATAGTTGCACCAAGAGACAAAGACATAATAGCAAAAGTAAGAGCAGTTGCAGAATATAGTGAAATAAAAGAAATATCAAGAGAAGAAGCAACAGAAAAGGGATTATTCAATATAGTTGGAACAGAAATGGATGACAAATATATAAATACATTAAAAGCATTAATATTAAATCCTGAAATTGTAAAAGAACAAGGAAAAAGTTTAAAAGTTGTTTATACACCATTACATGGAACAGGAAACACAGTAGCAGAAAGACTTTTAAAAGAAATAGGAATACAAAACTTATATGTAGTTCCAGAACAAAAAGATCCAGATGGTAACTTCCCAACAGTAGATTATCCAAATCCAGAAGACAAAAAGGCATTTAAATTAGCATTAGAATTAGCAAAAAAAGTAGATGCAGATGTAGTTCTAGCAACAGATCCAGATGCAGATAGATTAGGAATATATGCAAAAGACTCAAAAACAGGTGAATATATGACATATACAGGAAATATGTCAGCATTATTAATAGCAGAATACAGAATTTCACAAATGCAAGAAAAAGGAATATTACCAGACAATGGAATGATGATTACAACAGTAGTTTCTTCTAATCTAACAAGAGCTATAGCAAAAAATTATGGACTAGAATGTATAGAAGTTTTAACAGGATTTAAAAATATAGGTGCTATTATGAAAAAAGAAGAAGAAAAAACAAACGGAAAAAAATATGTATTCGGTTTTGAAGAAAGTTATGGTTGCCTAATTGGAGACTATGCAAGAGACAAAGACGGAATAGCAGCAGTAATGGCATTATGCGAAGCAGCATGTTATTATAAATCAAAAGGTGAAACTCTATGGGATCAAATGAATAATATCTATAAAAAATATGGATATTATGAAGAAACACAAGTATCAATAGTATTAGAAGGTGCTGAAGGTGCTGAAAAAATACAAGAAATGATGACAGATATGAGAAATACTCCAGTAGAAAAAATAGGAGATTATAAAGTATTAATGTTTGAAGACATAGATAGAGACTACGTAAAAGATATGGTAACAGGAGAAGAAAGAACAACAGGTCTTCCAAAATCAAATGTTTTATATTATGAACTTGAAGACAATAACTGGTGTTGTGTTAGACCTTCTGGAACAGAACCTAAAATTAAATTATATATGGGTGTTAAAGGTGCTTCAAAAGAAGAAAGCAATAAAAAACTAGAAGATTTAAAAAATGCAATGGTAAAATTAGTTAAAAAAGATTAGAGATTAAGGGACGAAAATCTGTCCCTCAATCTCTATTTTTTTTCCAATCAGGTAAATTTCTTTTAATAGCTCCAAACAAATTAGCCCTAACCATAGGAATCTCCTTTTTAAGAGAAAAAAGCATTTGTTTCATATCTTCTCTTTTAGAAGTACCATCCATAGGACACACCTTAGGCATAACCAGCAAATTATTTTTCTTAATAAACCTTTTAGTTTCCTTTTCAGGAGTATATATAAGTGGTCTAATTAAAGTAATACCAGACCTATCCATAAAACTAACAGGCGAAAAAGTACCAATACTTCCAGTATAAAGCAAATTAAGTAAAAAAGTTTCTAAAACATCATCTTCATTATGACCTAAAGCAATCTTATTACAGTCCTCTCGTCTAGCTATTGAATTAATAGCACCCCTTCTTAAATTAGCACATAAAGAACATGGATTTTTTTCTTTTCTAATTTCAAAAACAATTTCTTGTGCATGACTATTTTCAATAAATAAAGGAATTTCTAATTTGTCACATATATTTTGTAAAAGCTTAGTATCGAAAAATTCAAATCCAGGGTTTATACTTATTGCAATTATGTCAAATTTTTTAGGGTAAAATCTCTGTAATGCCTTAAACGCATGTAACATAGTTATTGAATCTTTTCCGCCAGAAAGACAAATTGCAATTTTATCATTTTCTTCTATCATATTATAATCTTCTATTGCTTTTCGCATATAACTTAAAATTCTTTGCATATTAACCTCCATATTAAAATTATAACATATTCTGTCAATCTATTATAGTATTAATTTTAAAAAATTCTTATTTTGAAACAGTTTCAAACAATAAATAACATATTGTAACAAAAATGTAATATAATCTTAATTTAAATACTAAAAAATGTGTAAAACGAACTTCCCTAGCGAGGTAGAAACAATCTTTTGTAATATTAAAGAAAATAAAAAATACACATATTGAAAAGTAGAAAATAAATTTATACAATTAAAATAAGGTAAATTGGCAGAAATATAACAATTTATAAAATTACATTAAAAAATATGAGGAGTGGTATGTATGAAAGAAATATCTAAAAAAATTATTGCAATATTTGTCATAATGTTAATGATTATTAACAGTTCATTATTGACAATAATATCAGTTGCAGCAGAAGATATAAAAAATGTTTTAGATAAATCAAAAGCTGAAGTAAAAAATGAAATTAATATTGAAAAATATGTTAATTATTCATTTGAAGATAATAAGGGAATTTTATTAAAGCTTGATTTAAAAACAGGAATAGAATATAAGGAAGACCAAGAATATAAAGCAATAAAACAAACAAAAACAGAATTAACCTCTCCTCAAATAAATGGAGAATTTCCTGAAAAAGTAGAATTACAAGCAATATCAACAAAGGCAACAAATGGAAGTGATACAGCAAAAGATTATGATTATAAATATGACTCAAATACTGGAAAAATTGCTATAGTCGTACAAAACAAAGAAGATGATAACCACAATATTTATACAGAAAAAGTTGATGGTGCAAGAGACAACTATAAGCTAAACTTATATTATAGTTCTAATTGTTATAATGAAAATAAAGAAAAGAGAACAATAGAAGTTACAGGAAATGTTAAAGAAGTTTTAAATACAGATGATAGTGCAGAAATATCAGGTGATATAAATATAAGTGGAGAATTAACGGAAAATATATCAGGTTTAGTTTCTGCGGATATAGTATCAGGACAAATTTATAATGGAAACATAAATTCAAATATCAATAATGGAACAAAAAATCCTACAACATATTCAGAAACAATGAATATAAATGTAGATTATGAATCAATTTCAGATAAAATTGAGATTACAGAAGATGATAAATTTGTAGATGCAAAAGATAAAGAAATAAATACAGAAGAAATCAAATATAAATCAACAAAAGTAAATAAAAATAATATATTAGATATATTAGGAGAAGACGGAAAATTACAAATTCTAAATGCTAATGATGATGTATTACTAGAAGTAAATAAAGATACACAGGCAAATGAAGATGGAACAATAGAAGCAAACTTTGAAAATGAAGAAAATTCTTTAAAAGTAAAAACATCTAAACCTATAAAAATTGGAACTTTGAAAATAGAAAATACAAAAGAAATAAAAGAAACATATTTAAATTTAGATGATAACACAATAAAAACATATACAAATGTAAAAGCAATAAATGACATCCAAAAAACAGAAGAAGAAGACAATAATACAACAGATAATATAGAAGAAAAAGAAATCTATAATTTCTCAAATAATTATGTAACTAAAATAAATGACTCACAAACAAGAGTAGATTTATCAGTAGATAAACAAAATTGGACAAACAATACAGTAAATGATGTTAATTTTACATTAAAATTAATTTCAAATGATGTAAAATACAATCTATTTAAAAATCCAGTAATAGAAATGAAATTACCAGAAGATGTAGATAAAGTTATTTTAGGAAATACATCATTATTAAATAATGACAGTAATTTTATACAAAATACAGAAGTAGTAGACAATGGTACAAATAAAGTTATAAGAGTAACTTTAAGTGGAACACAAAATAATTATTATGCAGATTCAATATATGAAGGTACATATGTTGTTATACCAGCAAAAATAACATTAAAGAGTGATTTAACAGCAAATGATTCAAACATAGAAGTTACATATTCAAATGAAAATGGAAAATTAATTGATTATGTAGTAGATGGTGCAGAAAATAAAAAAGTAAACATAAAAGAACTAGATGAAAAACAAGATACGAGATTAAGTACAGCAAGATACCAAATACAAACGAATGAGCAAAATACAGAAGAGACTCAAACACAAGAAGAAAATTCTGTAAATAATACAACACAACAAATACAAGGACTTAATTTTTCAGTTGATGCCCAAGTAGGTAATAAAGTATTAAAAGATAATGATATTGTATATGAAAAACAAATAATTACTTATAAAGTAAAAGTGCAAAACAATACAGGAAAAGAATTAAAAGATTTAAAAATAGTAGGAAAAATACCAGAAGGTACAACATATGTAACAGTTTCTAAAGGTGAAGATGACATTGAAGACATGGAGAAAATGTATAAATATGTTGGAGATTCAAGTGTTAAACAAAAAGAAATAGCTATAGAAAGTGTAGAAGCGGGAACAACAGCAGAAAGAATATATGAAGTAGAAGTAAATCAATTAGCAGAAAATAGTTCAGAAGCAAATATTTCATCAGATACAACATTATATGTTAACAATAAACTAAGTGGAGAAGTAAAATTAAGCAATATTGCAAAAAAATCAAACATTTATGCAAGAATGGTTTCTACAATGGGAGGTTTTGAAAACGAAGATAATAAATGGGAATATCATTTATTAATTACAAATAATACACAAGAAGCTTTAAAAAATGTAGATGTTTCTGTAAATATTCCAAAATGGATGGAAGTGTATGAAACTGGTCCATTAACTCCAGATATTACATTAAAGGAAGAACCAACAGAAAATGGATATTATAAAGCACAAATTGCAGAATTACCAGTTGGAGAAGAAGTAATACTAAGAATCTATATGCAACCAAAAAATTTAGACAAAAATGTATATCAATATGAATTAGAAGTTGCAGGAGAAATAAGTGGACAAGGAATAGAAAACTATAATACAAACTTGAATTATCAAATTATGCAAACAAGAGAAGTTGTAGTTACAATGTCATCAGAAAGTGAAGGAAAAGAAGTAAAATATGAAGATGACATAGAATATAATGTAAACATAAAAGTTAACGGAAACAGTTCAAAATTTAAAGATTTAAGTATAAATGTTTTAGATTATTTACCAGAGGGATTATTACCAGAAGAAGTAGAATATGAAAATTGGACATATAATGAAGAAAAACAAACTTATGAATGGTCAAAAGAAACAGAAGATATAAGTTCTAAAATAATAGAAGATGGAGAAGAAGGAACAAATCCTGATGTCAAATTATATATAACAATACCAAATGGGGCAGAAGTTAATATAAAAATAAAGGCAACAGTGGATTTAGTTTCAGAAAACAAAGAAGTTTCAAATAGCGTATCTGTAACAACAGGAGAGTCAGATACAATAATTTCAAATACTGTAAAATTCACAATAAAAGCAGGAACTTCCGATGATAATAAAGGAGATAATCCTTCAGATGACGGAAAAGATGATAACAACAATAATAATAACAATGGGGATAAAAAAGATGATAATAATGGAAATAACAATGACAACAACAGTGGAAACAATAACCAAAACAATAGTACATATGAAATAAGTGGACAAGTTTGGTTAGATGCAAATAAAGATGGACAAAAAGGTGAAAAAGAAGAAAAAATATCAGGAATAACAGTAAAACTATTTGATACAGCTACAAATGCAATAGTAACATCTTCAAATGGTCAAAAATATATAATAAAAACAGATAAAGAAGGAAAATATAAATTCTCAAATCTAACTAATGGAAAATATTTGGTAATATTTGAATATGATAATAAAACATATGAACTAACAGATTATCAAAAAAATGGAGTATCAGAAAATGTAAATTCTGATGCAATAAGTAAAGAAATTAATATAGATGGCAAAGAAGAAACAGCAGGAGTTACTGATGTAATAACAATAGAATCAAAAAATATACAAAATATTGATGCAGGACTTATAAAAGGAGAAATACTAGATTTAAAATTAGACAAATATATAAGCAAGATAACAGTAACAAATTCAAAAGGAAGCAAAGACTATGATTATCAAAATCAAAAACTAGCAAAAGTTGAAGTGGCTGCTAAACAAATATCAAATACAACAATTACAATAACATATAAACTTGTTGTAACAAATGAAGGTGAAAAGTCAGTATATATAAGTGAAATTACAGATTACTTACCACAAGGCCTAGAATTTAATAGTGTAGACGGAAATTGGGAAATGCAAAAAGATGGTAGTATAAAAATTCATGGTTTAGCAGGTTTACTACTAAAACCTGGAATGAGTAAAGAAATAGAAATTACAGCAGTAGCAACAGACATAGGAAAATTTGTAAATAGTGCAGAAATAACACTAACAAAAAATGATAGTAATACAAAAGATATAGACTCAGTAGAAGGAAACAAAGCCAAAAACGAAGATGATTATTCTGAGGCAACAGTAATTGTATCTGTAAAAACAGGTGCAATAATAGGTGCAAGCATAGGTGTAATATTAGCAGCAATATTAGTAGTATTATTTGTAATATTATCAAAGAAAAATAAAAAATTTAGAAAATTTACAAAGATGAGCTTGTTATTATTAGTTACAACATCTACATTAACAGCTATGACAACATATACTCAAGCCAAAACAACAGCTGAGAAAAAACAAGAATTAAAAGATAAATATACTACATCAACAACATACAATATTAATTCAAGTTCTTCACATTTTTATACACATGATACACCTCAATCAACAGTAATCAACAGTGGAAGATTGCATTGTACAAATGGAAGTAAATCTATGTGTGGATCCGGAGATCACTGGTATAAACAAAAATCAGTGTCTGTTACAAAGTTTGATGTAAAAACAAATAAATCAACAGCCAATAAATATAAGGCAACTAAAAATAAATCAACTGGTGAAAAACTTGATAGCACATATAATATTTATGGACCATATAAAGTAGAAAGAACAAATGATAAAAAGATTACAGAAGATAGTATAGAATCTATAAATTTATATAATACAAATGGAAATAAGATAGGTAGTAGCAAGTGGGAAATTTGCGATAAAAAAGGTAATACAAAAGAATTTTCATTTAATAAAGAATTTTATGTAAAAGTTTCTCAAAAATCAGAACCAGCAAATATGAAAATAAAAATAAAAAATAATGCTGTTACTGAATACAAAGCAAATTGGAAAGTTGTAGAAAGCTGGATTTGTTATAAAACAAGTGGTGGAACACATAAAACACATTCAGGTAAAGTAGTTGGATGTAGTAATCCATCAAATGCACAACCACTAGAAAGAGTTTGGACAGGAAGTAGCGAATGGAGCGATACAAAGCCAAATTCAAAAACAATAACAATATATATGAAAGAACCGCCACCACCACCAGAAGTCGGAGCAAAAATACAAAAAGTAGACGATAGAGATGGAACACCTCTAAAAGGAATAGGATTTCAATTTTCAACTACAATAAAATCATATGATTGGTATGATAGCACAGATGTATATCATTGGGTAGACCATGGACATAGAGAGTATTGGTATAGTTCTTGGACAGATTCAAAAGGAAATAGTCATTATTCAAGTGGATCATATTGGGTTTCAGATTGGCAATATGATTATTGGTACACAATAAATTATTATCATTGGGTAGATCACACGGTATACTTAAATAGTAGTAGAGAATGGGGATATTCAGCAAGTACATTTTACACAGATGACGATGGTATAGCTAGTGGAGAGGGAACACTAAATATAAAAACAGATGCATGGAATGATGGCTCAAGAGGCAACAATCATACAGTATATGCACAATTTATTGGAAATACTGTAACAGCAACAGAAACAGAAGTACCAGAAGTTACAGAAGGAGAAGAAGGATACTATGGTTACACTGAAAATATAGGTTCTTCATGGTCAATACCAAGAGATGGAGGAACAACGGTTACAGCTAAAAACCACCAATATAGAGTAATGGTTTCAGGATATGTATGGTTAGATAAAGAAAATGGAAAACTTTCAATGACAGACTCAGAATTTAATGGAGAAGAAGGTTGCAACTGGGTTTTAGTAAAATTAAAAGACAGATATGGAAATACAATACAATCAACATACACAAATGAATATGGAATTTATGATGAAATAGAAGGTGGAGAATACAGATTTTATAATGTTAGTCTAGATCAAATACAAAGTGGAAATTATCATATAGAATTTGAATATTGCGGTATAGATTATCAATCTGTAAATCCAGAAATAAATAGTAATGAAGGCTCAAAAGCATCAGATACAACATCTAGACAAGAACTAGATAGAAAATTCTCAAGTGTAAATGGAAATGGAAGTCAATCATTAAATGTAAATGGTGTTCAATTAAATTACAATCAAACAAATCAATATCAATCAAATATAATTGGACACACAGGATGTGAGGTAACTGCATCAACAGATGAGACAGGATATGATTTATATAGTAATTTTGTACCAACAGCAAAAGAAATAAGATATGTAAATTTAGGATTATTCAAAAAAGAACAAACTGATTATGCACTAGCGCAAGACCTATATAATGTAAGAGTAGGAGTAAATGGATTCCAACATGTATATAGATATGCAAGTGTAAGATATCAAGGATGGGGAGACTACACAGACGAAGAATCAGCATGGAATGTTGGTGTAAAATTCCAAAACAATAGAGGATCTTACTCGAGAGCAATATACAAAGCAGATTATGATTATGTAAATAATTTAGATAAAAGTAAAGAAATAAGTGTATATGTAACATACAAAATTGCATTAAAAAATGAAGGAACATATTTAGGAAGAATAAACAACATAATTGATTATTGTGATAGTAACTATAACATTCAAGCAGCGGGATATTCTATAAATGATGAGGACTTTATATCTGATAATGTAGCCGTTTCAGAAGATACAAATGCAAATATAAATGGTTATAAAAAGTATATAATAGATACAAGCGCAAGAACTATAGATGCAGGAGAAGAACAATATCTATATATTCAATTCAAGATGGATAAAGAAGCTGTAAGAACAATAATGAATAATGGTGAAACAAAACATAATATGGTAGAAATTAACTCATATACAACATATGATGATGACACTGGAAATCCATTAGCAGTATATGACATCGATTCTGTCCCAGGAAATGCAAGAGTTGAAGACTTTAGTACATATGAAGATGATACAGATTCAGCAAGATCATTACAATTAGAATTCAAAAATGAAAGAACTGTAAAAGGAATTACATTTGTTGATGGTACAAATAATCAAAAAGATCTTGACACTGGAAATGAAAGACTTGGTGATGGAAAATATACTGAAAATAGTAAAGATAAACGATTAGCAAATGTAGATGTAACAATGACTGAAGTAGACAGCCAAGGAAAGAAAATTCAAAATGGACTAGTATACACAGCAAAAACAAATGACAAAGGAGAATTTACAATTAATAATTACGTAGCTGGATACTATCAAATAACATATACTTGGGGAAGCAAAGAATACAAAGTACAATACTATAAAGGAACAATATACACAGATGGAACAAATAAAAATAGCACAAGATATCAAAAAACAAAATCAGATCCATATTGGTATAGAGGCGCAGAGTATGAAGATGATACAACAAGTAGAGATGTACGATTAACAGATGCATTAGATAACTCAGACACAAGAAGAAAAATAGACAGTGAAATGGAAAGTATTACAAAAAATACTCTAGAACAAGAAATAATAGATGCATATGAAGATGGATATAATTCACAAGGAAAAACTATCAAAACAACTAAAATGGACTCAACAACACCAACGATAGCATTTAGTGTAGAATATGAAACAACAGTAACAAATGGAGATGACAGCGACAGAGTAGAATTTGTTGTACAAAATGTTGATTTTGGTATAGTAGAAAGAGCAAGACAACAATTAGAATTATTAAAACAAGTATCAGGATATAAAATAAAATTAGCAAATGGACAAATATTAGTTGATGCAAAAATTGACGAAAATGGAAAAATAACAGGAACATATCCATATACTATATTTGAAAATACACCAAAATCAGTAGATAATACTTCACCAAGAGGATTATTAAAAACAGAAATGGATAATGAATTAATAGAAGGTGCAACAATAGAAACAGAATACACAATAAAAGTTAAAAATGTAGGTGAAATGGATTATACATCACAAGACTATTATTACTATGGTGATAGAGGAAATGGTTCAAGTGTAGTAAGAACATCAGTAACTCAACTTTTGGACTATGTTGATGGAAGATTAGCAGTGCTAGATGAAAAAGGCGATTGGGCAGATGCTGAAAAAGATTATGAGAAAACATATAATGTATCTAAAAACAATGATTCAACATATATCAAAGGAATAAAACAATATGTAACAAAGAGTCTAAATAAAGCATTAGCTCCAAAGGAATCCAGTGAAGTAAAATTGAATACATCTAAATTACTTACAAGTACAGATGACAATGAATTTAATAACCAATCAGAAATAACAGAGGTAAAAAAGACAAACGGATTTAGTACAGGTACACCAGTTAAGATGAGATGGGATAATGGTCAAAATCACTTTAACGTAGCAAATGCAGAAGTTGTTACTATTGTACCAAGTACTGGTGAAAATAGAAATTATGTGACACCTATAATGATAGGAATTGTAACAATTTCTATGTTGGGTGTAGGAATAGTTCTTATTAAAAAATTTGTAGTAAAATAAAAGGTTATTATATATGTTTAAAATAAGAAATTAGAGATTTTCTCTAGTTTCTTATTTTGTGGCTGATTAAATTTGTTATACCTTAGTATTATAGTTTGAATATATTTTTGAATGTGACCGAAATAGTTATACAAATTCTTAAGGAAATGATTTAAAGGATCCTGCAACCAGGGTTTGTTAAATCATTTACATTAGAATTTGTTAACGTATGTAGGAAAACCGAGAAAAATATGAAAACTATAATACTAAGGTATAACAGATATTATTCTATAAAATATAATAACAATTAATAATACTTTACAAAAAGGAAATAAATGTGTTAAAATAAGGAATGTAAAGCATGTGCTCATAGCTCAGCAGGATAGAGTAGTCGCCTCCTAAGCGACAGATGGGGGTTCGAGTCCCTCTGGGCACACCATTAAAATTTACAATGGAGGAAAATGTTGAAAGAAAAAATAAAGCAAATAACAAACACAAAACAATTTCATATGTGTATGGTATTAGTAATAATAGTAGCAATAATATTTGTAGCAGGAGTAATTTCATTAAGATACAATGTAGAAGGAGAAGGAACACCACCATTTACAATATCAAAAGTATCTATAATAAGTAGTGTAGATGGAACTGATGTTGAAGGTTCAGAAGAAAAGTGGAATTTAAAAGTTAATCAAAATAATGATATATATTTGTACATAAAGAAAAATGAAGACTACAAATACACAGAAACAATTGCAGATATAAAACTTGAAAATTTCAATATTACTCAATATCCAAAAGTAGGTCAAATAAAACTATTAAAACCTGATGCTGATGCAGAAAATGTTATTTTTAGAAATAGTACTGAAAATGAAACACAAAGTATAATCTACGAAGGAGATATAGAGTCAAATATGAAACTAATGAAAGTTTCTAACCAAGGTGGATTAGTAGTGTTTAGATATGCTATTAGTGAACTAGGAAATTATACATCAAATGAGGATGAACAAATAAATCATAATGAATTATTAAAAAAATTATCAATAAGTAATGATGATTTAAAGTTTAAAGTTTCATTTGATATTAGTATTAATTTAGATTCTAATAAAAGTTATAAGGCTAATATGAGCTTAGAATTACCAGTTGGAAATGTTGTTGATGACGGCATTCAAAGTCAGGAAAATACTGATTTTAAAAATTTGGTATTTAAGAGAATGTAAATATATAGGTACTAAATTTATTTTGATACTTGCTATATGATGGTATTTGTATTGAACTGAAGTTAATTACAAATACCATCATATAGCAAGTATCAAAAATCTAGTAATATTATAAACATTTTTACTTAAAAGTACTTGATAATTTTTTTATATCAGTATATAATACAAAAGGTAGAAAATTTAATCTCTGTATAGAGAGCAATCCAATAGAGACCTATGAATCTTGTCAGGTCCGGAAGGAAGCAGCAATAAGTAGCAAATCTTTATGTGGAGTGTTCTCTATAGAGGGATTAAATTTTTTCAAATTTGTTCTATATATTATAAAGGATGTGATAATATGGGGTACACAGCTCTTTATAGAAAATTTAGACCTATTACATTTTCAGAACTTGTTGGGCAAGAACACATCACAAGAACATTAAGAAATCAAATTATAGCAGATAGAGTGGGGCATGCGTATTTATTTAATGGTGGACGTGGTACTGGAAAAACATCATCTGCAAAAATTTTGGCAAGAGCAATAAATTGTTTAAATCCAAAAGATGGTGAGCCATGTAATGAGTGTGAAATTTGTAAGGGAGCTTTAAATGGTTCACTTACAGATATTGTTGAAATGGATGCTGCTTCAAATAATAGTGTTGAAGATATTAGAAGTATTCGAGAAGAGGTCAATTTTTTACCTACAAAAGCAAAATATAGAGTATATATAATAGATGAGGTTCATATGCTTTCACCAGGTGCATTTAATGCATTACTAAAAACACTAGAAGAACCACCTGAGCATGTTAAATTCATTTTAGCAACAACAGAACCTCAAAAATTACCAGCAACAATACTTTCAAGATGTCAAAGATTTGACTTTAAAAGAATCTCAAATGAAGACATTATAAAAAGACTAGAAATTGTTTGCAAAGAAAGTAACATAGAAGTTACAGAAGGAGCTTTAAAAATCATTGCAGTATTAGCAGAAGGTGCAATGAGAGATGCTTTGTCAATTCTAGAAAGATGTGTGCAAGATGGAGAAAATAAAATTGATGAAGACAAAATAAAAGATTTAGTAGGAATTCCTAAAATAACATTTGTACATAGTATAGTTGATGCAATAGTTGAATATGATATAGATAAAGCACTTGCTAGTATGGATGAAATATTAAATCAAGGGAAAGACCTAAATAATTTCTTATGGGAAATTATTAAATATGTAAAAGATGTTTTAATATATAAATCTTCTGGAAAAGCTGATTTATATAGTGAAGAAGAAATATCAAACATTAAAACTTTATCAGATAAAGTTACAAAAGAAAAATTGGTAGATTTAATTTATGAACTATCAAATCTAGAAAATGATATGAAATGGTCAACACAAAAAACAATAATGTTCCAAGCAGGAATTATAAAATTATGTAGCAAAGAAGTTGGAACAGGTGGAAATGTAGAAGAAAGACTTGAAAAAATAGAAAATTATTTAAAATCTGGAAAATTGCAAGTTGCAAGTAATAGTAATAATTATAATTCAAATTCAGAATATGCTTCAAATACAGTAAATAGTAGCCCTAGAATGCAAGTTACTCAAAATATTAATACAGCTTCAATAAATGGAGTAGAGCAAAATACAAATTCTACAGGAACATCTTTTATGGCAAAACAACCTGTAAATACAAAGAAATATTCAAATGATTTAAGTAAAAGTTGGCCTAAAATCGTTAATGATTTAAAACAAAATGGTAAAATTGTATTGTATACTAATTTGATGAACACAAGAGCTGAGCAAGTAAGTGATACAACTGTTGAAATTAAATTCCAAAAAGGTATGACTGCATTTGGAAAGGCCGTGTTGGATAAACAAGAGAATATTAAAGAACTTTCTAGTTTGGTTTCAATGGCATGTGGTAAAGATATGCAAATTAGATATGTATCAGATGCACAAAATCAACAAGTTGTGCATAATCCAGAAGATGATATTCAAAAATTAGCAAAAGATGCTGATATACCATTTAATATTATGTAGATTTTCAATTTTAAATTTATAAATAATAATGCTAAATATTATATATTCAGCATTTAATTAAAAAAGTGATAATAAATAAAAAAGGAGGATTTTAAAATGGCAAAAAGAGGAGGATTCCCAGGAGGAATGGGAGGATTTGGCGGAATGAACATGAATAATATAATGAAACAAGCCAAAAAAATGCAAGAAGAAATGCAAAAATCACAAGAGGAGTTATCAAGTAAAGAATTTGATAGTACAGCAGGTGGAGGAGCTATAAGCGTAAAAGTAACAGGAGAAAAAGTATTAAAAGAAATAAAAATAAAACCAGAAGTAGTTGATCCAGAAGATGTAGAAATGTTAGAAGACTTAATTTTAACATGTGTAAATGAAGCATTAAGAAAAGTAGATAGTGCTCAAAGTCAAGAATTTGGAAAATTCAATATTCCAGGATTAATGTAATATTCTAGCAAGATAATATATGATTTGGACATGAAAATTATGTAAATTTCTAAATCATGTCCATATTTATTTTATAAAGGAGAAAAAAGGATGTCATTATATTCACCATCAATAGAAAAATTAATAGAAAGTTTTGAAAAATTACCAAGCATTGGACATAAAACAGCAGCAAGACTTGCATTTTATATATTAAACTGTTCAGAAGAAGAAACAAATGAATTTATAAAATCAATAAAAGATGCAAAACATAATTTAAAATATTGTAGTAAATGCTTTAATATATCAGACACAGATCCATGCCCAATATGTTCAAGTCCTAAGAGAGACCAATCTTCAATATGTGTGGTAGAAGATGTAAGAGATATTGTAGCTATGGAAAAAACACATGAATTTAAAGGAGTATATCATGTGTTACATGGTTCTATTTCACCAATGAACGGAATTGGACCAGATGATATAAAAATAAAAGAATTACTTTCAAGACTTATGGATGGACAAGTTAAAGAAGTCATACTTGCAACAAATCCAAGAGTTGAAGGTGAAGCAACAGCTATGTATTTATCAAAACTAATAAAACCTCTAGGAATAAAAGTAACTAGAATAGCACACGGAATTCCTGTTGGTGGAGACTTAGAGTATACTGACGAAATTACATTAACAAAAGCCCTAGAAGGAAGAAGAGAAATTTAGTGTCCAATAGGGACGGTTCCTTTTGGACACTTTATTATCACATAATAAATAAAAACACATATTATACATTGAGGTGTATTGTATGTGTTTTTCTGATTTTTCCAGTTGTAATTTAATAGGATTAGCAAGCTCACTTGCAATTGCCATAGGAGAAGATATAGATGCAGATGAACTTGCAGTATTAGCAGCTTTTTTTACTGCTTTTGCAGACAATCTTGCTATTATTGCAGCTAAAAAGTCTTTAGAAGGAAAGTAATATTTTGCAAATATCTTCGGTAGAATGTTTCTTTGCCAAAATTTCTGTATTTTTTTTCATTTCATCTAATTTAGTAGGACTGTCAATAACACTTTTTAAAACTTCAAAAGAAGAATCATCTTTTCTAAGCCAAATTCCAGTACCTTTACTCTCCAAAAATTCAGCATTTTCTTCTTCTTGACCAGGAATAGGATTAATAATTATCATAGGCAAGTTTGATGCTAAGCTTTCAGAAGTTGTTAAACCACCAGGTTTAGAAATGACTAAATCAGAAATTGACATTAATTCTGGTACTTTATTTGTAAAAGCCAAAACTTTTACACATTCTTGTTTATTATTTTCTTCTACAATTTTTTCAAATTCAGATTTCATTTTTTCATTTTTTCCAGCAATTGCAATAACTTGAATATTATCAAAACGTTTAACTAGATTTTTAAAAATTTCTACGGTTCTAGCTTTTCCAAGACCGAATTCGCCTCCACCAAAAAATAAAATATTTTTAATATTTTCTTTTAAATAGAATTCATTTAAAATCTCTTTTCTATTATATGTATTTAAAAATCTAGCAGAAATAGGTATTCCAGTTGCAAATATTTTATTTGAAGGAATATTTTTTGAAATCAAATAATCTTTCATTTTATCATGTGCAACAAAAAAATAATCAGTATGTTCATTTTCTACTAGCCATTGGTCATGAGGAGAAAAATCTGTCATTATTGTAGCAATTTTTGCAGATATTTTTCCTTTTCTTTTAAGATAAGCACACATTTGACTTCCAAAAGGATGTGTTGAAATTATTAGGTCTGGTTGTTTTTCTTTTAAAAGTTTTAAAAGTTTTATTGCTAAAATTTGATTTGATTTTGAAGATATATGCGCTAATGGTCCTTTTTGTGAATCAGAGTAAATCTTACCCCATGCCCAAGGCATTTTTTTTGCCATTTCTCTATATGCTGCAGTTGTAACTATTTCTATTGGTTTATTTACATATTTCATACAATCAATTAATTCTGTTTCACAGTTTGAATAATTATTGTCAATGCATTCTTTTATTGATTTTGCGGCATTTAGATGTCCACCACCATATGATGCATAAAAAATTAATATTTTTTTCATAGTATGCTCCTTATATTTTAATATATTAATTTTAGCATAAGTATAGTTTTAATATCAACAAAAATTTGTATAATATTAAAAAATTTGTAAAAAATAAAAAAGAAAATTAAAGTAAAGGGTGATAATGTGAAAAAAATTTTAAAAATAGCTTTAGCAACAATTTTAATAGCATTATCCACAATTTGTATATTTATTGTGGATAAAGGAAGTACAAATAATGTTTCACTTGCAAAAACAACAAGCACATCAGACATTCAGTTAATGGCAAGAGCAATAAATGGTGAAGCAAGAGGCGAGCCATATGAAGGACAAGTCGCAGTTGGAGCAGTTATTTTAAATAGAGTTAAAGATTCAAGATTTCCAAATAGTATATCAGGAGTTATTTACCAACCAGGAGCATTTACCGCTGTATCAGATGGACAAATAAATGCATCTATAAGCGAAGGTTCCACAGTATATAAGGCAGCACAAGACGCAATGAATGGATGGGATCCAACTGGTGGATGTGTATATTATTTCAATCCAGCAACAGCAACAAACAAGTGGATATGGTCAAGACCGCTGATAAAAACCATTGGAAAACATAGATTTTGTAAATAATATAAGACCTAAAAATAGTTAAAAAATTTATAATTTTAATAAATATTTATACCTTTATTAGGCGAGGAAGGATGATTTTATGATAAAAGTAGAAAACACAAAAATGAAAAGAAATAGAGCCATTATAATAATTGCAATTGTAGTAGTCATTGCAGTTATAGCAGGTTTAATTTCCGTAATTGTAAATGACAAAAATGAAGCTAAAACAGCATCACAAAACATGTATAACAGGGCATTTTATGAAGTAGTTGACTATGTTCAAAATGTAGAAACATATCTAGCAAAATCATTAATTTCAAGTACTCCTGAACATGGAGCAGAAACACTAACAAATGTATGGAGAGAAGCAAATTTGGCACAGGCATATCTTTCACAATTACCAATTGAAAGCCAAGAACTAGAAAATACAGAAAAATTTTTAAATCAAGTTAGTGATTACAGTTATTCATTATCAAGAAAAAACATTTACAATGAAAGTTTGACAGACGAAGACTTAAAGAATTTAAAAGATTTGCATACTTACAGTGTTGAGCTAGAAAATACTCTAAACCAATTATCAGAAGATATAAACTCAGGAAGAATAAAATGGGGAGAAATCTCAAATAAAGTAAAAACAGCATTTGCTCAACAAGTAAGCACAAGTTCAATGGATGGATTTAGTAATTTGGAAGAAAATTTTCATCAATATTCAGGTTTAATATATGATGGTGCATTTTCTGATCACATTACAAATGGAGAAAAAAAGGGATTAACAGGTGATGATATTGATGAAGAAACAGCAAAGCAAAAAGCAATAGATTTTATTGGAAAAGATAATGTTAAAGATGTTGAAAATTTAGGATATTCTGAAAATGCAACAATACCAGAGTATAACTTTTCAGTAAAAACAAATTCAGAAGACAGCATAAACATTTCAATTTCTAAAAAGGGTGGTCATATAGTTTATATGAATTCAAACAGAAGTGTAAATGCAGAAACAATTTCACAAGAAGAAGCAAATGCAAAAGGAAAAGAATTTTTAAATAATCATGGAATAAAAGACATGAAAGAAACTTATTATTTAAAACAAGATGGAATTGTAACTATAAATTATGCATATGTACAAAATGATGTTGTTGTATATTCAGACTTAATTAAAGTAAAAGTAGCTTTAGATAATGGTGAAGTATTAGGAATTGAAACAAAAGGATATTTAAACAATCATACTCAAAGAGACACTTCAAAAGTTAAAATTACTAAAGAACAAGCTAAAAAAACTTTAAATAAGAATTTAGATATTATGTCTGAGGGAATGGCTATTATTCCTACGGAATTCCAAACTGAAATTTTATGTTATGAATTTAAAGGAAAAGTTGATGATAGAGAGTTTTTAGTTTATATTAATGCTGAAAATGGTAGGGAAGAAGACATCTTAATTATTACTAATACGCCAAATGGAACTCTAACTATGTAAAAAATTGGGATTAAGGTGTTACCACTTAAAATCCCTTTTTAGTTTGTTAAAAGAGATTATTATATATTAATATTTCAGAAAAAATACTTCTTCGGGTCTTCCATTGGGATTTTTTCTTTAATATTAATATATAATAATCTCTTATTAAAAATAAAAATAAAATCGAGATTTGGGGTTCAGTATATAAGCCCCATAATCCCAATTTTTAATGTCTTTTATAAGTATCTTTTGAAAGTAAAGTAGTACTAACAACAGCACCATTTTTCTTCAAAGTTTTATACGCCTCAGAATAAATAGCAGTAGCCGTTTTACCAGTAGTTCTAGAAGTAATTTGAACTTCATAATCATTATCAGATTTTAATCCCCAAATTTTAAAATTAGCAATACCACCTGAAACAGAACAAGTAATTTTTATTGGATAATCTCTATTATTTTTAAACTTAAAATCAATAGCACCATACACAACAGTAGCATCTCTACTTGGTCCTGCATAAGAAGGAACAAACTGATGATTACTTCTTTCAACAATATCTAGATTTGCGTATAATACAGCATTATATAGTGTAGTAGTTATTTGACAAATACCACCACCAATACCATCTTCAACTCTACCAGAAACATAAATTGGAGCTTCTTTATAACCTGCCGCAATTGTTCTTGCACCAACTACTTTATTATAAGAGAAAGTTTCTCCAGGCATTAAAACAGTACCATTAATTTTTTTAGAAGCCAAAATTAAATTTGTAGTACGGTTTTTATTACTTGCTGCATATTTGGTTGAAAATTCAGATAGCAAATCTGGAAAAGCTTCATTTCCAATCATATTTGTTGTAACACTTGGGTATAATACTTTTAAAGGAATTACATATTCGTCTTTTTCTTCTTGCAATAAATTTTTGGCATCATCTAAAGAAATTGCAAAATCCATTCCATTTTCACTTGGGTGAACAACATATGGATTTTGTGAATAATAAGCATTTACAGGATCCTTATGTACTTCATTATATACAGCATCTAAATCTATTTGATTTGGATAAGCATCTTCAGTAATTAGTTCTAAAGGATTGTTCTGCACATTAAGATTGTTTATTTCTTTAGTTATGTAGTTAGCAGAATCTTCAACCTTTATAGACTTACCTGCCTGACCTTTAGTTATAATAAGGCGATTATCATCAATATAACAACTACTTTCTATTACTTTATCAGGAAGTTTTGATGATATATCTTGCAAATCTTTTTTTAGTTGTTCTTCATCAATAGAAAAACCAGGGTCTATATTAACTTTAGAAAAAAGTGTATTTAAAATTTCAGTATTTTTTTGAAATATATTTCCATTTTTTCCAATATTATATGCCATATTAACAGCCTCTTCGGTATTGAAATATATTGATAATTGTGATGTTGAAAGTGATGTTTCAAAATCATTGTGTTTTAATTTTATTTCTTCTGGTATAGATGAACTAACATAGCTTGAAATTTTTTTAGTTGCATCCTCTTTTGTTAAACCAGAAACGTCGATTCCTTTTATATATACACCTTTTGCTATTTTTGTACTTGTCAAATTTATAAATGAAAATGTACCAAATATTATAAGTGATAATAATACAAAAATAAAACAAAGAATTGCAAAAATAGTTAATACATCTGATTTAGTTTTGCTTTTATATTGTTGTTCGTCAAGAGGTTTAAAAGTTCTTGAATCTTCTTGATTTTTATTTGTTTCTATTTTATCTGTATTTAATTCTTGTATGTCAGTATTTGTTTTTTCGATGTTGATGTTTTTTAATTCTTCATTTTCAATATTTTTTTCTACATTATCTTCTTGTTGTATTTCAATATTTTTAGTTGTGTTGTTTTCTTCTTTAATTTCCATATAAATCTCCTTTAAGTAATCTATTATAGTATATCATGAGATAATTAAATTTACTACTAAAAGATTTAAAAAAATCAAAATTTTACTAAAATATTTTTTCTAATTTTGCAAATAATAATATTGATAAAACTTAATTTAGTTTTGTCAGTAAGGAGGATGTTATGTCTAGAAATAGTAAACTAATATCTGAAAATTTAAGAGAAGAAATTGCCAAAGAATTAGGTGTTTATGAACAAGTAAAACAAGACGGTGGAAGCTGGGCCGGAGTTTCTTCTAGAGATTGTGGTAATATAGTTACTAAAGCTATAGAAATAGCAAATCGTTCAGTTGAAAACAAATAGTTTTAGGTAGTTTATAACATTAAAAGGTCAGAAAATTCTGGCCTTTTATTATGCATTTTTTTCATGCTTTTGAATGTTTAGTAATCCTTTTTTAATCTTTTGTAATATTAAAGTATTTTCATCATTTAAAGGATTATAAGGTTCTTTTATATTTATTTCAAGTAGATCATCTGCACTTACTTTTAAAATTAAACAGATATTTTTTAAAATATCCGCAGTTATTGCTCTTTTTCCATTTTCATAAGCGTTATATGTATTTGGTTGCATATGTAAATATTTTGCCATATCTTTTTGCTTTATTTCTTGTTGTTCTCTGATGTTTCTTATTTTTTTATAAAGTTCCATTTTATCACCTCTAAAGTATTATATATAACAACGTATAGGTTAAAAATATTTTTTGTGTAGGACGCAAAAGGGTATATAAATTAGATGTTTTTTTATATTAACTTATATGTTATTTTATTTTTTCATAAAACAAGTTATTTGTATTGACAAATTCACAAATAATGAATATAATTTTATAAAATACACATATTAAGAATTTATATGCTATGAAATTAAAATGGTTATTGCACAAAAGAGGATAAAAATAGTGTATTAAAAATAAGAAAATACAAATAATAAGAAAAAACAGTAAAAATACAAAGGAGATAATTTTTTATGAAAGAACAAAATAAAGAAAGAGGTATAACACTAGTAGCACTAGTGATTACAATAATTATATTGCTTATTTTGGCAACAATATCAATACAATCATTAACAAACACAGGACTGTTTGCAAAAGCACAAGAAGCAAAAGAAAAAACAAAAAATGCAGAAGAAAATCAAGCAAAAACATTAAATGAATATGAAGATGAATTAAATAAATATATTTCTGGAAATGTAAAAACACCAATTAAAAAGGTTACTGATAATATAGATAGTGTATTAAGTACAACAGATAATACAGAATTAGAAGATGCATATGGAAATAAAATAGTAGTACCAGCAGGATTTAAAATAGTATCCAATAGTGATACAAGTAATGCAACAACAGTAGATAAAGGAATTGTAATAGAAGATGCAACATCAGCAGCAACAGCTGGCAGCCAATTTGTTTGGGTACCAGTTGGAAAGATTTATACAGATGAGCAAAAAACAGAATCAAAAGCTAAAACTATTACATTAGGCAGATATGATTTTGATGAAACAACTGGGGCAGAAAAAACGTATTCTGGTAGTTATGTTGAAGAAGATAGAGGTGATACATCTACAACATTAAAAAATTGGGGAAATACAATAGCAAAGAATATAACAAATTTTAAAACAAGCGTAGTAACAAATGGTGGATATTATATAGGCAGATATGAAGCAAGAACGACAACAACAAGGAATTCAAAAGATGATGCACTTACACAAATAACAGAAAGAGGAATAGACAAAGTATATAATTTTGTAACACAATCACAGGCTGCAGGACAAGCTCGAAATATGTATAACAGTTCTAAATTTACAAGTGATTTAATGAATAGTTATGTATGGGATACAACAATAACTTTTATACAAAAGTGTACAGAGCAAACAAATTATTCAAGACAGGCTAGTTTAAATTCTATTTTTTCACCAATGGGAACGACTAATGATAAGCAATGTAATATATTTGATATGGCAAGTAATGTTTTGGAATGGTCAACCGAGACATCTAATTATTCAGATAATACTTGTGTTACTAGAGGGGGATTTCGTGGTTATAGTGATGTGTATGTTAATAATAGAATGGGATTAAATACTGATGTTGGTGGTAGTGGAAACGGTTTTCGTCCAATTTTATATTTGAATTTTTAATGGTAAGAGTTAATTAGTAAATAAAATTTCTTAGAATATGAATCGGAAGAAGAATAGAAAATTTAAAACAATTATTAAGTTTGTTGCTAATAATAGAAGACATGTATTATAAAATGCATGTCTTTTTATATTCTTGGATACGGTTTTCTTTCATTTGTTAATCCTAATAAATAATCAATACTTGTATCAAAAATTAAAGCTAGTTTTTTTAAAGTATTAATAGGAATATTTATTTTGCCCAACTCATATTTACTATAATTAGTTTGTGAAATATTTAATAGTTCAGCAACATCTTTTTGTAACATATCTTTATCTTCTCTTAAATCTTTAATTCGTAACATAAAAATCACCTCAACTATATTATAAAAAAGTCAATATATAACTATTGACAAAAAGTCATGATTTGACTATAATAGTTTAAAATAATAGTTACAATATAACTATATAAGGAGGAATACTAATGAAAAATAAAGGAATAACATTGATAGCACTAGTAATAACAATTATTGTTTTACTTATTTTGTCAGGAATAACAATACAAGGATTAACTAATACTGGCATATTTGAAAATGCAAACAAAGCCAAATTAGAAACAAAAAGAAGTCAAATAAAAGAATGGCTAAGTTTAAACTTAATGGAAGCACAAACAACAAATTACAATAAAACAGATTCAGAAATATTAGAAATAGCAAGAGGAAAAGCAGAGAAAAGTGAAGAATTAAAAAAATTAGGAAAAAGAGTAAATGTAGATGGAGAGATAAGTACAGAAGAAGATGTACAAACAGTTCCACCATATTTTGACGTAATAGTAGATAACGATATGTATAAAGTCTCAATGGAAGAACAAGAATTTATAGGAGAAGTAGGGAAAATAGTACCATCAGTAGATTTTAGTGCAACAACAACATCAAAATCCATAGCATTAAAAATAACAACAAAGAGAAGTCAAGGTGGAACAGTAGAATGTTATATAAAAGGTGAAAATGACAGCAATTATGGAACAGCACAAAAAGCAACAGATAACCAATATACATTTGATAACCTAGAACAAGGAAAAAAATATACTGTAAAGGTAGTAGTAACATCAGGAAATGGACAAAAAGCAGAAAAGGAAAAAGAATATACAACAGTAGATATACAAAAGTTAGAAACATCAGATGTAGAATTTGAATATAGTGTAGATGGAACAGTAATAAATAAAAACACATGGACAAACAAAGAAGTAAAAGTAACAGCAAAACTAAAAGTAGATATAGCAGGATATACACTAGTAACAAAAAAGAATGATGGAACATGGCAAGAAACAGATAATCAAACATTTGGTGAAAATGGAATAATGTATGTAGCATTAACAGATGGAAGAAATTATGGAGAGACACAAGCAACAGCAAATGTAACAAATATAGAAAAAAATGCACCAAGTGTAAATATAAATTTAAGCGCAACAGAAGTAACGACAGAAGGGGTAATAACAGCAATGGTAACCAAAAGTGATAGTGAAAGTGGAATAAATATTGAAAGTTGTAGATGGGTATATAACACAACAGCAGGAAACATAGGAACAAATCCTAACAACTATACAGAAAAATTTACAAACACAACAGAAAATTTAACACTAACAACACCAACAAGCGGAATATACTATTTACACATATTATCAATAGACAATGCAGGGAATACTAAAGAAGAAATATCAAAAGGAATAGAAGTATTTATTACAGCAACAGAAATAACAAAGTATCCAGAAAAATATTATGGAAAAGACATAAAGAACTATAATTGCATAAACAATGTAACAATAGAAAAATGGAAAATATTCAATTCAACAGAAAACAATATTTATTTAATTGCAAACGACTATATAGAAAGAAAATACATACCAGCAAGCACAAAATCAGGGACAAGTACTTCAAATAAATTAAATATGGAAGACACAAATTATAAAAGAACAGCAAGTTTTAATGAAAAGATATTAAATGACTACAGTGGAACAGCAAATATAGAAAATCCAAAATTAAAATTACTAAACAGTAGTTATTTTGAACAGAACTTTACAAGCAAAGCAAACAACATGAAAGCAGTAGCATATATGTTAGATACAGAAGCATGGAAAGGATTTAAAGACACAAACAATAAAGCAGAATATGCAATAGGTGGGCCAACAATTGAAATGCTATTTTCATCATATAATAAGAAAAACAAAACATCACATGAAGCAAAAGCAATAAGTGAAACAGGATATTTAATAAAAAAAGATAATTTAGATGATTGGAAGTATTATATACAAAATCTACTAATTGACAATGAAAATTTTTATAGATTAGACAACGCAGAAAATGCAAACGGAATGTGGCTAGCTAGCCCATCTTGCTATTATATAAGTGGTTTACTATATTCATATATTGATGGTTCAATTTATATGGATGGCAATATAGAACAAAAACAACTACGGCTTTCGTCCAGTTATTTGTCTAAATTCCGAAGTAAAACTTGTTAGTGACACAAATGGAGAATTTTTAATTAAATAAACTTCTGATATCCGGACATAATTTATAAAATATAGTTATAATATAGACATGTAAGTTTGTCAAAATTTGTCGAAAACTTTTTCTTGACAATCAACATAAAACCATGATACTATATGGCCATGCAATTAATTAGACAATTGCATGGCTATAAATATTTAAAAATCAAAAGATTTAACTGAAACAACCTAGGAAGGCAAAAAATAAAAATTTAATCAAAAAAATTTAATTTCAAAAATAACTAAAAATTTTAAAATCCATAAAAAGATTAATATCAGCTTATTAAATCATATTAGAATTAAAAAATCAGCTTTAGCCTTTAAATTAGAATTTCAAAATTAAATTAAAAACAAGATTAAAATCAAAAAACATTAAATCTAAAAAATACTCAAACAACTTATAAAAAGGTATCAGCCCAAATTTATGAAGACAAAAGTGTTGATACCCCTAAAACACTTAAGTTTAAAAAATATTAAATACATTTCTAGTCTGTAATTGTCTCCTTAATTGGTTACAATTCACAGCTTATAAAATATTTATAATGAAATTAATGATTTATTATACTGTGAATAGTAACCTTAATTGCAAGCAAATAATAAATATTTACTAAATAGTATTGCCAAAAGCAAAAAAGTTTAGTATAATTAAGGAGGAAAAAATATGACAAATGAAACACAAAAAGTAGAAAGACTACCACTTACAGATGATTACATATTTAAAAGAGTATTCGCATTTGAAGGAAACGAAAGTGTACTAAAAGACTTTCTGGAAGCAATCTTAAAAAAAGACATAAAAGAAGTAACAATAAAAAATCCAGAAATAATACCATACGAAAAAGACGAAAAACGAGGACTTTTAGACATCAAAGCAGAAACAGATGATGGAACAATTTTAGATGTAGAAATGCAGATGAAAGACTGGAAAAACACACAAGAAAGAGGAACACAATATTTAGGCAATATGATTACAAGCCAATTACAAGTAGGAGACGACTATCAAAAATTAAAAAAGAGCATAGTAATATTTATAACAAACTATAATTTTTTAAAAAGAAATAGTTACCATAGTGTAGGAAAAATGAAATTTGATGAAACTCTAGAGGAAGAATATGTAGATATGGGATATGAACAAGAAGAACAAATAGCATCAAAATACATAGAATTCCACTACATAGAATTACCGAAATACAAAAAGAAAGAGGCATCAAAATTCACAAAACTAGACCAATGGATGTGTGTATTTACGCAAAGGAAGGAGGAAACAATGTTGGCAGAAAAAGAAAATAAGCAGATAAAAAGAGCAATGAACACACTAGACTTTATAAGTAAAGATCCAAAAGAAAGAGAAAGACACAATTCAATAATAATGGCAGAATATAATAGACTAACAAGCGAGCATAACTTTTTCGAGGCTGGAGTGGAAGAAGGAATAGCAAAGGGAAAAATTGAACGGAAAAAAAGAAGAAAAAAAAGAAACGGCAAAAGCAATGCTAAAAGAAAAAATACCAATCGAAACAATAATGAAAATCACAGAATTAACAAAAGAAGAAATAGAAAAATTAAAATAAATCCAAAAAGAACATGCCATTTTAAAGCATGTCCTTTTTATATTCTAGGAAAGCTATCATATGTTACAATTCACAGCTTATAGAATATTTATAATGAAATTAATGATTTATTTATTTTTTATTATACTGTGAATTGTAACTATCATATACAGTACCAAAAAAATAACACAAAAAAATATTGCAAAAAAAACAAAAAACTGATATAACATAATAAACAAAAGAAAAAGTAGAAACGCCAAGCAAAAGCTACAGGAAGGAGCAAAAACACATGAAAGATTTTTGGAAAGAACCAGAAGAAAAGAAAATAAACAAGAAAAAAATAATAATATCAATATTAATAATAATACTAATAGCAATAATAACAACATTAACCATAACCTATATAAACAACAAAACAGCAAGAGAATGGATAGACAAAAACATATTTCAAAAAGAAAAAACACAAAACAACTTACATAGTATAGAAATAGAAGACGAAAACAACTCAAACATATATGCCTTCAATAAATATATAGGAATACTAAACAAAAACAACTTCAAAATATATGACAACACAGGAAAACAAGAAAAAGAATTAACAATAGAAATAACAAAACCAATATTCAATTACAACAATAGGTACTTAGTAGTAGCAGAAGAAAAGGGACAAAAACTATATTTAGTAGCAGACAAAGACATTGTATGGGAAAGAGAAATAGAAGGAAACATATCACAAATAACAGTAAACAAAAATGGATATGTAGCAGTAACAATAGTAGACACAAGTTATAAAACAGTAGTGCAACTATTTGACAGCCAAGGAAACTCATTATTCAAAACAATATTATCAACAACACGAGTTGTAGCAACATCAATATCAGACGACAACAAATATCTAGCAATAGCACAAGTTGACACATCAGGAACAATGGTACAATCAAACATAAGAATAATGTCAATAGACGACTCAAAAAAGAACTCCGAAAATGCAATAAAAAAAGTATATAGTGGAGAAAACAATGAATTAATAACAAACATAAAATATCAAGAAAAAAACAAACTACTATGCATGTATACAGACAAAATAGAATTAATAAAAGCAGATGAAACAGTAGAAAAAATACAAGAATTTAAAGACAAAAAAATATCATTTGCATCAATAGAACTATCAAATGCATCAGTAACAATAGAAGAAAAATCATCAGGGCTATTTACAGCAGACTCAGTAGTAAATATAATAAATTCAGAAAATAAAAGCACATCACTATATACAGCAGAAGCAGTAACAAAAGAAATATACACAAATGAAAACATCATAGCACTAAATTTAGGCTCAGAAGTAGAATTTATAAATACAAATGGATGGCTTGTAAAAAAATACACAGCAGACCAAGAAATAACAAGTATAGTAGTATCAAACTCAATAGCAGGCATCATATACAGAGACAAAATTGAAATAATAAATTTATAAAAAGGAGAAAATAAAAATGGGAATTTTAATAGATATAATATTAATAGCAATACTAATAATATCAGCATTTTTAGGATACAAAAAAGGATTAGTAAAATTAGGAGCTAAATTATTTGCAGGAATAATTGCAATAATAGTAACAATTATAATATATAAACCAGTGGCAAACTTAATAATAAACAACACTCCATTAGATGAAAACATAAAAAACACAATAATAGAAAATGCATCAAGTTTCATAACAGAAGACGACCAAGAAACAAACACAATAACAAAACAAGTAACAGACCAAGTTACAAATCAAGTAAAAAACGAAATATTACCATCTGAAGCAGAAAATATTGCAAAAAGTGCAATATATGCAATAACAGCAATAGTACTATTTATAGTAGTAAAAATAGCACTAAGCATAATAATATCACTAATGGACTTTGTAGCAAACTTACCAATATTAAAGCAATTTAACGAAATAGGAGGAATAGCTTATGGAATAGTAAGAGGACTATTAATTGTATGTATATGTGTATTATTAATGGGAGTATACACAAAAATTAAGCCAGAGGCAGGCTTAAATCAAAATATACAAAATTCATACATCACAAAAACATTATATAAAAATATTGTTAAATTTTAGATAAAAAAGCGCAAATTTATTGCGTTTTTTTTAAAACTTTGCTATACTAAAGGCATGATTTTTTATAAAACTTAGGAGTGATCATTTTGAAAGAAAAAGAAGTTGCAAAAGATAAAAAAAATAGATATGCAAAAAAAAGAAAAAAGAAAATAGGAAAAAAAGTATTAATATTTATAATAATAATATTACTACTAGGAATAGGATGGTTCACATATAGAACAATAAGAAATGGTGGAGGAATAAGTGGAATGCTAGCAACAGTAGTAGGACATAACGAAAACACCAAAAAAGATTTAAAAGAAATAAAAGTTTTAATATTAGGAGTAAGTACAGATACAGATGCAGAACTAACAGACACAATAATGATAGCATCATATAATCCTAATACACAAAAAGCAAATTTATTATCTATACCAAGAGACACATTTACAGGAAAAAACCAAAAAAAAGCAGTAGCGTCACAAAAAATCAATTCATTATATAACATAAATAAAACACCAGACAAAACACTAGCAGCAGTAAATGAGTTAACAGGACTAGATATAAAATATTATGTAGTTGTAAAAACAGAAGCATTAATAAAACTAGTAGATGCAATAGGTGGAGTAAAATTCAATGTACCTATGAGAATGAAATACACAGACACATCACAAAACCTAGTAATAGACTTAGAAGAAGGCGAACAATTAATAGATGGAAACAAAGCAGAACAACTTTTAAGATTTAGACACAATGATTACCAAAAAGGTGTAGGAATGACATCATATCCATCAGAATATGGAGACAATGACTTTGGAAGAATGAGAACACAAAGAGATTTCATAATAGCAACATTAAAACAAACACTAAAACCAAGCAATATATTCAAAATAGGACAAATACTAGAAATAGCAAATGAAAATGTAGATACAAATCTAGAACTATCATTTGTTAAAGACTATATTCCATATGCAGTAGAGCTTGATACAGAAAATATAACATCAGCAACACTTCCAGGAACAACACCAGACGTATCCACAACAAACGGAGTCAGCGTATTTGTTGCAGACAAAAAAGCATCAAAAGAATTAATACAATCTATGTTTTATGCAGATGTAACAGAAGAAAATGAAGATAACACAATTTCAAATAATACAACATCAATATCAACAACCACTACACAGACAGCAGAAGATATAAGCATAGAATTACTAAACGGATCTGGAGACAATAGCAAAATAGAAAAAGCAAAAAAACTACTAGAAGAAGCAGGGTATAATGTTAAGAAAACAGGAAAAACATCATCAATAGCACAAACAATAATAACAAACAAAAAAGATGTCACAGATGAAAACTTAAAAAATATAAAACAAGTTTTAGGAAAAGGAAACATATCAACAAATAAATCTTCAACAAGTTTAGTAGATGTAACAATCATTATAGGTAAAGATTTTTAAATTCTATAATAACAAAGGACATGAAGATTAAAACAAAATCTCATGTCCTTAAAAATTCAATATTAATAAAAAATCGTAGGTTTTTTTCTAAAAAATTTATTTCTATTATTTTTATTAAATAACAGTTTATACAATAAAAATAAAATCAAAACAATCAAAATAACTTGAAAAATAAAAATACCAAAAGTAGACTTTTTAACACTATGTGAAGCTATCAAATTAGAAGAATATTCAATACCATCAATATTATAAATAATCTTTCCAAGAATTTGCCCTTGAGCTATAGGAGCAGACAAATTCTCCTGAATTTTAATTTCTGGGGTAAACTCAGTTTTAAAATCCTTCTGAGAAACAATAGCAGTTATATCATCAGTAATAAGTAAATCCAAATTACGAGTATCCTTAGAAGCCGTATCAACAGTTATTTGAGTAGCAATTGCATTCTTATCTCTAATTTTTCTAATAGCATAATTATCATATCCATAATCAAAAATAGCTTTAGTATCAATAAACTTAGCACTCAAATTATTAGGATAAATACCAGCACCAAGAACAACAGAAATTAGCTCAAAATTATCTTTATTAGCAACAGAAACCAAACAATTTTTAGCTTCTGTAGTGTAACCCGTTTTACCAGCAATCGCATATTTATAATAATAATTACTTTCAACATCTCTATTATCATAAATTAATAAATCATTTGTAGTTTTAAAAATTCTCTCTTCATATTTATTAGTAGCAGGAATAGTACATGACTTTAAACCAGCCAAACTTCTAAAAGTTGAATTCTTCATACAATACTTCATTAAAATTGCCAAATCATGAGCAGTTGTATAATGATTCTCATCATGCATACCGCTAGGATTAGTAAAATGAGTATTAGTAAGCCCTAAATCAGCAACTTTTTGATTCATTAAATTAGCAAAACTACTAATTGAACCAGAAACATGAAAAGCAAGAACATTTGCAGCATCATTTGCAGAATGAACCATCATTAATTTTAGCAATTGTTCAACTGTAAGTTGTTCACCAGTTTGAAGAGCAGCAACCGAATATCCAGAAGGAATTGTTATAATAGCTTCATATGGAACAGTCACAACATCGTCCAATTTACAATTTTCCAAGGTCAAAATAGCTGTAAGAATTTTAGTTGTACTTGCTGGATACATTTTTTCATTTTCATTTTTTGAATATAAAACTCTTTCACTTGAACTATCTATTAAAATAGCACTTTCTGCCGAAATATCCAGATTCTCAGTACTTGCATAACATTTTGATATATTTAAAATAAAAATTAATACTATTAATATTACTATAACTTTTTTTACTTTCATTATTAATCTCCTAAAACATATATAGTTTAATATATAATATTT
>URWN01000014.1 GCA_900551615.1 uncultured Clostridium sp.
CAAACAATAATTTTACGGACTGTGAATTGTAACAATTTTATATAAAATCAATTAATAATTTTTGTTAAAACTATTGATAAATAGGCAAAAAAAGTATAAAATTAGACAGACAAATGCAATAATTAAAAATAAACTTTTATACAACCTAAAAAGGAGAAAACAAAGTATGAAAAAATTACTATTTGGAGCATATTCATTAGACTTAGGTGGAATAGAAAAAGCACTTGTAATACTAGTAAATAAATTACAAGAAAAAGGCTATGATATAACACTAGTACTAGAAAAAAAACAAGGTATATTTTTAAACGAAATAAACCCACAAATAAAAATAATAGAATATGCACCATCAGATAGCAAAAATATAATACAAAGAAAACTAATAAATTTATTTAAAAGAATTAAGTTTACAATAAAATATAAAAACAAATTTGACTTTTCAGCATGTTTTGCAACATATTCTTTACCAGCATCATTTGTAGCTAGAACTGCATCACAAAATTGCTATTTATGGGGACATGCTGATTATTTATCATTATTCCATGGAAATGAAACTGAAATGAAAAAGTTCTTTATAGATAGAAATTATAATCAATTTAGAAAAGTAGTTTTTGTTTCTGAAGAAGGAAAAGAAAGCTTTATAAAAGCATTTCCAGAAATGAAAGAAAGAACAATGGTATGCAACAACTTGATAGATGCTAAAAAAATCATAAAAATGTCTGAAGAAAAAGTACCAGAAGAAGACCTAAAAATAATAAAGAAAAATAACGATTGCAAAATAACTACTTTTATAAATGTTGGAAGACATGAAGAAAGACAGAAAAAACTAAGTAGACTAATAGATGCTGCTTCTTTATTAAAAAAAGATAATTTGAATTTTCAAATACTATTTATTGGAGATGGACCACAAACAGAAGGATACAAAAAACAAGTACAAGAAAAACAACTTGAAAATAACATCCTATTCTTGGGAAGAAAACAAAATCCATATCCATATTTTAAAATATCAGATTGTGTAGTACTAACATCAGATTACGAAGGATATCCAGTAGTATTTTTGGAAAGTTACATACTAGAAAAACCAATAATAACAACAAAAGTATCAGATTATAAAGAAGTAGAAAACAAATATGGATATGTAACGGAAAAAAATACGAAAGACATATACGAAAAAATGAAACTTTTTATAGTAAATGGATTTGAAATAAAAGAAAAATTCGACTATAAACAATATAATAAAGAAATACTTGAAAAAATCGAAAAACTATTTTAAACAAAGCATATAAGTAGAAAAAAATGAAAGGATAACTAAAATGCCAAAAGTAAGTATAATAGTACCATTTTATAATGTAGAAAAATACATAGAAAAATGTTTACAAACACTTGTAGATCAGACATTAGAAGATATAGAAATAATACTTGTAAATGATGGTTCTAAAGATAAAACTATAGATATAGTAAAAAAATATCAAGAAATGTATCCAACAAAAATTGTTTATTTAGAAAAAGCAAATGGAGGACTTTCAGATGCAAGAAATTATGCTATTTCATATGCCAAAGGGGAATATATAGCATTTTTAGATTCAGACGATTATGTAGAAAAAAACATGTATCAAGAAATGTATGAAATAGCCAAAAAAGAAAACAGTGATATGGTAGAATGCAACTTTATTTGGGAATATCCAAATAAGTCCAGAATAGATGTAGGAACAACATATAATGGCAAACATGAAATGCTGGAAAAAGTAAGAGTAGTAGCTTGGAACAAACTAATAAAAAGAGAAATATTAGAAAAATCAAAAGTTCAGTTTCCAAAAGGATACAGATACGAAGATGTAGAATTTACATATAAATTAATACCATATTTAGAAAAAGTATCATTTTGTAAGACTCCAATGGTACATTACATACAAAGAATAGGTTCTATAACAAATATCCAAAACAAAAGAAATGCAGAGATATTTGACGTAATGGAACATGTAATAGAATATTACAAGAAAAATAATATGTATACAGAATATTATAAAGAATTAGAATATGTATATGTAAGATACGCATTTTGCAGTTCATTTTTAAGAATAGTAAAGATAAAAGACTCAAAAATAAGAAAAGAATTATTAGAAATGACATGGAACAAGGTATATACAAATTTTCCTGATTGGAAGAAAAATGAAATACTAAACAAAAGCAAAAACAAGAAAAATTTATATTTAAAATCTATAAATAAAACCACATATAAAATTTATGCAACTATATTATCAATAATAATGAAAAGGAAATAAATATGAAAAATAAAATAAAATTAGAAAATATAATGTGTGCATTTATAATTTTATGTCCAATATTAGACATGACAAGTTTTATATTTAGAAACACATTTAATACAAAATTATCACCATCAACAATAATAAGACCATTAATACCAACACTTGTGATATTATATCTTTTTATAAAAAAAGACAAAAAATTCAAAAAAAATTTATTAATAACAGGATTAGTGTATGCAGTATATGCACTAATACATATCTATTTGTTTTCTAAAGTAAAAACAGGGATGAGTTTTGGAACAGAGACACACGAATTACAATATATAATAAACTATACATTTATGATAATAAACTTAATTATATTTACAGTGGTTTTTAAAGAAGAAAATATAGACAAAATGAAAAAAAGTGTTTTAATAGCAGCAGGAATATATATAATTTCAATATATATATCAATACTTACAAAAACGTCATCACATACATATATAGAAGGTATGGGCTATAAAGGTTGGTTTGAGTCTGGAAATAGTATAAGTGCAATATTATTATTAACAATGTTTATATATTTGCCATATGTAAAGAACAAAAAATATAGAAAATTTGTAATTCCTATATTAGTATTAGTTGGAATATTTTTAAGTATGTTAATAGGCACAAGAGCTGGTTTATTTGGATTTATAATCATAATTGCTTTATATATGGGTATTGAAGTATTATTTAATATTTTAAAAAATGAGAAAATAGATAAAAAGTTTTTTATAATTGGAATTACTGGTATTGCTATAATTATTCTAATTATTATAGGATGTGGTTCGACAACATTGCAAAGAAGAAAACACTTAAAAGATATTGAATCTGATATAATCGATGAAACAAGTCAAGAAAATGCACATATAACTGGAAGTACATTAAAAATTAAAGAACAAATAGAAAAAAATGAAATTGAAGAAGGATATATGTCTGGTGCACAAAAACAATCAATATTAGATTTGTATAATATAGCAAATAAGCTACAAGTTAAGAACAATGACCAAAGAATGCAGCAATTAATTTATAATATTGTATTAGTTAAAAATCAAAAAAATATTTTAATGATATTATTTGGAAATGGATATGTTGCAAACTTCTGTGAATTAGTACTTGAAATGGAATTAGTTTCAATGTTATTAAATTTTGGAGTAATAGGATTTTTACTATATATGGGTCCATTTTTAGCAATATTTTTATCAAGCTTATATTATGGAATAAAATATATAAAACAAATTGATAGTGAATATGTATTTTTATGGTTTGGCTCAGCTATGGCATTTGCTTTATCATTATTATCTGGATATACATTTTTCAGTTCTTCTTCAGTAATAATGATAATTTCAATAAATACAATATTATTTATTAAAATGCAAAAAATTAAAAGAAAAAATATAGAGCAAGATGTAAAATTGAAAGGAATAAAATAATGAAGAAAATTTTATTTGGAATAACAGGATTAACTCTTCGGAGGAGCAGAAAGAGTTTTGGTAGATTTGGCAAATGAATTATCTAAAAAATATGATGTTACAATATTTACATTATATGGTGGTGGAGAATTAGAAGGACAATTATATACTAATGTAAAACATAAAACATTGTACAAAGAAAAATACAATAATTTATCAAATTTAAAGAAAAAAATTATACCATTAAAAATACTTTTTATAAAAAAACATATTTATAAGAAATATATAAAAAGAGATTATGATGTAGAAATAGCCTTTTTAGAAGGCCCTATAACTAGATTATTTAGTGTAAAAAATAAAAAAACAAGAAAAATTGCTTGGGTTCATAATGATATTTCATTAGTATTTGGAAATGATTTTAAAGCAAAAATAAAAAGACAAGTTGATAGAAAAATATATTCTAAATATGATAAAATTATTTTTGTTAGTAGAGATAATCTAAAGAAATTTAGAAAACAGTATCCAGATTTAAGAAATGCAAACTTAGAACCAATAAAAAAAGATGTTATATATAATTATTTGAACAAGGATATGGTTATACAAAAATCAAATGAAAAATTAGATGTGACTTTTGATAAAGAAACATTAAATTTTGTTACTGTTGCAAGATTGGTGCCACAAAAGGCAATAGATAGACTTATTGATGTACATACAAAATTGATAAAAAATGGATTTATACATAATTTTTATGTGGTAGGAGAAGGAACAGAACAAAGAAAATTAGAAGAAAAAATAATTAAAAATGGAGTACAAAATACATTTCATTTACTAGGAAAAAAAGAAAATCCATATCCATATATGAAGGCAGCAGATTATTTTTGTTTATTATCACAATTTGAAGGGTATGGAATGGTTTTAGAAGAAGCTAAAATACTAGGCAAAGAAATTCTAATAACAGATACTGCAGCAAGAGAAGCGGTTGAAAATTACAAACAAGCATATATAGTTCCAAATAATTTTGACGGAATATATGAAACATTAAAAAATGTAATTTCAAAAGGAAAAAATAAATCTAATGAAAATGTATCAAATGAATATGACAATAGCAAAATAATAGAAAAAGTGGAAAAATTATTTGTCCAATAGGGACGGTTCTTTTTGGACACTTTTGGAAATGCCCCAAGTGGCCCTGGAGGAGTGATTAAGTATGAAAATTTCAGTTTTGACACCAACATATAATAGATCTAATTTGTTGGATAATTTATATAAGAGCTTGATAGAAAATTTGAATTATGGAGTAGAAATAGAATGGCTTATAATGAATGATGGCTCAACAGATAATACAGAAGAAAAAATAAAAGAATATATAAAACAAGGCAAAATAGATATAAAATATTTTTACCAGGAAAATCAAGGGAAAATGGTTGCAATTAATAATTTGGTAGGACAAGCATCTGGAGAGCTAATAGTTGATTGTGATTCTGATGATTATTTTTCTGATGATGCATTTAAGATAATTAAGGAATCTTATGAAAAATATCCAAATGAAAATCAGGAATTATATGGAATGTGTTTTTTAAAATATGATACTAAAGGACAAAATATGGGACAACTATTTAAGAATGAAAAGACTACAATGTTTGATTTGTATTTTAAAGAGGGAGAAGATGGAGAAAAGGCTTTGGTTTTTTATTCAGTTATTAGAAAACAATTTAAACATGAGTTAGAACATGGTGAAAAGTTTGTTACAGAGGCCAGAATGTATCATAAAATGGATGAAAAATATAAAATGGCATGTATTAATGAACCAATTATGATTTGCGAGTATCAGGATGAGGGCTATACTAAAAATATTATGGAACAGTTTAAGAAGTATCCTTTTGGATATTATATGTATTTTAAGGAAATTTTACATAAAAATATGAAAGGTGTTCTTTTTAAAAAGAGATTGTATGCAATTAAACATTTTTTATTATTTTGGTATTTGACAAAGAAAACAAAAAAATAAAGATAACAAAGAAGACGCTACAGTATTCTTAGTAAACTGTAGCAAGAAGACAAAGATGTTAAATAAATACAGAGTTTGACAATATACAAATTTATGATATAATACACACTGTAAAAAGAGTTAGAAAGAAGGAAAAAATATGAAAAAAATATCAGTAGTTATACCAATGTATTATGAAGAAGAAGTAGCACAAGAATGTTATAGTAAAATGACACAAGTATTATTAAATATAAAAGATTATGATTATGAAATAATTTGTGTAAATGATGGAAGTAAAGATAAAACATTACCAATATTAGAGAAAATAGCTGAAGAAGATAAAAAAGTAAAAGTAATTTCATTTGCAAGAAATTTTGGACATCAATGTGCTGTAACAGCAGGGTTAAAATACGTAACAGGTGACGCAATTGTCATAATAGATGCAGACTTACAAGATCCGCCAGAATTAATACCAGAAATGTTAAAATTATGGGAAGAAGGAAATGAAGTAATTTACGGAAAAAGAAAAACAAGAGAAGGTGAATCAAAATTCAAACTTCTAACAGCAAAAATGTTTTATAATACTTTAAATGCATTATCAGATGTTGATATACCAAAAGATACAGGAGATTTTAGACTTGTAGATAGAAAAGTTGTTGATGTTATAAACTCATTACCAGAACACAATAAATTTTTACGTGGACTATTTAGTTGGGTAGGTTTTGAACAAAAAGCATTTGAATATGAAAGAAAAGAAAGATTTGCAGGAAAAACAAAATATCCTTTAAAGAAAATGCTAAAATTGGCATCAGATGGAATTATAGGATTTTCATCTAAGCCACTAAAAATCGTTGGAGGTTTAGGAATTATAACAATATGTATATCTTTTATAATTCTTATTTATGCTATATTATCATTTACATTTAAATGGAATCAACTAGCACCTGGTTGGACATCTTTAATGGTTGCAACAACATTTTTTAGTGGTGTTATATTAATTTCTTTATGGATGATAGGAGAATATATATCTAGAATTTATGACGAAACTAAAGGAAGACCTCAATATATTATTAATAAAGAAATTAATATAGAAGAAAACAAATAACATATAAATATGATAGAAAAAGGAAAAAACGATGAAAAAAATAAAAGAACTAATAAAAAAGGTATGTACTAAAGATATTATGTTATATATAATTTTTGGAATATTAACAACATGTGTTAACCTTATTACATTTTATATTTTGAATAGTTTAATACATATAAATGAAAATATAGCAAATCTTATAGCTATACCATTATCAATTCTATTTGCATATATTACAAATAGAAAGTGGGTTTTTCACACTCAAGCAAAAGGATTTAAAGAGAATTTTAAAGAATTTTGTAAATTTATAGCAGGAAGAGCCTTTACAATGTTTATAGAATTCTTTGGATGTATGATTTTATTTAAGACTCCTATTCCAGCAATAATAAGTAAACTTACGGTAAATGTAATAGTTATAATTTTAAATTTCTTTATAAGCAAATTTTTTGCATTTAAGAAAAAATAATAAATAAGGATATTTATAATATTTATGCTTATTAAAACATTTTAAATCATAAGCAATAGTCAGTAATAGATTTAGAATATCTAATTTATTACTGACTATTAACATAAATTTTCCATAACTATTTTAGTATTTAAGCGAAATAAGAAAGGAATAAATTTTAATGAATGAATTTGAATTTAAACTGGAACCAGGAAAAAAATTAAATAAACAAGAAACATATATAGAAAAAGAACCAATAATATCAGTAATTGTACCATTTTTTAATAGTAAAAATTATATAGAACAAACAATTACATCAATATTAAATCAAACATTTCCATATTATGAAATCTTAATAATTGATGACGGTTCTAAAGACAAAGGTGCATTGGAAAAATTAGAAAAAATAAAAAAACTAGACAGCAGAATAAAAGTATTCCACAAAGAAAATGAAGGACTAGCAGCCACAAGAGACTTTGGCGCAGCTAAATCATCAAATAGTTGTAAATATTTAATGTTTTTAGATGATGATGATTTAATAGAACCAACATATTTAGAATGCGCATATTGGACATTAGAAACAAATAAAGATGCAGCTTGGGCATATTCAGATTCAGTAGGATTTGACAAACAACAATATGTATGGAATAAATACTTCGATTCTGAAAAGCTAAAAAAAGTTAATGAACTAATAGCACAGGCTCTAGTAAGAAAAAGTGATTTTGAATTAGTAAATGGATATGAACTAAGAGAAAAATCAGTAAATGAAGATTGGAACTTTTGGCTTAAATTATTAGCAAAAGAAAAAAAGCCTGTACATATGAGCTTTTATGGACAATGGTATAGAAGGAAAGAAGATGGAGAATTAAAAAGAGCTAATGACAATAAACAAAGATCTTTAGAAATAATAAACCAAACAGCAAGTAAAATAAATAAAAAAATAGAAGCAATACAATATCCTAAATATAAATATAATTATGATTTGATTCCAGAAAATGTAGAAAACATTATAATACCAAAAATATTAACAGAAAATAATAAGATAAATATTTTATTTATTATACCTTGGATGATTACAGGAGGAGCGGATTTATTTAACCTAAATCTAGTAAAAGGATTAGACAAAAATAAGTTTGCAATAACAATAATTACAACAGAGCCAAATAAAAATGTATTAAGACAATACTTTGAAAAAAATGAAGAGTTTAGCCAAATTGCTAATGTATATGACTTAACATCATTTTTAGACCAAAAATACTGGGTATCATTTATAAATTATATTATAGAAAAAGAAAATATAAATATAATATTAAATTCAAATAGTAAATTTGGATATGCAGTATTACCATATTTAAAAAGTAGACATCCACAAATTCCAATTATTGACTATGTACATATGGAAGAATGGTATAACAGAAATGGTGGATATTCAAGATATTCTGCAATGTATGACTCTGTAATTGATAAAACATTAGTATGTAACGAAAACAGCAGAAAAATTTTAATAGACCATTTCGGAAAAAATCCAAGTGACGTAGAAACAGTATATATAGGTGTAAATGAAAAAATATTCAATCCAGAAAATTATAATAAAAAAGAACTAAAACAAAAATATTTAGGAGAAACTCAAAATAAAAAAATAATATCATATATTTGTAGAATATCTGAACAAAAAAGACCAATGTTATTTTTACAAATAATATCAAAATTAAAAGAACAAAGACAAAATTTTAAAGCAATAGTAGTGGGAGATGGAAACCTATTGCCAAAAATGAAAGAAGAAGCTAAAAAATTGCATATATATGAAGATATTATTTTTACAGGAAGATTACAAAATACAGGAGAGATTTATGCCATAAGCGATATAACTGTAAATTGCTCAATAAAAGAAGGATTAGCATTAACATCATATGAATCATTAAGTATGGAAGTACCTATAGTATCTAGTGATGTAGGAGGACAAAAAGAACTAATAACAGATGAAGTGGGCAAAATAATAGAACTTAAACAAAATGAAGAAGATGTTTATTCTGAAATTTACAACGATGAAGAAATAAAAGAATATGTACAAGCAATAAATGAAATATTAGACAATACAAATGAATATAAAGAAAATTGCAGAAAAATGATATTAGACCATTTTACAATAAATAAAATGATAGAAAAAATGTCTAATATATTACAAGAAACATATGAAAAACCAAATGAACAAAAAAATGAAAATGGAAAAGAGCTGAAAAATAATATAAACCTTTGTAAAGAATTAATTACAACAAATTTAAAAAACGATGAAGTAGAATATAGATGGGAATGTTCAGAATATGAAAGAAAAGTATATGGACAAGTATATTCTTTAAAAGGAATGAACTATAAAAAAGAATTATTAAAAGACAATTTATGGAAGATACCAATGTGGAGAGCTTTTGTAAAATTAGTTCACAAATTGAAGAAGTAAAATTATTGACAATAAATTTGTTAGAGGGTATAATATTTTAGAAATAAATCTGTGTGGGGGATTAAATGAAAAATATTTTGTTGTGTAATAATGCTATGGGAATAGGTGGAGTAGAAACTGTAATATTAAACCAAGTTATGGCTTTTACCAAAAAAGGATATAATGTATATGTTACAGCAGGAAAAGGAATATACTCTGATAAAATAGAAGAACTTGGAGGCAAGTTCATAGAATTTGAATATCCTGAAGAAAATGAAATAAATGAAACAAGAATTAACAAATTAGTTAAAATAATAAAAGAAAATCAAATATCAGAAATACATATACATAAATATCAATGCGTTCCAACAACAATGATAGCAGCATTTATAACTCAAACACCATATTTTGCATATGAACATGGAATAAGAGATACAAAAAAATATTATACATGGAATTATCCATTATATAAAACAGTATTTCCTATTTATTTTTCTAATGCATATAAAATAATTGCAATAACACCTAGAGTTGCAGAAATTACTCAAAAAGAATATGGAATATCACCAGAAAAATATGAAATTATCCATAATGGAATTGATTTTGAAGAATATATGAACAAAACGCCTAATTATGTAGCAAGTTTAAATAACATTTATATAATTTCAAGAATTAGTGAAGAAAAACTTTTTACTATATTAAGCGGAGTAGATATATTTAAAAAAATATTAAAAAACAATAGTAATGCAACCTTAAGTATAATAGGTGATGGAGAAAAACTTGAAACACTAGAAAAATATTTAGAAAAAGATAACTTGCTTACTAATGGACAAGCTAAAATATTAGGGGCTAAAAACAATATTAAGGAATATCTAGAAAAAGCTGATTTATTATTAGGAGTAGACAGATGCGTACTAGAGGCAATAGCTATGAAAGTACCGGCAGTTATAACTGGATACGAAGGAATAAAAGGTTTAATATCAAAAAATAATATTAATACAGCACTAGAAGAAAACTTTTCTGGAGATAATTTAAAAACAATAACTATTGAAGAATGCATAAAAGAAATAGATAAGTTAAAAGAAGAAAAAGAAAAAATAATAGAAGAGAATTATGCTATTGCAAAAGAAAAATTAGATTGTTATAAAAATTATATCAATATTCCAGAGGGAACACAAACCTACTTTGAGTGGGTAGAATTATTCAAATTAATAAAGAAAAGTACAGACTTAATAGAAGAACAATGTGTTGATATTAAAGCAAAATATGACTGGATTCAAAAAATAGAAAAAGACAATAATGATTTACGTGAAAAAATAGGGGAATTAGAAGAAAGGATAAAACAGAATTTACATGAAGAAAAAAAACTTGAAGAAAAAAATGAAAAAATTAAAGAAGAATTAAAAGAAGTATATAACAGTAAAAGATGGAAATATACTGAAAAATTAAGTAATTTTTTCCATAAAAAACTTAAATAAAATAAAAATAAGAAACGAGGTAAAACAAATGTCTAATACTCAAATTGACAAAAAGATTTCAATAATTATACCAGTATACAATTCAGAAGATTTTTTAAGAACATGTTTAGATTCATTAATAAAACAATCATATAAAAATTTAGAAATAATAATAGTAAATGATGGTTCACCAAAAAATTGTAAAGAAATTGCAAATGAATATATAAAAAAAGATAATAAAATAAAATATGTTGAACATGAGAAAAATAAAGGATTATTTCAAGCAAGAGTAACTGGGTTTAAAAATTCAACAGGGGATTATATTGCTTTTTTAGATGCAGATGATTATGTATCAAATGATTTCTATAGAGAATTAATAGAAAAAGCAGAAGAAACTAATTCTGATATAGTAGCGGCACAACTTGTTATGGACTATGGAAAAGGAGATAGAAGAGTATATAACTTATTTGATTTTCCTTTTGAAGAGCTAACAGGAGAGCACTGCTATGAAGAATTTTATAATCAAGAAGGGTTAAATTTTGCATGGCATATAACTCCAAATAAAATATATTCAAGAAGAATATGGGAAAAAGCAGTTGTAGAATACAGAAAAATTCAAAAGCACCTAATAATGACAGAAGATTTTGCATTTTCAAATGTATTATTTTATTATGCACAAAAAGTTACAAAATTAAATAGAGTTGCATTTTTCTATACAAAACATGATGGAGCATCTACATCTGTAAATGACATAACATTTAAAAAAGCTAGTAAAAATCTAGAAGATTTAACAACTTCATTTTCTTTTGTAGAAAACTTCTTAAAAGAAAAAAATATATACGAAAAATACGGGACTAAATTTGAAAAATGGAGAGCATTATATTGCCAAATGCACAAATCCTATTTATTGAATTTAAACTTTAAAAAAGAAGAAAAGACTAAATTAGAAGAAAAATTCAATGAATTTTGTCCAAAACAATTTGAAGTAAAAAATTCGGGATTTTTCAGTTCAGTTGAAACGCCTTGGAATGATGGATTAGATAAATTAAAAGCAAAAATTATGGACTCAAAAACAAAAATTGTAAGTTTTGATATATTTGATACTCTTATTACAAGACCTTTCTTATATCCAAAAGATTTATTTACATTTTTAAACGATGATTACAGAAAATTATCTAATAATTTAGGAATAGACTTTTCAAAAATAAGGGAAGATTGTGAAGTTTTAGCAAGAATAGAAGCTGAAAAAGAAAAAAGAGAAGATGTAACATTAGATAGAATATATGAAATTATAAAAGAAGAATACGATATTCCATCTAGTATTATAGAATTTTTAAAAAGAAAAGAAATAGAACTAGAATTAAAATTCTGTAAAAGAAGAGAAACATCATATTCAATATATAAATTAGCAAAATATTTAGGAAAAAGGGTTATATGCACATCAGATATGTATTTACCTAGAGAAGTTATACAACAAATATTACAAAAAAATGGATTTGAAGGCATTGATAAAATATACTTATCTTGTGATGTAATGAAATCTAAATCAACTGGTCATTTATATGAATATATGATAGAAAATGAAAAAATAGAACCACAAAATATAGTGCATATTGGTGACAATTATAAATCAGATTATGATAGAGCAAAAAAATACAATATAAAATCTATCTATTTTCCTAAAACTACAGACATTATGTTAGATAAAAATACTACTAATAATTTAGCTCAAATGCTATATTCTAACATGCCATTTTGGAGAGATAATCAAACATCTATGAATTTTATAGGCATAAGAACAATGATAGCTGTTGTAGCTAATAAATATTTTGACAACCCTTTCAGAATATTCAACAAAGAGTCAGACTTTAATATTGATCCTTTCTTAATAGGATATTATGTGTTAGGAATGTATATGTTTGGAGTTGGCAATTGGCTATTAAAATCAACTGAAAATAAAGGATATAAAAATATAGCTTTTATGGCAAGAGATGGATATTTACCAATGGAAATTTATAATATATTTAAACAATATTATAAAAATGTACCAGAAGCAAAATATTTAAGAGTTTCTAGAAAAGCACTAATATCAGCAATGATTATTGATAAAATGGATTTATATAAATTAACAGATATTATAAATATTGATAATCATAATCCAGAATATATAATTAAATATATAAAAGACAGCTTAAAAGATTATCCAGAAGAAAAAATAAAAGATATTATAGAAAAAAATGGAATAAAATATAAAGAAGACATAAAAACAAAACAAAAATTTAACAAACTTGTAAAAATAATAATAAATGAATTATTTGACGAAGAAAAAAATAATATAAAGACTAAAAAATTAAGAGAATTTTTCGGAAAATATTATGAAGACAAGTCAGCAACATTTGATTTGGGATATAGCGGAAGACCAGAATTATATTTATCAGTTTTATGTGGAAAACCTATAGATACTTATTTTCTAAATATAAATCAAGATGAAGCAATTAAATATTCAAATGTAGCAGGATATAATTTGAACACATATTTTGAAGCAAAACCATCAGTTACAGGCTTTGCATATGAATCTATAATTTCAGAATTAGCACCATCTACAATAGGATATGACTTAACAGGAGAAGAAGTAAAACCAATTCTTGAAAAAAATAAAAAAACATATCAAGAAAGATGTATAATTAGTATTATGCAAAAAGCAGCAGAACAATTTGTACAAGATGTTTTACAGATATTTGGAGAAGAATATAAAAAACTATATTATCAAGATTATTATATTTCTTTACCATTTATGGCATATATAAATTCTTCAAAAGCCATTGATATGCAGATGTTTAACTCAATCGGATTTGAAGATACAATAAGAACAAAAGAAGTAAAACCAATTACTGAAGATTGGCTAATAGAAAGAAAAAACAAAAATCAAAGAAATATGAATATATTAACAAATAAAGGAAACCTACAAGCTACAAACAATAGTTATCTAGACTATAATAATGTTGTAGACTTAGAACATCATAGCAAACTAGTAAGACTTATATTTTATATTTTATATGACAGACCAACATTTAAAAGAAGAATGAGAGAAATCTTTAGAAAAGGGAGGTAAACTAAAGTGAAAAATGAAGAAGAATATGCAATAGAAGTACAAGATGTTTATAAGACATTTGATGTGTATTTAGATAAAGCGAATAGTATAAAAGAAAAACTTCTTTTTTGGAAAAGAAATAGAAAAGAAATAAGAGAAGTATTAAAAGGAATTAATTTAAATATAAAAAAGGGTGAAGCAGTTGCTTTAATAGGAGTAAATGGAAGTGGAAAATCAACATTGTTAAAACTTATGACAAAAATAATTTATCCGAATAAAGGAAAAATAATAACACGTGGAAAGCTAACTTCTTTATTGGAGTTAGGAGCAGGGTTTCATGCTGATTTTTCAGGTAGAGAAAACATATATTTTAATGCTTCAATATTTGGATTAACAAAGAAAGAAATAGATGACAGATTAGAGCAAATAATAGAATTTTCAGAGTTAAGAGATTATATAGACAATCCAGTTAGAACATATTCATCAGGAATGTTTATGAGACTAGCTTTTGCTGTTGCAATAAATGTAGATGCAGATATTTTATTAGTTGACGAAATATTATCAGTAGGAGACCAACACTTCCAAGCAAAATGTATAAACAAAATGAAAGAGCTAAAAAAAGAGGGCAAAACAATGGTATTTGTAACACATAGCCTGGGTTCAGCACAAGAATTATGTGACAGATCTATATGGCTTAGTAATGGGATAATCAAAATGGATGGTGACACAAATGCTATTATAGAAAAATATATAGAAGAGACAAAATAGGAGGAATATTAGTAATGGGATTTTTTAAAGGCTTGTATGAATACAGAGAATTATTAAAAACAAGTATAAGTAAGGATGTAAGAGGAAAATATAAAAATTCTATATTAGGAGTAATGTGGTCATTCTTAAACCCACTTTTACAAATTGCTGTTTATGCATTAGTTTTCCCACTTCTTATGAGAGGAGGAGGAATAGAAAATTATACAGTATTTATCTGTTGTGGATTAATACCATGGACATTTTTCTCAACAGCAATATCAAGAACATCATTTACCATAATTGAAAATGGAAATATTGTAAAAAAAGTATATTTTCCAAGAGAAATTTTACCAATATCAGTAGTTACGAGTGAGGCAGTAAACTTTATTATATCAACAATAATAATAATTGCTTTCGTACTTGGATATGGAGTTGGAATTAGTAAATATATAATATTTTATCCAATAGTATTACTAGTTCAATATTTTTTACTAATAGGAATTTCTTTTATAGTTTCAAGCGTTACAGTATATTTTAGAGATTTACAACACTTTATAGGAATTGCTTTGCAATTATTATTTTATGCAACACCAATAGTATATGCACCAGGACAAATACCAGAAAGTTTTCAATGGATTATTAAATACAATCCAATGACATATATAATAAATGGATATAGAAATATATTCTACTACAAACAATCACCAGATTTTATGGCTTTAGGAATTGTTTTTGTAATTAGTATTGCGTTATGTTTTATAGGATATTTTATATTCCATAAATTACAAAAGAAATTTGCAGAAGAAATGTAACAAAGGAGTTGCTATGAATAAAAAAAGAAAAATAGATATTAATAATTTAAAAGAATACATTTTAAAAAATAAAATAAATATATTTGTTTTTGTAGGCATGTTAGCATTCACATTTATAATATGTTGTAACTTTTTAAAACCACATTTTTCTCAAGATGCGTATTGGGTAAATGCATATGGTTATGATTATTATATAAAACATTTTCTTGCTTCAAATAGAATATTTAGTGCACTTATATTGTGGATATTTTTAAAATTAGATATTCCATTTTGGAAAGAACTATCTTTTATGGGAGTAGTCTTAACTTTTGTTATGGCAATATCTTGGTTTGTTTTATATAGATTTGTTATAAAATTTATAAAAAAAGAGAAATCAATATTTTATAATATATTAATTGGTGTAGTATCATTTATAATAGTTTTTAATTTTTGTACTGCAGAAGGACTTTTATTTGTTGAAGTAGGAACAATGCCATTCGGAATTTTATTTGCAATATTAGGTTCATGTATATTGGCAACTGATAAAAAATATAGATACATTTTAAGTGTAATTTTAATTACACTTTCTGGTCTTTTTTATCAAGTAACAAGTTCAATTTTTGTGTTACTTGCATTGGTATTAATTTCTATCAAAAATAAAGGGAATATAAAAGCAATAATAAAAGACACTATAATAATTGCATTAATATATGGCTTTGCAATGATTGTAAATTTTGTTGGAGTTAAAATTTTTGACAAAATATTAAACAATCCATTTAGACAATTTGAAATTCCTTCAATAAAAATAATATTTGATACTATATGCAAATTTGGTGAAGATATATTAATTTATAATGTTGGAATAGGACCTAAATATTGGTATTTAACATTTATTATAATTTTGATGATAATATTTATTATAAATCTAATAAATAAGAAAAATTATTTTATGATTTTAGAATATGTGGTTTTGATAGTTTTAAGTATATTAATACCACTAATACCAATACTTGCTACACCTGTTGAATCACAATATATAGAACCAAGAATGGCAATGTGTTTTGGCTCAGTTATAGGAATTCTTATTCTATATTTAGTTGTTAGATGTGAAGCAGAAGAAAACAAAATATTGTTATCAATATTAACAATAATTGCATTATTGAATTTTTGCGGAAATTCAATATATATGGTAGTTGCATCATCAAATACATTAATTACAAATCAAATAGAAAAAACTATAGCAAAACACATTATTAGTAAAATAGAAGCTTATGAAAAAGAAACTGGATATGAGATTAAAAATATAGGAACAGGATTTGATAAAAAGTATACTATGTATTATAGTGGACAGCCTGCACTAAGATGCTTTGACGTAAGAAGTTTGGGAACAGATTGGGCAGTTAAAGAAGTATTAACTGCATATACTTCAAAAGCATATAATAATGTTGAAGTCCCAGAAGAAGTAAGCAATAAATTTTTAGAAAATGATTGGGATTCATATAATGATGAACAGCTTATTTTTGAAGGTGAAAATTTATATATTTGTATATATTAAAAGGAAAGTTTTGGAAACACAAGTAAATAATATAACTTGTGTTTTTTGTATTGAAAAATATAGATTCTTATGGTAGAATTGTGTTAGTTATTGAAGAAGAATATAAAAAAATGCCAAAATAATAAATATTTTTTACAAGGGGGATAAAATAGCAATGAAAGGTACTTTAAGATTAACAATAATTAGTGTTTTATTTGTGTTAATAATAAACTTTTTTAATATCGAGATTTATGCAAATACAACAAATCAAACAAAAACAAATAGTAATAATTCAAACACAAAAACACATTCAAATGGAATATATAAAATAGCAATAGGAAAACTACCAAGTAAAACATTTGAGGTAGCAGGAAGCAGTAAAGAAAATAATGCTAAAGTAGATATATGGAACTATGGAAATGTTCCTGCTCAAAAATTTTATTTTGAATATCAAAATGGATTTTATAAAATAATGGTAATGCACACAGGAAAGAGTTTAACAGTAAAAAATAATAGTATACAAGAAGGAACAGAAATTGTCCAAGCAGATTATTCTGGAAGTAATGGACAAAAATGGCTATTAAAAGATACTAAGAAAAATGGATGGACAATATCACCTTTAAATAATCCAGATTTTGCATTAACAGTACAAAATAATATACAAAATGGCTCAAAAATAATATTATCAAAAACAAAAAATAATGATAATCAAATGTTGTATATATTTAATATAAATAAAGAAGAAGCATATCAAAAAGACGGAATATATAAAATTTCAGTAGGAAAAAAACCTAGCAAGACTTTAGAGGTAGCAGGAAGCAGTAAAGAAAATAATGCTAAAGTAGATATATGGAATTATGGAAATGTACCTGCACAAAAATTTTATTTTGAATATCAAGATGGATATTACAAAATAACAGCAATGCATACAGGAAAAAACTTAACTGTAAAAGGTAAAAATATAAAAGACGGAACTGAAATTGTGCAAGATAATTACACAGGGGACCATAGTCAAAGATGGATTTTAAGAGATACACATAAAAATGGTTGGATTATATCTCCTTTAAGTAATCCAAATTTGGCAATAACAATACAGGGCAATATACAAAATGGTTCAAAAATTGTTTTAGCTAATGTAAAAGATAATGATAACCAAATGTTATATTTATATAATATAACTAATAACGAAAGAACTCATAAAGATGATACATATAAATTAGCAATTGGAAAAGATTCAAATAAAACTATTGAGGTAGCAGGAAGCAGTAAAGATAATAATGCTAAAATAGATATATGGAATTATGGAAATGCTGAAGCACAAAAATATAAATTTGAATATATAAATGGATATTATAAAATAACTGCAAAACATACAGGAAAAAGTTTGACAGCTAAAAATAATGTTTTACAGGAAGGAACAGAAATAGTACAAGCAGACTATACTGGAAATAATAGTCAAAAGTGGCTCTTAAGAGATACACATAAAAATGGCTGGATAATATCACCTATAAGTAATCCAAATTTAGCAATAACAGTACAAGGCTCAATACAAAATGGTTCAAAAATTATATTGTCAAAAACACAAGATAATGATAATCAAATGCTTTATATAATGGAGCCAATCAATAAAGGAATAAAAGAAGGGCTTTATGGAAAATCTGGATTGATGTATAAAGGAACTGGTGGTTCATATCTAAAATATTATAAAATAGGAACAGGAACAAAACACTTGATTCTAAACTATTCTATACATGGATTTGAAGACTCATACAGTAAAGATGGTTCTGAATTAACATATATGGCAAATGAACTTTACAATTATTTAAAAAGCAATATGTCAGACGATTTAATTCAAAAATGGACTGTATATATTTTACCACTTTCAAATCCTGATGGACAATATAGTGGATGGACAAATGATGGACCTGGACGTACTACAGTATATAGTTGGGCAAATGGACATAAGGGAATTGATATGAACAGATGCTTCCCTGTGGGTTATACAAGTTTACGTTCAGAAAGAAATTATAATGGAACAGCACCACTTCAAGCATATGAAGCACAATCATTAAGAGATTTTATATTAAACAATACGGGAACTCAAAATATTGTTATAGATGTGCATGGATGGCTAAATGAAACTGTAGGAAATAATGAAATAGGAAGTTTGTATAGAAATGAATTTGGAATTAGTAAACATATAAACACATACGGTAAAGGATATTTAATTCAATGGGCAAGAACTATACCAAAAACAAAATCTATGTTATTAGAATTACCAGAAGTAAAAAGCCATAATGAATTGGTAAGTAAAAAATATGTTGACAAATTTAATAAAGCAACAATTAACTTATTAAAAAAATATTAATATGAGGAGGTAGGACTAATGAAAAAAACTAAAATTATTTTTATTGCTATTATGATAATTTCAATATTAACATTAATAGTAACAAATAGTTATGCACAAACAGAAAAAGTTAAAAATAACGGAGTATATAAAATAGCAATAGGAAAAGATTCAAGTAAAACAGTAGAAGTAGCAGGAAGTAGCAAAGACAATAATGCTAAAGTTGATATATGGAGTTATGGAAATGTTCCAGCTCAAAAATTTTATTTTGAATATCAAGACGGTTTTTATAAAATAACAGCAATGCATACAGGAAAAAGTTTAACAGCAAAAAACAATAGTATACAAGAAGGAGCAGAAGTAGTACAAGCAGATTATACTGGAAATAATAGTCAAAAATGGATATTAAGAGATTCACATAAAAATGGATGGGTAATTTCGCCTTTAGCTAATCCAAGTTTAGCTATAACAATCCAAGGTTCAATACAAAATGGCTCAAAGATGATATTATCCAACACAAGAGACAATAGTAATCAAATGTACTATATATATAATTTAAACAATTCTGAAAAAACTAAAGAAAATTCAACTTATGAAGTCTTAGTTGGTGCAGATTCTAATAAGGGATTAGAAGTATCAGGAAGTAATAAGAATAATAATGCAACAGTAGACATATGGAATTACGGAAATGCAGCTGCTCAAAAATTCAAATTTGAGTATGTAAATGGATATTATAAAATCACAGTTACTCACACAGGAAAAAGTTTGACAGCTAAAAATAATAGTATAAAAGAAGGAACAGAAATTGTACAATCAGATTATACTGGAAGTGATGGTCAAAAATGGCTAGTAAAAGATAGTAAGAAAAATGGTTGGATTATCTCACCTTTGGCTAATCCAAGTTTATGTATAACTGTTAAAGGTTCAATACAAAATGGTTCAAAAATAATATTATCACAAACACGAAACAATAATAATCAAATGTTCTATTTGGTTCAAGCGCCAAATGTTACAAAAACAATTGCAAATGGAACATATGAATTAGCAATTGGTGCAAATAGTAGTAAAGCAATAGAAGTAGCAGGAAGTAGCCAAGCTAATAATGCTAAAGTTGATATATGGAACTATGGTAATTCTAGAGCACAAAAATTTAATCTAGAATATGTAAATGGGTATTATAAAATTACAGTTGCTCACTCAGGGAAAAGCCTAACTGTAAAAGGAAATAACATAAAAAATGGTATAGAAATAGTACAAGATGACTATAAAGGCGAAATTGGGCAAATGTGGATGATTGTTGATACTAAAATAAATGGATGGGTAATTTCACCAGTAGCAAGACAAGATCTAGCAATTACTGTACAAAACAAAATAGAAAATGGCTCAAAAATTATTCTAGAGGCAAAACAAAAAAGTAGTAATAGACAAATGCTTTATCTATTTAAAACAAATATTAGTGTTAATATAAATACAGCAAAATATCCGGGTGTAGCAGAAGCACTTGACAAAGTTGCAGCAGCACATCCAAATTGGCAATTTGAAATATTATATACAAATCTAGACTTCTATACAGCGGTAAAGGGCGAATATCAATATGCAAATAAACAAGGAAACTTAGTATATACTCCTACATATGGTGGAAACTGGATTGCATCAAATCCATATGTTAGTGGTGTTTGGGCTTCAGCATCATATAATGGAATAGCATATTTTATGGATACAAGAAATTTCTTAAATGATGTTGATATTTTCCAATTTGTAGATTTAGGTAATTATGCAAGTAGTGGAGCAACACTTAATTCAATACAATACCAAGTAAATGGGACATTTTTAGAGAAAAATGCAGAAAATATTAGAAAAGCTTGCCAAAATAAAAATATTAATCCATATTATGTTATAGCAAGATTATTTCAAGAACAAGGCAAAAATGGATCAGCTACTATTAATATGGACGGAGGAAATGGAAAAAAATATTATAATCCGTTTAATATAGGAGCAGTTGTAGGAAATGATGTTGCAACAGCCTTAGAATATGCCAAAAAAGAAGGTTGGGATACAATGCAAAAAGGCTTAGAAGGCGGAATTAAAATGTTAAAAAGTAATTATATAGATAAAAAACAAAATACATTGTATCTAAATAAATTTGATGTTAATCCTGCAAGTGGTGGAGGATTATACAATCACCAATATATGCAAAATTTATCTGCAGCATATAGTGAAGCAAGAACATTTAGAAGTGCTTATGTAAGTACAGGAACATTAAATAATAAGATCAAATTTGTAATCCCTGTTTTTGAGAATATGCCAAAATCACCAGCAAGCAAACCAACAGGAAGTAGTGGAAGCCAAACAGTAAGTGGAGAAAAAGTAGTAGTTAAAACTAATGATGGTTCAGGAGTAAAGCTTAGAAAAGGACCAGGAACAACTTATGATACAATAGCATATTTAAGTGATGGGACAGTAGGAACACGTACAGTAAAAGGAAAAGCTACAGCAAACGGTTTTATATGGGATGAAGTTGTTTTAACAAATGGATTAAAAGGCTATGTAGCAACGAATTATTTACAAAAATCAAATTAATTAATATGAGGAGAAACTTAAAAATGAAAAAAATATTTAAATTAGTAATTATAACTATGGTAACAATTTTAGGATGTAGTTTATATAATTTTACATATGCAAATGAAGAAGATGGAAGACTGGTAGATATTCCAGTTCCTCCATCTAGCACAGGACAAGCAGGTTTTACAGTTGAAGAAAGTAAAAATCAAGAAGAACATTATTCAGAACAAGCTAATAACAAATATGAATTTAATTATAATAAAGAAATAGAGGAAGAACAAAAAAGAGAAGAACAAACAGAAAATAAGGTGACAGATACAATTTCTGATATTACTGAAAAAAATAATGAAATTAGCAATACAAATATCAACCAAAATATTAATGAAATTACTAATACAAATACAGAAAGCAAAGATAATAAAATGGTTACAATAATATCAATTGCAGTAGTATTATTTATTATCGTATTAATAATAGTTAATAGTAAAAAGAAAAACAAATAAAATTTTACGAGGAGAATAAGTATGAAAAAACACTATTGGATAATAATTATAATTTTAGTAATAATAATTATAATGTCAGTTTTTTTTATTGTTAATAATAAAAAAATCAATAGTCAAGCAAATAATAATATTCGGAAATATAGGAAATCAAAATAATGCGATTTCTAATTTAGAAAATGCAAGTAATCAAATAGAAGAAATAATACCAGAAAATAGAATAGTAGAAGTTTCACCTGAAGAATTAGAAAAGATGAAAAATGAAATAAAGGCAAAAGGAAATGATGACATTTATTATGTTGACGAAGAAAAAGATGGAAGAAAGATATTGCAAATAAAAGAAAATGTCCAATATGAAGTTGATTTGGCAGGAATTATAAAAAATGCATTGCCTAAGGAAGAAGAATTAAACAATTTGTTAGAAAAGGCACCTAAATATAGTGGAATATGGGTTTCCAAACAATCAAGAGAAAGTTTTTCAAAATTATTAAAAAATAATGGAATAACAAATTTTAGTATAGATAATGATGGATATTTAAAAATAGATAATACAGAAAATGGTTTATATTCAAATGAACTAAGAAATATGCAAAAATCAAATAAACTTTATATAATTAATATGACAGGGATAGCTTATGAAAGAGACTACATTTCTGGAGAGATTACAGAATATCCATTTGAAGATATGGACCCAACACAAGAACTAGAATCATATAAAAATGATAATGCAATAATTTTGGAGGTAACGAGTAATAAAAATAAAAAATTAACAAATAAAGAAATTTTAAAAACAATTGTTCAATACTAATAATTTAATGAAAAAGCAAAAATGGTATATGTAGTTATAGAAAGGGTTTGATACAAATGGAAAAGATTAAAATATTTGCTTGTAGTAAAGAAACAGAACCATTTACAAGAGAAATATGTGAATATTTAGATGTCCCTATGGGAAAAATTGAAAGAATGAAATTTAAAAATGACAACAATTTTGTTCAAATATTAGAAACAGTTAGAGATTATGATGTATATTTAATACAAAGTAATACACCACCTGTAAATGAAAGAATAATGGAATTATTAATAACTATAGATGCTGTAAAAAGAGCATCTGCAAGAAATATAAATGTAGTATTACCATATTATATATACTCAAGATCAGACAAAAAAGACCAACCTAGGGTACCAATAACTGCAAAACTATTAGCAGAATTAATAGAAGCAGCAGGAGCAACAAGAGTAATAACATGTGATTTACACAACCCAGCAATACAAGCATATTTTAATAATATTAATTGTGATAGACTTTCAGCAGAAAGACTTTTAGAAAAATACTTTGAAGACAAAAAACTTGAAAATAAGGTAATAGTTGCAACAGATGCAGGAAGTTCAAAAAAAGCATATAAATACTCAGAGTTTTTTGGGTGTCCAATAGCAATGCTTGATAAAAGAAGAGATGGAAATAACGACAAAGCAATAGGAACAACTATTATAGGCGATGTTAAAGGAAAAAATGCAATTATATTCGATGACGAGATAGATACAGCAGGTTCTATGATGGAAACAGTAAGAGTACTAAAAGAATTTGGGGCTAAATCTGTATATGCTGCATGTACACATGGAGTACTATCCGGTCCGGCAATAGAAAGAATACAAAATTCTCCAATTCAAGAACTTGTTATAACAAATACAATACCATTACCAGAAGAAAAGAAAATTGATAAAATAAAAGTCGTATCAATTGCACCATTATTTGCAGAAACAATAAAAAGATTAAATGAAAAGAAACCATTAGGTGAACTATTAAAAACATTTATATAAATAGAAAGATGTGAGATTATATTGATAAAGTTAAGTATTATAATTCCAGTATTTAATGCTGAAAAAACACTAAGAAGATGTTTAGATTCTGTTTTACAACAAAAAGATGATGAACTAGAAATTGTAGTTATAAATGATGGAAGCAAGGATTCATCTGATAAAATAATAAAAGAATATAAAGAAAAAAATTCTCAAACAATTTCATATTATAAAAAGCAAAATACTGGGGTTGCTGATACTAGAAATTATGGGATAAAAAAGGCAAAAGGACAATATATAATGTTTTTAGATTCAGATGATTACATAGATACTAATTTATATAGTATTATAAAACAATATATGAAAAAAGACATAGAACTTATAAAATTTAAATTACAAAGAATTGATGAGAATGGAAATATTTTAGAAAAAGTTGATGGCCCTATATTTGAGACAACAACTGGTGAAGAAGGATTTGAAAATTTATATGCTTTAGATGTTTTACTTGATTCTCCATGTGTATACATAATAAAAAAAGAAATATTTATGCGTAACAAATTACTATTTAATGTAGGAACTGAGCATGAAGATTTTGGACTTATACCATTTGTCATTGTTCTTGCTAAAACAATGATATCAATTGGTTTTTATGGCTATGAATATGTTCAATCAAATGGAAGTATAACAAGAAATAATAACTATGGCAAAACAAAGAAAAAAGCTTATGATGCATTAAAACAATATGATGAGGCATTAGTAAAAATAGAAAAACATAATATTAATAAAAAGACAGCAGATTATTTAAAGACATATTATACAAATGCAATTTTATTAAAAACAGAAACATTAGAGAAAAAAGACCAAAACCAATACATTAAAGAAATAAAGAAAAGAAAAATGATTAAAAATATCAAAGCAAACAATATAAGACAAATGTTGCGTAAAATAATTTTATTATTAAGTATAAAACAATATTTAAAATTAAGAAAAAAAGTAAAATAATAAAAACAAGGAGAAAAGATGAAACGGAAAATATAATATTTTGATATGTCATGCAAAACTTGGAGCAGGAGGAATTGAAACTGCATGTATAACTCAAATAAGAGAATTTTCAAGAAGAGGATATAAAATATATGTTTTAGCCGAAAGTGGTTTTTATGCTAAAAAATTAAATCAAATACCTGGTGTTACATTTATAGACTTTAAATACGAATCACGAGAAAGCTATAATTTAGAAAAAATTGAATTTGTAAAAAATATTATCGAAAAATATAATATAAAATTGGTATATATACATCAAGTTGATTGTGTATCATCTGTTTTTTCTGCATGTGTATTAACAAATACACCATATGTTGCATATGTACATCATGGAATTACAGGAGTATATGATGAGGAATTACAGATAGGAAATATGGGCTTAGAATTTCAAACTTTATATTATAGATTGGCATCAAAAATCATCACAATTCAGGAAACATCAAAAAAAGAAAATATGAAAAGGTTCAAATTAGAAGAAGACAAATATAAGGTTATACCTAATTGTATAGATTTTCAGGAGTTTAAAAGCAATAGCCCAATAAATATAAATAAAGTTTTATTGATTTCGAGATTTGAAAAAGATAAGAAAAATGGTGTTATAAATGGTTTAAGATGGTTTGCTGAATATAAAAAAATAAACCCAGAGGCTAAGCTCACAATTGTTGGAGATGGAAGTCAAAGACAAAAAGTAGAGGAACAAATAAAAGAACTAAAGATTGAATGTGATATGTTAGGAGCACGTAATGACATTAGAGATATTATGGAACAAAATGGTATTGTATTAGGAATTGCTAGATGTGTGCAAGAAGCAATTGCAATGAAAAGAATAGCAATTATTACAGGAAATGATGATTTCCAAGGAATAATAACAAATGATAATATAGAAAGATTTTCTTGTACTAATTTCCAAGATATAGAAAATGGAAAAAAGGATTATGCAAAAGTTGCCAAACAGGTCAATTTATTAAAAAACAAAGAGATTGAGAAAATAGTAGATAAAAATTATGAATGGTTGTATGTAAATAGAAATATAAAGGACAACATTTATGAGGTAGAAGATATCGAAAAAATAAACAATCCTATAAATGAATTAGATAGAAATGAAATCATGAAAGTACTAATCAGTGAATTACAATATATGCATACATGGATGCAAAAAGAAATAGATAGAGGATGGGAAGCAAGACAAAAGACAGAAGATTATTACATTGGAAGAGAAAATTGGAATGATAAAATCTTAAAAGAAAAAGAACAAGAATTAGAACAGTATATTGAAAAATACAATGAAACATTAAAAGAACTTGAAGAAATAAAAAACAGTAAATTTTGGAAGATGTTTAAAAAATTATTTAAATTTAGGAAGAATATTTAATGAAACAAAAAATAGACCTTTATATTTAGTTAATGAATATAATGGTGAAAAAGAAATGAATGAAGAAAAAGTCCAAATAAAGAAGTAGAAAACTACTTCTTTATTTTTGACATATTTATAATAAAAAAAGTAACAACATAAACCAAAACAAAAAGTAAAATATTAAAAATTAAATTAACAATAAGATTAACAAAATTAAAACGAAAAACACTTAAAACAAAAAAACTAACTAAACTACAAAACAAAGGAACAGCAATCCAATCTATCAAATTAGGCTTAATTTTAGAATACTTAAATAACTGAAAAAGGCTAATACTAAAATTTAAAACTTCACTAAAAAAGATGGAAAGAACATATCCTTTAATTCCTAAAATAGGGAGCAAAAAATAAATAAAGCATGTAGTAATACTTAAATCTAAAATATTACAACACATAACACCAAACTGTTTGTTCAATCCTTTTAATATACAATCTATAATGTGATCCATATACATGAAAAAGATAAAAGGAGTGAAAACTTTAAAAAAGTATCCAATTTCAACATTATTATATATTGCCATGCCCAGTTCATTTGAAAAGATAAAAAATATACTACAAATACACATAGAAAAACTACATGTAATCTTAAAAATCTTATTTGCAATAAAATTAATAGCCTTATAATTTTTTTGTGCTACATATGTAGAAAATTCAGGTATTAATAGCATACTATATGAATCGGTAAGAACAGTAGGGAATGTTATAACAGGTAAAACCATTCCATTAATCATACCATACTGAGAAAGAGCATTGCTACATGAAATACCAGATTTTTCAAGCCTTGTAGGTATAATTAATTGTTTTAATGTTGAAAGCCCAGAGCGTATATATGATGTTATGGCTACTGGAAATGCAATCTTTAAAATATTGAGTCTTTGCCCAAAAGATCGAACTTCTTCTAACTTTTTTAACTTAATATCAATTATATATAAAATAAAAATTAGCGTAAATGAACAAACTTCTGAAATTACATCTGCTAAAATTAGTGAAATACATATAGCTTCTACGCCATTAGCAATATTTATTTTTAATAGTATTATTGTTGCAATCATTTTGATTGTAAATTCAAAAACTTGAGTAATTGCATTTTTGTATGCTTTCCTAATAGATGTAAAATAGCTATTAATGCACGAAGACATTGCAATGAAAGGTAAACCTATAGCTATGTAAAATAATGGTTTTGAAGATACCATATTATGAAGACATTTATTTGTAATAAAATCAGAAAAAAGTAGAATTAGTCCACCTGCAGTAATCCCTAAGATTAAACTAAAGAATATACATGTTCGAATTGCTTTTATAGCTTGTTTATTTTTATTTAAAGCAAACTTTTCAGATACTATAACAGTTACTGCAATATTTAGCCCAGATGTTGCTACTGTTATAAAAAATAGGTATACGGCCATTACTAAGCTAAAAATTCCAACCGCTTCTGATCCTATTTGATTTGATATGTATATATTAAAAATAAGTGCAGCAAATTTCATTAGTAGTGCTGTACTTGTTAAAATTGTTCCGTTTATCAAAAATAATTTACTTTTTTGTCTCAAATGTTTTCACCTCTTTAATGATTATGCAAAAATACTTTAAATAATAACTGACCATCAAGACTAGTGACAAATTTTAGAAAATAGTGTATTATTTATAAAGCTAATATGATATAATTTAGCTACAATAAATACAAGGAGAAAAATAATGAAAAAAGAAAAAATAGTCCAAGAATTTAAGGATATAAAAGAGCTTATATACAACTCTGCAAAAATATATGAAAATAATATAGCATTTATAGTAAAACACCAAGAAGGCAAAGACAAAACATACGAAAATATAACTTATAAAATGCTTTTAGAACAAATAAACGCATTAGGCACTAAATTATACAGTATAGGATTAAAAAACAAAAGAATAGCTATTTTAGGGCGAAATAGATATGAATGGGCATTAGGGCACTTGACAAGTTTGTTAGGTGGGATAATATCAGTTCCATTAGACAAAGATTTACAAGTAGATGAATTAGAAAATTCATTAATAAGAAGTAAAACAGATGCAATTTATTTTGACGAAAAATACATAGAAAAAATAGAGGAAATAAAAAATAGAAATAATACAAATGTAAAAGAATATATTTGTATGTCAAAACTAGCAGGATATGATGATATACATACATTAAAAGAAGAAGGACAAAAATTATTAGAAGAAGGAAACAAAGAATATATATCAGCAAAAATAGATGAAAATGTAATGAATATTTTATTATTCACATCAGGAACCACATCAAAATCAAAAGCAGTAATGTTATCACAAAAAAATATCGCATCAAATGTGTATGCAATGCAAAGAGTTGAAGACATCAGAAGTACAGATTCAAATTTAGCATTTTTACCAATGCATCATATATTTGGTTCAACATGTCTGATTGTAATGTTAGCATGTGGTGTTAGAACATCATTCCCAGATGGGTTAAGATATGTTGCACAAAACTTAAAAGAATATGAAGTATCTTTATTTGTCGGTGTACCACTATTGGTAGAAGCAATTTATAATAAAGTAGTAAAGGAAATAGATAAACAAGGAAAAACCAAATTAATAAAAAATGCAATAAGAGTAAGTAACTTTTTATTAAAATTCCATATTGATATTAGAAGAAAACTATTTAAACAAATAATAGATCAATTAGGTGGCAAAATGAGGTTTGTAATTTCAGGTGGTGCACCATTAGATCCTAAGATTCAAAAGGGATTTATAGATTTAGGAATAGACATGGTTCAGGGGTATGGGCTTACAGAAACATCACCAGTTATAGCAGCGGAGAATATGTATAAATCAAGAACAGGTTCAATAGGTATTCCTATGGAAAATGTAACAATTGAAATTGTTAATAAAGATGATAATGGTATAGGAGAACTACGAGCAAAAGGACCAAATGTAATGCTTGGATATTATGAAAATGAAGAAGAGACTAAAAATGTCCTTAAAGATGGTTGGTTCTATACAGGTGATTTAGGTTACATTGATAAAGATGGATTTATTTTTATAACAGGTAGACAAAAGAATATGATAGTTCTTAAAAATGGTAAAAAAATCTTTCCAGAAGAAATTGAAACTTTAGTTAATAGAATAGATTTAGTAGAAGAGTGTATGGTATTTGGCATGCCTGATGAAAAAGATAAAAATGATGTAAAACTTTCTGTTAAGGTTGTGTATAATAAAGATGAAGTTAAACAAAAATATGGTGATATTTCTTTTGAAGAGATTAGAGATATTATTTGGGATAGAATAAAAAATGAGGTTAATACTACTGTTCCTAGATATAAACATATTATGAATATGATTTTGACAGATAAGGAACTTATTAAGACAACTACTAAAAAAGTTAAACGTAATGAAGAATTGAAAGAGATTTTGAGACACTAGAGTTTTTTAGTAAAAAATAAACCAATAAAATAATTATAATAAAGACACATCAAAAGGATGTGCCTTTTATAGTAATATTGGTTGAATTTGTTTTCCATCCAGAGCAGCTTTAATAGTTTTTATAAGATAATCAAAATCAAAAACAACAGAACGTGGCTTAGTAATAGGATTATCTTGCCTAAAAGGAACAAAATAATAATTCTTTCTATTAAGTAAAGCAGCAATACTAGAAGCATTACCGACTTAATGCATTATTAGTAGAAGGAGCAATAACAACAGGCAGATTATTTCTTAAGTGAGACTTAACAGCCATAGTAGCAGGAGTATCAATAATATCATTTGCAAGTTTAGCCATAGTATTACCAGAACAGGGGGCTACTACCATAATATCTGTTAAGTGCTTTGGACCAATAGGTTCGGCATCTTGTATAGTATGAATAATTTTTTTGCCTGTAATTTCTTCAATTTCATTTATAAAATCTTCAGCTTTTCCAAATTTAGTATCTAAGTTATATGCATTATAAGACATTATTGGAATAACTTCAGAACCCATTTTAACTAATTCTTTTATTTTAGGAATTGTTTTACTAAATGTACAAAATGAACCAGTTAAAACAAAACCTATTTTTTTATGTTCTAATTCCAAAATCTACAAAACCTCCTTTCTTTCGACATTTATATATTATATGAAAAATAAATTTTTTTGATTTGCATAATTGTAAAATATTGTGAATATGTATTATGGAACAATTAAAAATAGATTATAAATTTAATTTGAAAGATTTTAAAATTATGGAAGATATAGAACATTCTTATTTTCCTAATGAAAATATCACTGAAGCAGAAGAAGTAATGAAATGGTATCAAAAAAACAACTTGACATGTATAGGAATAAGAAATAGCCACAATGTAATTATAGCAAGTGTAAATGTATTACCTTTAAAGAAAGATATATTTGAAGATATATATGAAAATAGGATAAATGAAGCAGATGTAGTATATGAACAAATAGAAAGATATGAAAATAATAAATCTTACTATATATACTTATCTTCGATATCAATTGATAAGGCATATAGGAATAATTATAAAGTTATTACTACATTGCTAAAAGGTTGTGTTATCCTATTTAATTTGTTAATAGATAAAAATATTAGAATTGAAAAAGTGATGGCAGACGCAAGTACTATACATGGAGAAAAAATATGTAGAAAATTACTGGAGATGGACTATATAAGAAATACAAGTCATGAATCTAAAATCTACTGTGAAAGTGGAGGAAAATTCTTAAAAGTTATGAATAAGTTAGAAAAATTTTAATAGTTAAAATAAGCAATGATAAAACATTGTTAACAAGTCTTTAAAAATATAATTACTTCTGATAAGGAATTTTTTGAAACAATAGGGGAAGAAGAAACAAAAAGATATTTTGAAACTGCATATCAATTTGTAACTCAATACAAAGATTTAGGCGAACAATATATAATGTCTGTAAAAGTGCATATGGATGAAGAAACACCACATATGCACTTAATTTTTTTACCTGTAGTTCATACCAAAGATAAAGAAGGTAATGACATTGGCAAATTAGCTTGTAGCGAATTTTGGAAAGCTAAAGATAGTTATAGACAACTTCAAAATGCTTTTTACAATTATAAATGAATTATATAAAAATAATTTATCGATGCACCAAGAATTATTAAGACAAGCAAAAATGGTAGAAAAAGCAGAAAAATATCAAAATGAAAGAGATAAAATAATGGCTGATAATAGAGAATTGCATAATCAATTAGATAATATTAAAGCAGAATATAAGGAAAAAGAATTTGAAATATAATTATAAAAATCTTATTAAATAGAGAAATCGTTATTTATTTTATTTTTATTGTAAAAATATGATGATTATGCTAAAATAAAGTCGGATTAAAGAAGAAATGGAGAATACAAGATGCATAAATTAATTTTAAAACAATTAAAAAAATATAAAATAGAATATATGACATTTTTTATATTTTATATAATTAATGTAATATTTGCTTTATTAGAGCCTGTAATATTTGGAAAAATATTAGATTCAATAATAAATAATGTTGGAAGAATAGATTTTGAAACAAAGAAAAATATAGTGTTTTTGATAAGTATATTATTAGTACAATATGTTACAAATTATATATATAGAAGAGTTCTATTTCCAACTAGTAGAAAAGTAAAACAAGGAATCTTAAATAATATATTAGAAAAACTAGAAAAAGCAAAAATAGACTTTTTTGATAAAACTGATAAAGGAAAGTTTGTATCATATATAATAAATGATATTACTTATATTTGGACAATAATGAGTCACGGAACGATTGAGTTAATAAGATTAATATCATTTACGGTTTTTGGTTTTATTTTTGCAGTAAAATATGTTAATTTACCGCTTGCAATTGCTGTATTTATAACATTTCCAATGTTTATATACTTTATATTTAAACAAAATGCTAAAGCTCAAAAATTGTTATATGAGAAAAAAGAAGAAGAAGCCAAACTTTCAAAACATATAAATGATAGTTTTTGTGGATTTAGTGTAATAAAATCATATGTTACAGAGGAAGAAACATTAAAACAATTTAATGAAATAAATAATGATTTAAAAAATAAAAATATTGAGTACAATAAAATAACTTCAAGTATTAATTCAATAGTAACTTTTTTTCAAGGGTTGGGATTTTCAATTTCTTGTATATTTGGATTATATTTGGTTGTAAATGGAAGTATTACAATTGGTTCATTTATTGCTTTTAATTCAATAATTCAAAAAGTAATGAAAGACTATTTATATGCTGGATTTTTAGTAGAAAAAGCAAATATGATAAAAATAATATATAAAAGAATCCAATTTTTGTATGATATAGATGCAAATAATGATGGAAATACTAAAATGCCAGAAAATGCAGATATACAAATAAACAATTTGAATTTTAAATATGAAGGTGAAAAAGAAAATATATTAGAAAATATAAATTTAAGTATACCATCAGGTAGTTTCATAGGAATATTAGGAAAAACAGGAGCTGGAAAGACAACACTTGCTAATATACTTGCAAAATTTTATGAGATACCTGCTGGAAAAATATTTTTTAATGATATAGATATAAATGATATTGAAAGAAAATCATTTTATGAAAAATTTGCCTATGTTATGCAAGATGATTATATATATGATAATACAATACAACATAATATAGAGCTATATAAAAAGTATAACAAAAATGATATTAAAGATGCCGTTAAAAAAGCAGAGTTATTTGATACAATTGAAAAATTAGATAAAAAATATGATACTTTAATAGGTGATAATGGTATTAAACTATCAGGAGGACAAAAGCAAAGATTAATTTTATCTAGAAATTTAATAACAAATCCAAACATACTAATAATAGATAATGGATTTACTGGTTTAGATATAGATACACGTAAAAAAGTAATAGATAATTTGAATAATAGAAATAATAAAACAACTTTAGTTATAATCTCAAGTATGATGGAAGATATAAAAAATGCAGATAAAATATATAAATTAGAAAATAAAGCCCTAGTTGAGATGAATATGGAAGAGGAGGTATATGATGCTTAATATAAAAAGTCTTATAAGCAAGTATAAATATAAATTTTTGTTTGTCATCATATTAATGATAATAACATCATTAATTAATACTTTATTGCCATATATAATAAAACAGGCAATTTCTTTAGCTGAAAATATAACATCATTTAATGATATATCAAGTAAAATATTAGGCATAGTTATTGCATATATGCTTCTTTCAATAATATGTGCTTTCTTGGAATATGTAAAATATGTATCTTTAGCCAAAAATACAGAAGAATTAACATATGAAATTAGAGAAGAAGCTTATAAAAATGTAATTGGTTTTAATATGGATACTTTTTCAAATATGCATATATCTACATTGATAACAAGAATGACTGCAGATATAAATAATATAGGAGATTTTATAGGTAGAATATTGCCAATGTTTGTAAGTGCTGGAATATTTTTAATAGTAGTTCTTGGAGTAATGTGCTTTATTAATATTTATTTTGCATTGATAATGGTTATATGTAGTCTAATATTGGTTGTGGCATTACTTAAATTAGGTAAAAAAATGGAATATTATAACAGAAAAAGTATAGAAAATACTGAAAAACTTAATAATTATTTTGGAGAAGCATTTTCAGGAATAAATACAATAAATCTTTTTAATATTCAAAAAGAAAGAAAAGAAGAAATAGATAAATATAATAAAGAGGAAACAGATATATCAAGAAATTATTTTACAGTACAAAGTGCTTTAAAACCTGTAGAATCAATGACTAAATACTTAATAATTGCGATTATAATATATTTATGCATACAAGGGAAAGTAGCAGGAATTGATGTTGGGATTATTTATGTTGTTGTAAGCTATATAGATAAATTTTTTGAGCCATTAGGTCATATTTTATATCACTATGAAAATTTACAACAAGGAAAAGTTTCAATAAAAAGAATAGACGATTTATTACAAAAAAAAGAGAATATAGAAAATATCTACGAAGGACAAATAGCAGAAAAGTTAGAAGGAAATATAAGATTTAAAAGTGTTAATTTTTCATATATAGAGGGTAAAAAGATTTTAGAAGATGTAACATTTTCTATAAATAAAGGTGAAAAAGTTGCATTGGTTGGAGAAACAGGAGCAGGAAAAACAACAATTATAAATTTAATCTTGGGATTTTATAAAATAAATTCTGGAAATATATTATTTGATGGGAAAAATATGGATGATATATCATTGGAAAGTATAAGAAAAAATATATCTTTTATACAACAAAATCCATATATATTTGATGATACAATAAAAAGAAATATTATAATAAATGATAATAATACTATTTCAGATGAAAAGTTAATTGATATATTAAAGCAAGTTGGATTATATGATAAAATTAAAAATTTTGAAAATGGCATATATGAAAAGGTCAAAGATAGTTCTTTTTCAAAAGGAGAAAAGCAACTACTTGCTTTTGCTCGTGCAATCGCAAAAGAAACAAGTATATATATATTTGATGAACCAACATCAAATATTGATGTTGAAAGTGAAAATCAATTAAAGAAAGTTATAGATAATTTATCTAAAGATTCAACAGTAATTATTATCGCACATAGACCTGCTACAATTGAAAATGTTGATAAAGTTTTAAAAGTTGAAGAAGGAAAAGTAGTACAAGTAAAAGAAAAATAAAAAAGATACTAGACACACTATTAAAATATGTACCAAAAGAATACAAAACAGAAGGAATGACAAAAGATATAAATTATTATCAATATACATGTATAGAT
>URWN01000015.1 GCA_900551615.1 uncultured Clostridium sp.
AATAAATTTTTTATGTATTTATTTTTATGTTTTAAAATTTCTTTTAATATTTTAAATTTCTTTTTTATACTTTTATACATTTCTAAAAATAGCCTATTCCCCTATTCCCTACTTATTTCTTTGTATACATGAAAAATACTATATAGCTTTTAAGTTATTTTTTTGCTGTGTTTGAACAAAATTATTACTTAATAACTTGCCCAAACTATTCAAATTATCAATATTATTAGCTTTTGTATCAATTTGTTCAGCTTGTGATGCTAAAACTTGTTCATAAGTATACTTTAACATTGATATTTTCTCTTGTTTTTGCTCATCTGTAGCATCATTACTGTTAAGCATATATTCAAGATTATAACCATATAATTCTAATGCTCTCAAAATAAGTTCAACTTGTCCATCTAATAGATTTAATTCTACAGAATGAATTTTATTTTTATCAAATTTTCTTTCATAATCTTCCATTGTTTTATCAGCTCCTTTTTATAATAAATTATGCACAAAAAGCCTCTGCATTTGCCATTTTATATTGTGATAAAGGATGATCCAACATTGCATCCATAACTTCTTGGTCATGTAAATGTGTATATATTTCAGTTGTGTCAATTTGAACATGTCCTAATAATTCTTGAATAGTTCTAATATCAGTACCATTTCTATATAATAGTGTTGCACAAGTATGTCGTAGAGTATGAACACAATAGTTTTCATCATTAATTCCAGATAATTTATAAGCTTTTTTTATAATCTTTTCGATAGCTGTAGAACTCATTTTTGACCCATATTTACTTACCAATAAGGTTTTAGTTTTAGGATTAAAATTATCTCTTATTCTTAAGTATTCTTCTATTGCTTTTTTAGTCATTTTGTTAATATATCCAGTTCTTTCCTTATTGCCTTTACCAATTATAGAAAATTTGCCATTATCCAAGTCTAAATCATCAATGGATAAGTTTTTTAATTCTGACAAACGGAGTCCACTATTTAAGAATAAATGTATTACAGCATTATCCCTTATTTCTAAACCATATTTACTATTAGCATATACATTTATCATCTTCTTAGCCTCGTCTAATGATAAGTAGTTAGGTAGCTTTTTAACGATTTTTCTATCAGCTTTTATTTTCTTAAATGGTTCTTTAAATATAGTATGTTGTATAGTAAATAGGTATTCAAAAAATGTTCTTAAATGTTCTGTTTTTACAACTCTTGAATTTATCTTGTACTGTGATTCTGCCAAGAAATATATAAAACTGTAAATATCGCTATTATTTAAAGATCTTATATCATTTAAAGTAAGTTCTTGTATAGATTCGTATTTATTTTTTAGTTTGTGAATATTTATAAATTCTAAGAATTGTCCTATTGTTATTGTCATATTTTTAACATATACTTGTGATAGATTCTTTATAGCAATTAAATAATTTGTTAAATCTGTAACAAATTTAGGGATTTTATTTTCTTCGTTCATCTATCTTTGACCTCCGTTTCGTTCTAAAATACTTGATATAGTACAATTTTCCATTATATATTTTAATTTCTTATCTGAAATATGAGTATAAATTTCAGTTGCATCTAAACATTCATGACCAAGTATTCGTTTTAATACAAATATATTTATATCTTTTTCATTATAAAGTAATGTAGCTCCTGTGTGTCTTAAAGTATGAGTATGATATTTTTCTTTATAAGGATTTTCATCAAGTAAAGCAAGAAGTTCATCTTTTATTATAGTTTGAACTGTTCTATTAGAAATTCTTTTATTTTGACCACTAATAAACAAGGCATCATGGTCTTTGTTGTCTTTTCCTAAACAAGGTCTAACCTGTAAATAACAAATTATAGCCTCACAAACTGCTGCATTAAGATAAATTAATCTTTCCTTATTACCTTTACCATGTACCCTTAATGTTTGTTCACTATCATCTAATTTTAAGTCTGATAAATCAATAGATGTTAGTTCTGATAATCTCAAGCTACAATTAAGAAATACACAAGTAATTGCATAATTTCTTATTTTAAATCTATTATTAGATTTTATTATATTAGAAAGTAATTGCTTACTTTCTATTAAACTTAAATGTTTAGGAATTCTTTTTTCTACTCTGCCTGATGTCATATTTCTTGCTGGATTTAAACTAATAAAATTATTGGTTTCTAAATATTCAAAGAATTTCTTTAATGATGCTAACTTTCTGTTTCTAGTTTTAATATCATTGTCTAGTATATTATTTAAAAAGATAATATATTTTTCTAGATTATTTGGTGTTATATTGTTTAAATCTTCTAGAGTTATATCTATAATAGATATTTTTTTGAATTCATCTATAGTTATTGTATATATTTTATTTTTATCTGTTTTTAGTAATTTAATATATCTTAACAAAGTTCTTAAATCAAAATATGTTCCATCTATTGTTGTTTTTGATTTAAACTCAATGAAAGCTTTATATTTTAAGTAATTATTTAAAAACTCTGGTGTTTGCTTTTGATATTTCAAAAATGACATTATTACCTCCATTTCGTATAAGCAAAATGCAATTTTGTTTATATCTGGAGTCTAGCACATGAAATTATTAGCTACAAAGGTACAAATTTTAAATTTACACATTTGACAAAAGAAAAGAGTTAGTATAAGTTGACAAACTAAAATACTAACCCAAATGTTTATAAAAATATTTTATTCATTATTTATCAATCTTTCAGCTACTCCTACAATTCCGTCTTTGCCATATAAAGTTTGTAAAGGATCTATAAATAATTTCATGTTCTTTAAATTGATATCATTAGCTGAATTAAGTAAATTATGTAGTGCTATTATACTATAAGCTCTAACTTGTTCCCAAGAATATAATTCTTTTTCCATATACCTACCTCCAAAATTTTCTTTTTTTATTTAATTTTTTCTCTCTATATTGTCTTAAGTATTCCATTTGTTCTTTATCTTCTAACCTTTGTTCTTCTTCTGTTTTATCGTTACCACCAATAATTATTAAAATCATAGGTAGTCCAATAAATATAAACAAAAATGTAATCATTGAAATAATATCTAACATTTTATTTGCCTCCAATAAATTGTATCTTTTTGTTTTTATTCTTTGTTAGACTGCTATTGTTTCTAGCAACATTGGAATTTCACCAACCAGAATTCTGGCTTGTACTCATTGCATGGGACGCACCATTATAAAAGTATTATGGACTACCTTCATAACTTTACGCTCGTTCTATGACTATACAAAAGTATCTTAAACCGCATTCTCAATAAGATAACATTCTTATTGGTAATCTGAATAGTTGCTGACCTACCCAGAACACAGTTCTTATATGATCTAACAAAAATTTTATTTGATTTTCAATGTGCAATCCATAATAGAAGATTTTTTAATTCTTCTACTATGAACAGCACAAAAATTTTGAAAAAGGATACATTTAATTTTTAAATTTTTTATAAATTTTTTTATTTCTTATTAATTCGACTGAATATGTAATCAATTCACTCTTTAAATCCTCATCTATAATACCTCGCATATCTTTAGAATTATTATTTATAAGTTTCATTATTTTGTCTAAAACTCTTATTAAAGCTACATCATCAGTTACTGCTAATTTTAATAATTTATAAAACTCTGTTTCGTATTCCATAATTTAATCCTCCAATTTCTTTTTTAATTTTGCTAAAGCACGATTTCTTCTTTGCTTTAATGTACATACTTTTTCGCCTGTAATTTTTGAAATTTCTATATAACTTAATCCATACTTGTAATGTAAATTAAGTAAATAAATATCTTTATGATTTAATATTCCTATATTGGAAATGTCTTCAACTACTGGTTCTTTTATTCTATAATCTTCTATTTCATTAATACTAACTTCACATTCCCTCATTCTTTCAAAATCTCTATAATAATTTAATCTCTTGTGATAAAGAGCTTTCTGCATATAATTTATAAATTTTGCTAATACAATATCATCTTCTAATTCTTCATTAGACATAATAAAAAACCTCCTATTTACTCAAATTTCAAACAATTTGAGTAACAGGAGGTCCTCTACATTTTGTATATAAAAATGTTAAAAGAGCAGAAATGCCCATAATCTTTTTTCTGCTCTTTACAAAATATGAAATTATTTTGACTCCATTCAAGACAATTCTCAAATCTACACACCTCTAAATGCGTAGATTTCAAGAACATAAACATAAACATTTCTAAAAACTACGCCAAAAATCTCTCATATTTTTTTCTTTTAGCATGTTTATGCTTAATTCGTATATAGAATGGAATTGTGTTATATATAAAAATAAAAAGCACACAAATAACCTTTAAAAATTATTGTATGCTATCTAAATTATTTTTATATATTAAATAAAAATCCATCTTACTCCTCCCTGCTTTTAAATAACCTCATTGGTAATTTGATGGATTTTTCTTTTGTTTTAATTACATATAATGATTATAACCATTAAAATGTAGCTTTTATTGATATTTTATAATGATAATTTCTGACAAATTATAGTTTTCTATGATATTTTGCTTTCTTTTTGTATTTTTCTATTTTAATATAACACATTTTATTTGCAAAATTTGTCGAACCTTGTAAACAAAACAAAAAAATGCAAAAAAGTAAAAAATACTTTCCGCATTTAAAATAGTTATTATAGAAAATTTAAATTTTAAAAGTGTTCATTTAAAGTTTCTAATTTTTTTAAGATTTTATTATATTCATCTCTAGTTACCCCTGTTCCATCTAAGCTCTTTTGAAATTTTTTCTCTTCTTCTGATAAATCACATTCTGGATCATCATAATAAGTTAGATAATCCATATATAAACATTCACATTCAAATTCCGTATATATTTTATTTTTTAATTTTATTCCCAGTCTTTCAAATATTTTCTTATCTTCTTCTTCAAAATAATCATTAATATCTCTAACTTCTAAATTATGGTATTTTTCAAACCAGTCTTTATATTCATTCTCATTTATTCCTTTTTTTATTCTTTTTAGTTCATCATATATGACTTTATAATCATTAAAAGGTTTCTTTATATATCCTGCAACATTTAATTCATCTGTTATAACATCTTTTTTGTAGTCTGCTGATATTACTAAGAATTTTATTTTGCTATTGGCATCATTGTACTTCTTAATTATATCTAATCCAGTATATCTATGGTTTCTCATTAAGTCTGTTATAACTATTTCTGGTTTTAGTTCCTCTATCATTTTTATTTCATCTTCATCACTATTTGCTACTCCTAGTATTTCAATATCATTATATTTTTCTAGATATTCTCTTATAAATTTGCAAAAATGAACATTATCATCTGCAATTATTACTTTAATTTTTCTCCACATATCAACATTCCCTCCATTTAATTCGCTATTTATTTGTATTATTGTTTCTTTAGCTGCAATTGAAAAGATTTTCTTTAAGTTATTTTTTAAGTATTTATTCACGTCAGCCACATAATCAAAGATTCCTTCATATATTTGTCTTTTCAATTTTTTATCAAACTTTTTATTTTCTTCAATATTTTGTAATATTCTATTTATTCTATTTTCTTTATTACTCTTTACTATTTGTAATAATAATTCATCAAAATTTTGTTTTTCACAAACTTTTTCTATTAAATCAAATTTTATTTCTTCCATTTTCCCCTACTTTACCTACTTTTTTCTTTTTGGTTTAAATAGTCTACCAAGATTAGCAAATAAATATTGTAAAATATAGCATAATAACTATTGTGAAAGGATTTAATTTATTATGAAAGTAAAAAAATTAAATGGAAAATCAAATGTATTAGGTAAAAATGTTAAGAAATATAGAGAATTAAGACATCTAACCCAAAGAGAATTGTCTGATAAAATAGCTCTTTTAGGTGTAGACATTTATCATTCTGATATTTCTCAAATTGAAAATCAAAAATTGCTACTAAAAGATTTTGAAATTATAGCCATTTGCAAAGCTTTAAATATAACTTATGAACAATTATTTGAAAATACCGATAATATATTTGATTAGTTATTTGCTAGTTTTTACAATTATATTAATTATAATATTTTTGATTATTTTAATCAAATGCTTATATAGAATATGTGATTTTCCATATTCTTTTTTTATTTTCCTCCTTCCCATCAATTTTTTCGTTTTTTATTGCATCTATTTAGTACATCTATTTTTTCTTTTTTCCATTATAGCATATTCTCTCAAAATATTGAACTATTTTTTAAATTCTCTCAATTTATTGAGAGGTTTTAGTACATAAGTTTGGTAAAATTATTCTAGTTTAGAAAGGTCGTGAAACTATGGAATTTTCAGATGTTGTCGCTTTGAAAATAAAAGAATTAATGCAAGAAAAAAATATTTCTACTTATGGACTTGAAAGTCTAACTGGAGTATATAGTTCAACTATTACTTTATTCCTTAACAGAAAAACAAAAACAATAAGACTTGAAAACTTGTTATATATTTGTGAAGCTCTAGGAACTAATTTATCACAATTTTTTGCTGATGAGAGATTTAATGAATCTGAAGCTAAACATTGGCTTAAAAGAAATAAAGAAAAGTAATAAAAATTTAATTCTATTACTTTTCTTTATTTTTATTAAAATTGTTCTTTATAGCATTCTTTTATAATTTCATTTTTTTCATCTTCTGTTAGTTCTCTTTTTACTTCTTTGATTTTCTCATTTATTTTCTTAACAACACTTTCCATTGTTATATCTAATAGTTTAGTAGAATATATTTTCTGATCAAGTTTAATTCGACTTTCTATCTTTTCTTCCCTATTCATAAAATAATAAACTGCTAAACTAATTCCTAATACTATACCTAATGCAAAATATGTGTATTGATTCATTTTACTTTCCTCTCATTCTTTAAAAGCTATCATATATTCATTAATTTCTACTTTTCTTTTTGCATTTTGATATTCAAATTCTGCATTTGTAAAATAAACTTTATATCCTTTGTTTTCAAAATAATCTCTACTTATTCTTAATACCTCATCAATTTCTTCTTCTGACAAGTTGTCTTTTACTTTTAGCTCATAATATGAATATCTTATATAATCTTCGTTTTCTTTTTCTTTGCTTTTAATTAGACTAATAGTAAATCTTTTTAATTCTGTTTCTGTCATTTGTTTCACTTCCCAAAATTTGTTTTCTATTGATTTTACCACACTTTTTGAAAAATTACATTAGTTTTTAGAAATTTTTATTCTAATAAAGAGCCTACATTTTCATATAGACTCTCGAAAATAAAAGGGGATGTGTGCTAATTGTTTAACTACAATTAGCACTATAATTATTGCTCCAATATTTTATCTGCCTCACTTTGTGTAAGATATTTATATTCTATCATTTTATTTATTACCTGTTTCTGTCTTTGTTTTGCAAGTTCTGGATTCTTGGTTAGAGAATATACTGATGGTGCATTAGGTATTCCTGCAAGCATAATTGCTTCATAATCTGTCATTTTTTTGGGTTCTTTTCCAAAATATTTTCTACTTGCTTCTTTTACTGTATAACACCCCTCTCCAAAATAGCTTGTATTCAAATATAATTCCAGTATTTCATCTTTATTATAGTTCTTTTCTATTTCAAAAGACATAAATACTTCAGCAATTTTTCTTGTTATTTTCTTTTCTTGTGTAAAATAGATATTTTTTGATAATTGTTGTGTAATAGTACTTCCACCTTCTACAAAGCTCATTGCTTTTATATCATTTATAGTGGCTCTACCAATTGCTATTATATCTATTCCATTATGTTTATAAAATCTATGATCTTCAACCGAAATTACTGCTTTTATATATATTTCTGGTACTTCTTCAATTTTAGTATAGTTTTCTTTTTCTTTAATAGTTTCTACTTTTTCTGTAAGAGGTATTTTAGAAATTGCATCCTTATACATATCATATCCATTACCTACTACTAATAATACTATACTTATTAAAAATACTATTGCTACAAATATTATATTTTTTATTACTTTCATTTTAACCACCTCTTTTTTTGTGGCATTACTTATTTTGTATAATTTGTTTGAACTTTTTTAGGAAGTTCATCATATTGCACTTCTTCCCAAGAATGTACTCCTAGAGTTTTTACTTCTAACTTTAGAAAAGCATCTTCTTTTAGTTCTCTACTTGTTTTAAATTTTAATTCTTTTTTCTTTCCTTTTTCATTATAGCACTCTAAAGTATATTTATATTTCATATCATCTGTACTAGATAGTTTTTCTATTTTAGTATTGTCTATTTGAGTAAAGTAAGCTGATTCATAATTTTCAAAAAAGTACAATATTGCTACACAAATTGCTATTGCTACAACAACTGCTATAATCATAGGTATTTTTTCTTTTAAACTTTCCATATCATTTTCTCCTATTCTGATATAATATCAATATTTCCCTTGAAATCATCTAATTTTATAGTTAAATAATAGCTCACACCTTCAATATAAATATTATCTTCATATTCTCCTGTATCATCTATTAAAGTTTTTTCATTATATCCTAGTTTAGCAATTACATTGATGTTACCACTTTGTTTTTCTACTTTTATTTTTAATCTTATATGATCTCCGTTTTCTCTATATAAAGCAGTTCCTCCAAAAATTGTTTCTTCTGATGTTACATTATCATATTCTGCTTTATATGTTCCAACATATTTATCTGTTCCAAAAACTCTTTTTCCTTCTATATCTTTGTCTTTTGATAATCCTGCTACACAAAAATTTTGTAAAAATGTATTATAAGCATTTATAATTTCATCTTTTGGAAAGTTCCAATCGCTTGTACGAATACTTGACATTATAACTATGATAAATGCTATAATTCCAATTAAAATCCATTTAAAGAATCCGAATATAAACATAGACTATTCCTCCTCTTTAATGATATTTTTACTTCCAAAGTATGTAGCCAAGAAATATGCACCATAAATTATACCAATAATAATAACTGTTGCTATAATAGATGGTAATAAATCTTCTGATTTTGCTAATCCTGCCATTATTGTCATAGCAAATTGTATTCCAAATATTGAGTGGATAATTGCTAAAATTAATGGTAACCCAAAGAATATTATTATTTGTCTAAATAATGCCCTATTTATCATCTTTTCATCACAACCAATTTTTCTTAAAACCAAATATCTCTGTTTGTTGTCTGAACTTTCTGTTAATTGTTTTAGTGCTAAAATAGCTGCACTTGCAATTAAGAATATTATCCCTAAATATATTGCTATAAAGGTTACTATTGATGCCACTCCTACACTTGATTGTATAATAACAATTTTTGTAATTCCATCTAAGTCTATTCCTTTGTTATCTAAATTTTGTAAAAGAATAGAATTATTGTTATCAGCAAAATTTTTTTCGATTTCTTCTTTTTCTTCCTCTGTTTCTACATTGTAATTTGCTACAAAAACTGTTTTTTCTTTCATATCTTCTGTTAATGGGCAATTATCTGGAACTAAAATAATACCTGTATTGATATGGCTTGCTGCCATTTCTATATATCCATTTTTACAGTTTGCATATTTAGATTTATATTCTCTTCCTGCTATTGTTAGTTTATGTCCTCCTTCATTTAATACTTGATTTCTTATTTCTGCCATATTATCATAATCACAAAGAACTATATATTCATCATCTTTTAGTTCATATTGCTCTGTTCCATATAATTTTGCTATTTTATTATAATCTGATATTTTCACTATTGCTTCTGCTGCACCATAGTCAAGTTTTGGAAATTGTGCTTTTACTTTTCCATAATCTTCTCCAAAAAAATCTTTCCAAGTCAAATCATCAGTGGAATATACTGTTATTTCCACAATGTCTTTTAGGACATTCATATCTAAACCATTATTTTTTAAAGTTTCAGCAATAGGTATTTTTGAATCCGACATTGCTTCTGGTGTTGATGTTATCTCTTTTCCATAAGTTCCATATTGTAAATATTTTTCTGGTAAATTTGCAGTTTTATACAAATTCAAATCTACAGGTGTCATCTCAATTAATTCTCTTTGCATTGTATTTCTTAATGCTAAACTTGAAGAAAGTATTGAAATCGTCATAAATAGCATTAAACATATTACACTCATGCTTATAACCATTGTATTGATCTTGTTGTTTATCTGTCTTAATATAAACATATTGGTATTTTTAAAATAAATATTCTTCATTTTTTGAACTATTTGTATTATAAACCCTGATAAAGACCAAAAAACTGCTACTGTTCCAACAATTCCCATTAAAATAGGTGCTAAAATTTTATCTGCTGTTGTTAAACTACTAACATCTCCTGTTACTTTCCAATAAGCATATCCAAGTATAACTACAGCTCCTAAAAATACTAAAATACATATAATAGGATTTTTTATTTTTACATTCTCATTTTTCTTACTAGCATTTAATAAATTAATTAATTTATATCTTGAAACTGTAAATGTATTGAAGAACATTACTGCTACGTACATTACCGCAAAATAAATACAAGTTTTTATACAGGCATCTTTTGAAAATACAAATTGAAATTTGCTCATATCTGCTTCAAACATTTTAGCAACTAATATAGACATGAATTGCGATGTGAATACACCTATAATTAAGCCTACAATTAATGATATAATTCCTACTAATATTGTTTCCATAAGTATTATTTTTGATATTTGCCTTTTTTCCATTCCTAAGGTCATATATATTCCAAATTCTTTTTTCCTTCTATTAATTAAAAAATTATTTGCATATACAATCAATAACCCTAATACTACTGCAACAAATACTGATATATACCCTAACATATTTATCATAAGTTTTATAATATCTCTTGTTGATTGTGATACCTCCAGCATTGCTTGTTGACTGTCTATTGAGTTAAACATATAAAATATCGCTACACCTAATACTAGTGTTAGAAAATAAATTGCATAATCTTTGAAGCTTTTTTTCATATTTCTTATAGATAACTTAAATAACATCGTTCAAATCACCTCCAAGAAGTGTTTGTACCTCTATTATTTTTTCAAAAAATTGTTTTCTTGTATCATTTCCCTTGACTAATTCATTAAAAATCTTTCCATCTTTTATAAATATAATTCTATCTGCATAACTAGCTGTAAATGCATCATGTGTTACCATTAAAATTGTTGCATTTAGTTTTTGATGTAAATAGTCAAAAGTCATTAACAATTGTTTTGCTGATTTACTATCTAATGCTCCAGTCGGTTCATCTGCTAATACTATTTCGGGATTTGTAATTATTGCTCTCGCTGCTGCACATCTTTGTTTTTGTCCTCCTGACACTTGATAAGGATATTTATTCATTATTCCTGAAATATCTAACTTTTTAGCTATTTCATGAACTCGATTATTTATTTCTGATGCACTTACTTTTTGAATTGTTAATGCTAAAGCTATATTTTCATAAATTGTTAAAGTATCTAATAAATTGAAATCTTGAAATATAAATCCTAATTCTTCTCTCCTAAATTTATTTAATTTGTTTCCTTTTAGTTTTGTAATATCTTCTCCATTTATAATGATATGACCTGCTGTTACTCTATCAATAGTAGATACACAATTTAAAAGTGTAGTTTTACCAGAGCCACTTGCTCCCATAATTCCTACAAATTCTCCATTTTTTACATTAAAGCTAATATTATCTATTGCTTTTGTTAAATTAGATTTGTTTCCATAGTATTTTTCTATGTTTTTTACTTCTAATACATTTTCCATTCAAAAAACTCCTTTCTGTTTTTGTATATCTACATTATAAATTTATTAAAAAATAGTTGCCATCGATTTACATTACAATAACATTACATTTTTTGTAAGATTTCTCTTTTTAAAAAAATAAGTCCCTACAATGGACTTACAAATTTATATAACTACTTTTTGGAAATATAATTCTAACCTCTGTACCAACATCCTTTTTTGAGTTTAATTCTATTCCTAAACCTAATTTATTACATAATTTTTGACATAAATACAATCCTATTCCCGTAGATTTCTTATTTATAATTCTCCCATTTTCACCCGTAAAGCCTTTCTCAAAAACTCTTGTAATTTCTCCTTTTTTTATTCCAATACCATTATCTTTTATATATAAAATAATGTTTTCATTATTTGATTTAGCATATAATTGTATCTTTTTATCTTCTTTTTTAGAATATTTAATTGAATTTTGTATAATTTGATTTATTATAAAAGTAGCCCATTTGCTATCTGTAAAAACTTCTTTTTCTAAATCATTCAATTCTATACTTATCTTATTTGAAAGCAATGCTCTTTTACTTTTTAGTATTGCTCCATTTACAATCTCTTTTAAATTTGATTTTGTTACAACATAATCTTTATTTACTGTATTACTTCTAGCATAAAACAATGCTTGCTCTGTATAATTTTCAATTTCATCTAGTTCTTCATCAATACTTTTAGTTATTTCATTTTTATTATTTTCAATAATTAGTTTGCTAGTAGCAATAGGAATTTTTATTTCATGAATCCATAATTCTATATATTCCTTATAGTCTTCTTGTAATTGTTTATATGAATTTACATTTTCTAGCATAGATTTTCCAGTTTCTTGTATAGTGTTTTTTAATATTTTACCTTCAATAAAATCTGGAGTGTTTATTATTTCTGATATTAGATACTTAGTATCTAATTTTTCTAAATTATTTTTTAATTCATTATAAAAATTGCTCTTTTTTCTATATTCTACAACAATATCAATACCTATAATTATTACTGGACATATTGCAATATAAAGCCTCACAAATATTTCTATTTGTGGATATGGTAATAATAATATTTCCGAACTTGCTATTATAAATAATACTAAAAAAATCAATAATATTTTCTCTTTTATAAATTCTCCAAACTTCATTTTAATATATACCCTTGTCCCCTTCTTGTTTCAATTTGATTTATTATTCCTAGTTCTTCTAGTTTTGTCCTTAGTCTTTTAATATTAACATTTAAAGTATTATCATCGACAAATTCTTCACTTTCCCATAAGTAGTCCATTATTTCATCTCTTGATATTACTTGTTGTCTATGTAATACTAAATATTCTAATATTTTATATTCATTTTTTGTTAATTCTATTTTCTTATCTTCTTTTTCTATAATTCTTCCTGCTGTATTTAATATAAAGCTCCCACAGTCTATTTTATCTGGATTATTTCCTGCATTTTGATTTCTTTTTAATAGTCCAACTATTTTTGCAAGTAATATTTGAATATTATATGGTTTTGTTACATATTGATCTGCACCATAATTTAGTGATAGTAATTCATCCATTTCATTATCTCTGCTTGTTACCATTATAATTGGTACATTAGATGTTTTTCTTATTTCTTTACAAATAAATTCTCCATCTGCATATGGTAAGTTTATATCAATTAATAATAAGTCTGCTTTTATTTCTAATATGTCTGCCACTGCATTGTCAAATTTTTTTAAGCTTGTTGCTATAAATCCATTTCTGTTTAAAAATGTTTCTAATTCTTCTCTTAATTTTTCGTCATCTTCTATTATTAGTATTTTTTGCATTTTACTAACCTCCATTAGCATTATATCATATTTTGTTTAATATGTACCTTACATTTTTTGTAAGATTTCTATAAAAAATAAGATTAGTTATATTTTAAACTAATCTAACTAATAACTTGTAATTCATTTTTCACCTTATAATATTATTTTTTCAATTCAATTTGAAATTCTATAAATTCATCATTACTTTTTGCACAAATTTTTCCATTATGTAATTCTATTATTTCTTTTGTAATAGCAAGTCCTAATCCAGCTCCACCATTATTTGTTTGTCTTGATTCATCTGCTCTATAAAATTTATCAAATATTCTTTCCAGTTTATATTCAGGAATTGTAGCTCCTTTATTTTTAAATGTAATTTCAATATTTTCTTCATTTTCTATCATATTTATTGTAATAGTAGTATTTTCATAGCTATAGCTAATTGCATTTTTCAGCAAATTTCCAAAAGCTCTTGCCAATTTATCTCCATCGGCATTATACATTAAAATATTAGGTTTAGTTATATTCAATTTTAAATTTCTTTCTTCTAACATTGGATAAAATTCTTCTACTAATTGGTCTAATAGCATTACCAAATCAATATTTGTTTTATTTAGAGGTATATCATTCAAATTATATCTAGTAATTTCAAAAAATTGATTAGTAAGTTCTTCAACTCTTAATGCTTTATCAAGTGCTATTTTTATATACTTATTTTGTAATTTTTTTGATATTTCTTGTTCTTCATTTAATAACGATAAATATCCTATTACTGACGTAAGCGGTGTTTTTAAGTCATGTGCCATATACATAATTAAATCATTTTTCTTTTGTTCAGCTTCTTTTGCTCTTTTTGTACTTAAAATATACTCATATTTAATTTTATTTAATTTTTCTGAAAATCTTGTCATCTCATTTGGTAATTCTATGTTTTGAGTTTCTTCATTTAAAATGTTATCAAATGATTTATATAATTTTTCTATATTATCAACTTTTTTAGAAAAAAATCGATATAAAGCAATTACTAGAATAATTATCATATAAAATAAAAAAATAGGTTCTTTATTATAAACACACCACTCATATAAGTTATAATTAAACCTATATAAAGTATTTCCTAAAAAGTTTCCTAAAAGATTATCTAAAACTACAATGTAAAAAATTACTGCTACAATGTAGTAGATGATAATTCTAAGGATCAGACTACCTATCAATTTCATTTTTTCATTAAACAATTCTTTATTTTTCAATTTTATATCCAACTCCCCATACTGTTTTTATAAATTTTGGTTTTTTTGTATCTTCATTTAATTTTTCTCGTATTCTTCTGATATGTACCATTACTGTATTATTATTTTCTAAATATTTTTCTTTCCATACTTTTTCAAATAATTCTTCTGAACTTACTACATTTCCTCTTTTTTGTGCCAAATATAATAATATATCAAATTCCATAGGTGTTAATTCAACTTGTTTATCGTATAATTTACAAATGTGTTTGTCTTGATCTATTTCTAATCCATTTATATAGATAATATTTTCTTCATTTTTTTCGTTATATTTTGTATATCTTCTATAGGCGGACTTTACTCTTGCGATTAATTCCAATGGATTAAATGGTTTTGTAATATAGTCATCTGCTCCTAAAGTTAGTCCTTGTATTTTATCTTTATCTTCAATTTTGGCAGTTAGCATTATTACTGGAAAGTTTAGTCCTTTATCTCTTATCATTTTACATATTTCAAATCCATCTACATCTTTTATCATTACATCTAAAATTGCAAAATCTAATTTTTGATTTTCGATACATTTTATTGCTTCTTTAGAATCATAAAATTTAAAAACATTATAGTTTTCATTCTTCAGATAAACTTCCACCAAATCTGCAATTTCTTTTTCATCATCTAATACTAAAATATTCATTTTCTTCCTCATTTCTGTTTCAATATTTTATCATATTTTTTTAATATTTCCAACACTCTTATTGCTTTTAAGGAAATGTTAAGATTTATTTAATTATTTCTTAAAACTTATTTTTATTCTGAGTTTTATACTAGAAATATATTAAAAGAAAAAGGAGAAAGTCAAATGAAGAAAAGAAAAATATTAATGTTATTAATAATAATTTTAGGAATGTTTATATTTTTTAGAAATATCTCGTTTAATAATATCTCTTATAGATTAAATAAATTTGTTTCTAAAATAACTAATACTTCGGAATATAAAACAATAAAGCAAGATATAAAAATTATTCTGGAATTGGTCAAGAAAAAGTAAAAAATAAAGATGGTTATTTTACTACATTTACTACTATTGAAAATCATAAAAAAACTTATATTGAATATAAACAAAATGCTGATTCTTCTTGGAGTAATAATCAATATTGGGGTGGTACTATGGCAGAAAATGGCTGTGGCATTACTGCACTTGCAACTATTTTAAGTGGATATAATAAAAATTATACTCCAGAAGATCTTAGACAACAATATTATCCTAAATTAAATTATGACATACTTTCAAAAGAGTTATCTAATACATTTAATATTAAAAATACAGATTTTTACTATGATAGTGTTCATTTATCTAAAGAAAAATTGCAAGAGCATTTAGAAACAAACCGACCTATTTTAGTTTGTGTATGGAATCAGCCTCATGATAATCGCTGGACAACGAGCTCACATTATATGGTTTTACTGGCAACAGATGATAATGATATGGTTTATATTTCTAATCCTAATGGTGGAAAAAATGATAGTAAAAGTTCAGGTTGGTACAAATCCAAAGAGATAACTCCTTATATCGCAAAAGCTTTATATATAGAAAGTTATAATTAAAAGACAGCAAAAAGCTGTCTTTATTCGTATTTTTCATAATTATAATAATTTATTTTTCTCTATAAAAAATCACCAAATTGTAATTTGTCTTTTTTATTTTCTTTAATATTTTCTTTACAATACTCTTTTATTCTATTTATTTTATTTTCACTCAAATTTGTACTCCCTTTAATATAATGTAATTTTATATTTTGTTTGTAATTATAATATGTTACATATATTTTTGATTTATATGATTTTAATTTATTTTAAGCCTATAATATAGTTGTTTATTTTTTCAGATTGTTCCTGAATATCTGCAATGTATTTATCAAATATATCTGTTCTTATATTACATTTAGACTTTTTTTCTAAAATTTTTCTTAATAGTTCAAATGAGTCTATGATATGATGCCTAAATTCATAACTATCTTCTATTCTATTAAACTCTAATGATTCTATAATCGCAAAAGATTTATCAAATGCATCTAATATTTCGTTCAAGAGTTCTTGGCTTATTTGAGAGTTGTTACTTTTGTAGTAAATGCTTAAATACATTCTATATTTTGAATATACTTCATCAAAGTTTAGACTAATATTTTCTTTGTCTAAAATAACTTTGGCAATATGAATGTAAAATGCTTTTATAAAAACATAAGTTAATGTTTTATCAATGTTTTGGTTTTCATTAAATTCCTCTAATATGTTATAAATACTATCTTCACTTAAGTCAAATAGCTCACTTGCAAAATCATTTGTTAAAATATTCTTCATTTCTATCTCTCCCTTATAACTAACCATTCTCATAACTTAAATTATGAGTACCTAATTTTCCCATTCTCCTGAACTTTCTTTTTAGCAAAGTAAAATATTTTCTAAAATTAATTTTATTTATAATATATCCTAATACACATCCAAATATAATTAATAAAATTCTCAATTCTATTGCAGTACTTGTATCAAATAAAGCCGAAGCAGAACTAATTGCATTTACAGTAATAAATATTACTTGATACTTATAATCATTTATAAACGTATAAATATAATTTAAAATTATTGTAACAATCACATCATATTTTTCTGGTACCAATGCTTGGAATAATATAGCAAAAACAATTGAACCAATTATTGTTGAAATTATTCTACTTATAAATCTTTTTTGAGTATTAGAAAAATCAATTTGTGTTAAAGACATAACAGACATTGAAATCCACATAGTCTTTTTAACACCAAACAATGTACCAATCAACATCGCAATACTTACACCAATAGCCATCTTTAAAGCTATAATAAACCTATTTGATGTTATACTCATACTCTTAAATGCTTGCTTAATTGTATCATGCTCCTTATTTGAATTTTTATTTTTAAAATAATATACTAATGACACTATTACTCCACCTATAAGCAAACTTAACATTCTAGTTACAAAATCATGACCCTCTGCGGGATTTGACTGATTAAAAATGTAACATAAAATAAATGGCATATATGCCTTATATTCTGGTTTTGCTGATGGAATGTACATAATTAAGAATATTGTAATAAAGTTTACAATCAAACCTATTACTGGATTTATTTGAGCCAACTTATTTGAAAATCCTATTTGTAAAAACATCAAAACAATAACAAATGGTGCTTGTTTTATATTAATTCCTATATCCATATACCAATACATCATAGTTCCAATTAATACACATACCCATGTCAAAGAATTATTTGTACCAAATATTTGTGAAAATACGCCTACAAATAATGTAATAAAAACCAACTTTAATAAATTAGAAAATATACTTTTACGTGTTATTTTTTGCATAAAATACCTTCTTTCTCGCAAAAATTATGGCTAATATTTACAAAAAAAATTAGCACTCTGTAAAAATGACTGCTAATATTTTATACCTATTTTTAGCAGTTGTCAATTCAAAGTGCTAAATATTCACATAAATTTCACATTTAACTTTTCTATTTTCCCATTCACCATTAACATATCTGTCCATATTATTGATTAATCAAAATTATCCCTTTGATTGTTGGATACAGTAACTTTATAAAATCTGTTGCATCTTGTTTTGAGCCAACAACACTCCCATAATGAACTGGTATAGCAAATTTAGGTTTTATAATATTTATTAATTGTGCTGCCTCTTTAAAATCCATTGTATATGTCCCACCAACTGGAACAAATGCAACATCACATTTTACTTTTTTATTTTCTTCAGTAATATCAGTATCTCCTGCTATATAATACCTAACACCCTTTATTTCTATAATATAGCCTAGCCAATTATTTTCTTTTGGGTGAAAAGGCTTATTTGTATTATATGCTGGAACTGCCTCAACTTTTATTCCATCAATAATTTCTGTATCTCCTGAATCAAGCGTAAAAATGTTTTCTTGATTTATTCCTTTTTCAAGTAATTTAGGTAATAAATCATCAGGAATAACAAAAATAGAATTAAATTTTCTTACTTTATCTATATCATCTTCAGAATAATGGTCATAATGGTCATGTGTTATAAAAATTATATCTGCATCATTATAATTTTTATCTATATGATATGGATCTATATAAATAATTTTTTCTTTATTTATTTTTATACAACTATGGTATAAAACCTCTATATTATCAAGAATATTTATCATTTCTACTACCTCCATTTTTAGATATTATAATATAAATAAATATACAAAACAAATTATTCTTCTTTTATAGCTATTATCAATTCATTTGGTTGTACCATCATATTTGCATTTTTATATGTAAATCTTGCATGAGAAAAATAAACTTTATAATTTTTATTTTCTAATTTAGTACGTGTCAAAGATAAAAATTTATCAGTATCTTGTTCAGATAAATTATTTTTTACTCTTATTGAGTTTGATAATTCTATTCTTTTAAAATTTGCTTCTTTTAATTTTCCCAGTTGTTTCTCTGTCTTTTCTAAATTTTCTGATATTGGATAAACTGGTGTAAGAACGCAATTACCTTCTAAAGCCAATTTTCTGCTACTATCATCATTTCTTTTTGAAATTTTAAACTTCCACATATTGTTATTACTTTCATTTTTTATATCTTCCCTACAACTTACTATTTTTTGCTTTGTTTACACCATATATTATATCATGAAAAAAGCAAATCATTTTAACGGCTTTCTCAACAAATTATAATTTTCTATTTATCTAATTTTATTATATCGTTTACATCATTGGAGCAAATAATCTTAAAATAGCTTGCCATAGTCCTTTAAATAAACCATTTTTTGCTTCTTTTTCATCTACTTTATGTGATTCTTTAAAGGAATCCTCAAAATCTTTTTTGATATCTTTTATTACATTTGTATCCTTCATATAAATACCACATTCAAAATGTAAATATAAACTTCTATAATCTAAGTTTATTGTTCCTACAGTTGCTATTTCATCATCGGATAAAAATACTTTGCTATGTACAAAACCATTCGTATAAGTATAAATTTTTACTCCACCTTTAATTAATGTATAAAAATAAGAAGAGGTTAAATCATATACAATTTTTTTATCGGGTATTCCAGGAACAACAATTCTGACATCTACTCCTCTTCTTGCAGCTAAGATTAAACTATTTATCATATCTGTATCAATAATTAAATAAGGTGTATAAATATAAACATACTTTTTCGCTTGATTGATAATATTTAGATAAATATCTTCGCCGGTTATAACATCATCTAATGGACTTTCCCCATAAGGTACAACGAAACCATTTTCCTTATACTTTTCAGTAAAATTATATTTGTATTTATTATAATCATTATCTTCTTTTTTAAATGAATTCCACATTTCTAGAAACATAACAGTAAAATTCCAAACAGCTTCACCTTTTATCCTAATTCCATTATCTTTCCATACTCCTAATTTACTATTTATATTTATATATTCATCTGAAATATTAATTCCACCAGAAAAAGCAGTATGTCCATCAATTATCATCATTTTTCTATGATCTCTATTATTCATAATAATACCTGCAAATGGCGATAATTTATTAAATTGCATACATTTTATTCCATATTTTCCCAGTAACTTTGGATAATTACTAGGTAGCATAGCAAAAGAACCCATATCATCATATAATACTCTTACATCTAGTCCTGAATTTGCTTTTTCTTTTAATATATCTAAAATTTCTTGCCACATAGTACCATTATTAATAATGAAATATTCTATAAAAATAAATTTTTTGGCTTTTTTTAGTTCTTCTAACATAACAGGATAAACGTCATCACCAAGAGAATAATAGTTTATCTCATTGTTTTTCGTTACAGGAAATCCTGCAAATTCACTTATATATTTTAATTGTCCTAAATTTTTAGTATCGATTTCTTTTTTTATAAATTCATCTTGTATTAAGTATTTTTGACCATTTTCTATATTTTCATTAATATTCTTTAAAACTTTACTTCTTTTCATATTATTACTAAGTATGATATATAGAAGTGTTCCAATTAATGGAAAAAGCATAATCAGTAATATCCATATTAAATCGCTACTTAATCTTTTACTATACTTGATAATCATTAAAACAATTATAATACTAAGTAAACCATAAACTACTTGAATAATACTTATAAATTCTCCAAATTTTAAATATATAAATAATGTTAATAGAATTTGTATTAATAAACCTATTGCTACAACAATTCCTCTTTTTACTGCCATCCACATATTTTTTCTCCTCATACTAATTCATTTTTATATGTAATACTTTTATCTTCTTTATAAATAAACATTAATTTTGAGTTCTTATCTGTTCTTCCTTTATCAAAGGATAACGAATAAGTACATTACTATCTAGATTTTCTTTGTGCATATCAACTGCTGTTATTTGATGATTATCATATGTTGTATAATAATAAATTCCCTTATTTACATTACAGCAAGATGTATAAATTGTTATTTCAAATTTATCATCACCTAAATCACAGCATCCTCTTTGTTGATCAACGCTACCTAAAATGTGAAAAAATTGACTAACACTTGATTTTTCATCTTCTTTAGAAAAAGAATTTAATTTAGTATATGCTACTCTTATGAATCTTGATTGCGATGATAAATCACCTGGTAGACCTATTGCTCCCATTCCTCTACTATATAAACTTAGATCTAATTCTTTACTAAATTTATTCTCTGGAGATTTAGGTGATAAATACATATAATTATTTAAGGCAAACATTTGCTTATCAAAAGATGGATTATTAGTTAATACCCCTACTGGATTATCATATATTTTTATTCCATCAATAACAGACTCTACAGTTATTGATTGTGTGCTATCGGAAATAATCCAATGTAAGCTAGCTAATGGTAATTTATCACTAAATGGAGTATTTAACACATTCATTTTTTCAATCAAATTTCTAGCTTCATTTACATTTGAACATTGGCTTAAAATCCATGGTATCAGTTCAAATTGAGCAACATTATCTTTTCCTTCCTGTTTTTCTTTATAATGAGCATTTCCAACAAAATTTAAACCTGCTATTGCTAACCCTTTTTCGTTTATTGCATCGTAATATAATGGATAATCTTCAGTAACAAAAGCCATTCCAATTATCGCATAATGACTCTTAATGTCATCTACTTCTCTAAATTTAAATTCAAAGTTTCTTGGTGTTATTGTTACTTCATCTCCATATGAAAATTCATAATCCAATGTTCTTCCAAAATAAAAATCTTTCGTTTTATAAGTTGCTGCTGTACACATATTCTTTCCCTTCTTTCTAATACTATTTCTTATCTTTTATATAACTCTCTTTCAAATTACTAATTCTTGTTAGGATTATATAATAAAAGGTAGATAATTTCAACTGGTTATCTACCCTACTTATTGTAATTTGGCTCTTACTTATTCCAAGTCATTGTGTATTCTATTTCAGCTGTATCTTTATCTATATTTTCGCTTGTAATTATAAAATCATTCTTTTTATAAAAATTGATAGCATTTATATTTTTCTTATATACACTTAATGTCAAATTATCTCTGTTTTCTTTTACTTTATTCAATAGAGATGTTCCTATTCCTTTACATTGATTATTTGTATCAATAAAAATTCCTTCAATATAATTCTCATTTATTCCTATAAATCCTACAATATTTTCTTTTAAAACATAAACGTATATTTCTGCATTTGGTAGAATTTCTTTTACATAATTATAATTATTTTTCCAATATTCTTTTGATATAAATTTATGAGCTTTTATATTTTCATTTTTCCATATTTGCATTACAGGATTTATATCATTTTTTTCAAATTTTCTTATCATTTATTTCTCCTATAACTTGTAAGTTGTAGTTAACCTATTAATCCAATTTTTCTTTTTTCTATATATTCCTTTATAGCTTCTGCAATAATTTTGTGTTCTTTTTCATTTGGGTGTATTATATCATCACATAGTAGATTTGAATATATTTCAATGAACTGTGTTATTGAACTTTTAGAATAATGTTCTTTGTCTGGATCTTCTGATATTTCTCTCCAATTATAATCACAGTCGTTTCCTCAAAATTCCATTATAACATATTTACTTTTTGTTTCCTTAATCAACTCGATATTTTTAAATATTATATTTTTTCCAATACTTATCGTACTCCCAATTTTATTCCTCCTCGTATAATATTACAATTTGTTCTAATGCTTTTAAATCTTCTTTATTTGGATGTGATAATGCTTTATCAAAGTTAGCAATTAATTTATCAATGTTAAGTGAAATATTATTTTGTTCTCTCATTTTTTCATATCTTTCTCTAACTGATAATGGCATTTTACCTTGACACATAAAAGTACCTATTATTGTATTGCTACTATCAATATTCTTTTTTACATTATTAATAATTCCCTCAAAATATTTTTCACTTTCGCCATATCCTGCTGTCCCAAATAAAAATATTTTTTTGTTTTTTAATTTATTTAAAAAATCTATTGTTAGATGATCAGCATTTCCTTTTTCTGTCCAAAAACCAATATAAATTACATTACTTAATACATCATCAATTTTATCCACTGTACCATAATAATCACACTTATTTTGAGGTAAAGTATTATAGATTGCCTCTGCAAGTTTTTTTGTATTTCCTGTTTTACTACTATAAATTATTGAATATCTTTCTCTTTTCATAATACATAATCTCCTTTCTCTTTATTATCAATAATTGTAATTTAACGAACTAACCTCTTTACTCTTTCAACATAATCATCTGCATGATTTATGCTAATATCTCCGTGATAATATCCTTGTAATACTTCAAGTTCACTATTTGGTATTAAATGAACAATTTTAGTTGCTGATTTTTTCATAATAGGTCTTTCTTTACTTCCAACTAATACGAGGATCTTTGCTTTAGTATGCGATAAAGTGTTTTTTACTTCATAATTAGAATTTGACTTCATAAAAGCAATTAAATTATCTTTTGTAATTTTACAAGTATCTTCATAATATAGAGCAAACAAGCTTTTTTTAAGTTTCAAACTTTTAAATTGTAGTTTTGAAAACCACTTTTTACTTATCAAACAATATGATAAATTAAATATTGGCTCTATCATTTTATAGGTAAAGTCCATTGGAATTACCAAAGCACTTTCAATAATAGCACATTCACATATGTTAGGATTTTTAGATAATATTTCTAATAAAATTTGTCCTCCTAATGATAAACCTACAATTAGTTTTACTTTTCCATTATAATTTTTATTTATAAAATTTATTATTTCTAGAGCATTGCTTTCAATAGAAGTAAAATTTGTATTGCTTCCTGAATGTCCATCTAATATAGGAATAACTATGTGAAATTCATTTTCAAGCAAGGATATTTCATCTATATAATTCCACCAAGAAAGACCTCCACCGTGTAATAAAATTATAATATCATTATTCTTTGATCCATATTCTTTATATTCCATCTTACACCTCTAAATTACTATTTGTATTTAACTTTACTTTGTTAATTGATAGCTTTGCTCTATCAATTCTTTTACTAATACTTTGTCTACTTTTTCATCTATAATAATTGTATTCCAATGTTCCTTATTCATGTGATAAGCAGGTATTATATAATCATAAGTATTTCTCAATATATCAGAATAATTTGGATCTGTCTTAACATTAAGGTATAACTTATTATTTACATTCATAATTAAAGCAAACCACTTTTTATTTTTCAAATGTTTCATTGTTACAGATTCAAAATCATCAGGAAAAGGGCAATCCTTATATGTATTTTCTAATGTTAAACAATACTTTATTATTTCTTCTTTATTCATCAAATTTCTCCTAAAAAGTTTTTAATTTTTAATTAGTGTTATAAACATAAAAATTCATCTTATCTGAATTTTTAACTTTAGAATACCTTAATCTTTTGATTTCTTCCGGAGCATCTTCCACTACACCCTCATATAAAATTTCTGTATCTTCAAATATAACTCTTATATCTAATGCTCGTACAGAGCCAATTGTAAAATATGCTTTTCTTTCTTGATTTTCCATAACACACTCCCTAAATTTGTTATTTATCTATTATATTCTTATCTTTTAAACATTTCAAAAATCCATTACAACCTTCAACTATATCATTAAATGTAATTTCAAAATTTCCAGTATACCACGGATCAGCAATATCTCTAGGGGTATCTGAAAAATCTAACAATCTATAAATCTTATCGTCAACATCTTCCCCTACTATTCTTTTTATATTTATAACATTTGATTTTTCCATTCCAATAATATAGTCATATTTTTTATAATCTTCTGCTCTTAATTTTACTGCTTTTCTTTTTGTAAAAGAGATTCCCTTTTGTATTAGTTTATCACGAGTACCATAATGAATATCATTTCCTATTTCCTCACTAGAAGTTGCTGAAGATTTTATATAAAATTCTTTTTCTAATCCTTGCTTTTTTACCATATCTTTGAGTACAAATTCTGCCATTGGAGAACGACATATATTACCTAAACATACAAACATTACTTTTATCATTATAGTCCTCACTTTCTATATAAGAGGTTTTTTATCGTTTTTTCTTTATGCTTGTGATTATAACATAAATAATAAAAAATATAAATAAAAAAAGAAAAAAGTCCTGTATAATATCACAAATTGATATTATACAGGACATTAGTATAGACTTTTCCGTTTTCGACTTTTTCTACAATTCCGAACATGATCTGATATTCCATCATTTTCCCAGTCAAAAAATATTATTTCTCCGAGATTTAGGAATATAGCCATTATCTTGCCAAAGTCCACAAGTTTTAAACCAAACAATTCCCTCATTTTGACAATTTGCAAATATTGTAAAGTTACGATCTATCATTAGTTCGCAATCATCATTTATGCATTTTCTATATTAAAATCTCTAATTTATTAATTTTAAAATTTCAAATACAATATAATTTTAGAATATTTATTTCTATTACAAAATAAACTAATTTTGTTCAACTTTAATAACATTATCAAAACTGATTAAATCAGTAACAAAAGAATGTTCAGATTTCTTTTTATCTTTACCAATAATTTTAATTATATTATTTTTATACTTAGACATATCTAATTCTGTAACAATAATTTCATTATCCTCAAGCATTTTTTTAATTTTTTGTAAAGTATCTTGATCTTGCTTTTCAAGTTCAATTTCTAGTTCTAACATATTATAATGTTCAATTTTATCTGAAATTAAATATGAATAAGACAAAATTATATAAACTAATGCAGTTGAAATTATTCCACACAAATAATATCCTGCTCCTATGCATAGCCCGATACAAGTAACAGCTAATAATGTTGAAGCTGTTGTTAATCCCTTTACATTAAAACCATCCCTTAATATTGTACCAGCACCTAAAAATCCTATTCCAGATAATAACTGAGCTGGTATTCTTGATGAATCTACTCCAAACGATTTTGACATATATTCGCCACATATCATAACCAAAACAGCACTTATTCCAACTAAAGCATGTGTTCTAAATCCTGCAGGTTTACTCCAAGATGATCTTTCTAAGCCGATAATTCCTGCTAGAAAAATACCTAGCAGTAGTTTCACTATTGTTTGAAATTCAAAACTATTTATAATTGTTTTTATAACTTCCATTTTATTTTTTCCTTTCCATATATAAATTAGTATGAAAGCAAAATTTATTATAACATTTATTAATTCTAAATCTTGCTTTCATTTATATTAATTAGATTATTCTGATGTACTTTTATTAGAAACATCAACCGTAATTTTATTTTTACTCACACTATTTTTAGAAGAAGCTGTGCTTTCATTATTTTTGTTTGAATTTGGTGTAGATATTATTGTATTTTTACTATCTTTATTAGTATTAGTTGATGTAGAATTTTGTTTATTACTATTTGATTCAGTTGTATTTTGTTTATTAACAGAATTACTCAAATTACTACTATTATCTTTTTTATCAATAGAAGCACTATTCTTATTATTTAAATTTTCATCTATTTTTGTGTTTTTTTCTTTGTTAGTAACAGTCGGTATATCTAAATCCTCCTTAGTTGTAGTATCAAACGAATTAGTAACAGTATTTGTTTTATTTGTATTTGTAGATGATGAATTATTATCTTTTAATTCGCTTCCTGAATGTTTATTACAAGAAGTTGGTATTGTTCCAATTAAGAAATATTCATCATATGTATTAGGGCATCCAGTATTTGCTTTTCTACCAGTTTCTGCACAAACAGTTACTTTACTAACTCCTGTTGGTTTATCAAATTTGGCATTTGGTAAATTTGAATGCACATTATTCATAATATTTGCCCATAATATTCCTGCTGGGTTTTTCTTACCATTGTAATTAATTGATTCATTTTTGTCATATCCATACCATGTAACTCCTGTATAATATGGTGTAAAGCCACAAAGCCATCTATCATAATTATCATCTGTTGTTCCAGTTTTAGCTGCAACATCCATTCCTGAAATTGAGCAATACGTAGCAGTTCCATGAATTCCTTTTACTGGTTCAGTTAATAATTCTTTTACAATATATGCTACTTCTTTAGAAAATACCTTCTTTTTCTTTTGTTTTACTTCAACAATAACTTTTTTATTTGATGTTTCTGCTTTTGTATAGAATGTTGGTTCTATATACTCTCCATCATTTGCTATTGTAGCATACGCTCCTGCCATTTGTAGTGGACTTATTCCTCTATCTAATCCTCCTAAAGCTAATGCTAAATTTTCATCTTTTTTACTAAGAGTAGTTATCCCCATTTTTTCTAAATAATTCATAGATGTTTTAGGGCCTATTTTTTCCATCATCTCTACAAATGGAATATTTTGGGAAGACTCTAATGCTCTTCTCACAGTTATTTTTCCTAAATAATTACTATAATTTTCTGGTTTGTATCCATCATCAAATATTGTTTGTTCATCTTCAAATATTGTAGCACCTGTAAATTCTTTTTTTGCTATTCCAGGCACTAAAACAGCTATTGGCTTTATACATGAGCCTGTTTGCCTAATTGATTGTGTTGCACGGTTTAATCCACGTGATGTTGTTTTTTTACCAAGTGCACCTACACATCCAACAACTTGCCCTGTTTTATGATCTATTATTACCATGGCTGCTTGTGAAGAATCTCCACCAGTTTTTGAAGCAAGTTGATACTTTGTTTTTTCAAATTCTTTTTCCATTTGATTTTGAATAGATGTTTTTTGTGTACTATAAATTGTAAGTCCTGCCATATTTATGTAGTTTGTAGCAAATGTTTTTGTTATTTTTTTCTTATTTGCAATATCATCAATCAATTGTGATATTAATGCATCCGTATGATATGAATATATAGCATCATCTGTTTCAATTTTTCCTTTTTTAAATTTTAAACCATTATCTACATTTGCAACAGCCGTATTATATTCATCTTCATTAATATATTTAAGTTCTAGCATTTTTGACAATACAGTTTTTGTTCTTGCTTTGATTTTTTCTGTATTATTCGTGTCACCATATGGATTATAAGAATTTGGTGAATTATTTATACCTGCTAAAAATGCACATTCTTCTAACGATAAATCTTTTACAGATTTATTAAAATAATAATTTGCTCCTGTTTCTATTCCATACACATTCGGTCCCACATAAATAATATTTAAATATAATGATAATATTTCATCTTTGCTCATAAAACTTTCTAAAGTTGCTGCTTTACCCCATTCTTTAACTTTTCTAGTTATTTTATTTGAGGAGTCACCAGTTAAATTTTTAACAACTTGTTGGGTTATAGTACTTCCTCCAAAAGATGAAGAACCACGATGAAATACATATGAACCTATCGCCGCTCCAGTCCTTTTTATATCTACACCATGATGTTTGTAAAATCTTTCATCTTCTATTGCTACATATGCATTTTTTAAATTATTAGGAATCTCAGATGCAGAAATCTTATTTTTAGCCTTTTCTCCACCTATTTCTGCAATTGTATTACCATCTGTATCTTTTACAATAGAAGTTTCGTTTTTTGACATCTCTTGTACTATTTTTTTCCAATTATTTATAGATATTGCAGTATATATTCCTAAACCTATTATTACTAATATTAGTAATAATAGTATTATAATTATTCTTTTTTTCTTTCTTTTTATTTGTTCTTGTGTTTTTTCTTTTTTCTTTTCATTTTGTTTTTTACTTTTCTTAGATATTGAATTTTCTTTTAAATGCTTACTTTTTTTATCTTTCATTTATATTCCTTCTCTTAAAAATTTAAAATCATATTCACATTTTAATTTTTTTGATTTTTTATTTATATTCTTGATTATACAGCTTTTAATTTTTCTTGTTTATTTTATATGCATATATTATATACTATAATTACCAATATTTCAATAAAAACCATCTTAAACACTTTCATTTTATAAGATTTTATTATATAATAGCAAAAGATTGGAGAGTGAAACATATGATAAATCATGAAGATAATCCAGAATACTTAAATTCATTTCTAGACTATACAATGACAATTTTAAATAAATCACCAAATACAGTAAAAGAATATAATTATGACTTAGCAACATTTTTAAAATTTATAAAAATTCGATTTAATTTAACACAAGAAGATGATTTTTCATTAATTACAATAAAAGATATAGATATAAATACAATTAAAAAAATAACTCTAGATGATATTCATGCTTTTTTAAGCTACCTAACCACTACTTACCACAGTAAAGCTGCAACACGTGCCAGAAAAGCATCTAGTATTAGAGTATTCTTTAATTATTTATGTGCAAAAGCCAATTTAATAGAACAAAATCCTGCTCAAAATTTAGAAACGCCTAAACTAGATAAAAGACTACCAAAATATCTAAGTTTAGAAGATAGTAAAAAACTTCTAAATGCAACCCAAAATGAAGACAACAGAAATATGGAAAGAGATTATGCAATAATTACTCTATTTTTAAATTGTGGTATGCGTTTATCTGAATTAGTTGGAATAAATATTAATGATATAGATTTTTCAGAAAATAAAATGACCGTTATTGGAAAAGGTAATAAAGAAAGAACAATATATTTAAACAAAGCTTGCGTACGAGCTATACATGAGTATTTAGATGTTCGCCCTAAAGATGGAATTAAAACAGATAAACTTAATTCAAGAAAAGCTTTATTTTTAAGTGAACGTCGAGAACGTATTAGCAAAAGAACTGTACAACATATTGTTGATAAAGAACTTACAGCTGCTGGGCTTGATACAAAAAAATATTCAACACACAAATTAAGACATACTGCTGCCACTTTAATGTATCAATATGGAAATGTTGATATTAGAGCTTTGCAAGAAGTTTTAGGTCACGAAAGTATTTCTACCACAGAAATTTATACACATGTTGCTAACAAACAAGCTAGAGATGCTATCGAAAACAATCCTCTATCAGATTTTTAAACAGTATTTATAATGAACTCTATTGTATTTAAATAGTTCATTATAAATACTGTTTTATTATTCCAAAATTTATTTTTCTTTAGTAATTGGGGATTCTTATTTTATCACCTTCAGTTAAATTAGAATTTGATAAATTATTAACTTTCTTTAATTCTTCTATAACATACCTTATATCTTTGCCTTCAAAATATTTATTATTTTCTAATTCGTTTTGTGCTATTGACCATAGTGTATCTCCTGAATACACATATTCTTCTTTATATTTTGTTTCTACTTTTGAATATGTATTTGTTGTAAAACCTATAATTGCCCCTACTATTATTATTAATATTAAATTTGTTTTTATAAATTTTCCTTTATTTACTATTTTCATTATAATTACCTCCTATTTTTATAAAGAATATTTGTTTGCTTTGCGAGATAATTATATACGAACATTTATTCTTTGTCAATAGTTTTTAGAAAAAATGTTCGTATTTTCTTTTTTATTTTTTAAAATGAAATTTATAATAATATGGTTGAATATCACTTAATAAACTGTCCATGTAAATCATATTACCGTCTATATCTTGAACTTTTAAATTAGGAAATGTTCTAAGCATTTTTTTATCTCCCCAATATTTATAAATAAAATTAGATAACTTTTCATCTTTATAAATATCTTCATATTTATGTACAATTATTTCTTTGTTTGGTACATTTAAATCATAATCATTAACCATTCTAATTAAGAAAAATGACAAAGCAATTCCTGTTACAATACAATCTGTAAGTAATACAAATGTCACTGTAGTTGTAAGTGCTTTTAAAGCCTTTACTGAAAGCTTGCTTTTTATCCAATTAATTAGTCTATCTATTCTAGGATTAAATGATGCAATTAAGTATAATGCCAAAAATCCCCAGAATATAGAAAAATAAACACATATTCTTCCATTTATATTAAGTGGCATATCTGAATAATCCCACCATTTTACACCTAATAGTAACTCCCCTATCCAACTAACTAAATATTCAACAATAGAGCCAACAATAAATCCTCCTATAAATAATCTTGTATAATTTTTAGAATATTTGTGCAAGAACATTATCATTATGCTAGCTCCAAGCCCATATATTGCACAAAATGGGCCATATAAAAAGCTTTGTCTGCTCTCCCAAACTCCTTTAGTAATAATACCGAATATTGTTTCTATTATATACCCAACTACACTATAAATTACAAAATAAGCCATTATCCTCCATACTGATAATCCCATAATTGTAATTTTTTTCTTTTTGTTAATATTTTCATTTGTTTCCGCTTCTTTTTTGTTTTTCTTTATTGTATTTTCTATTTCATTTTCTGCCATGTTTTATCTCTTTCCTTCCTCAATATACATTTTTTAGTTTTTTCCATTATGTATCTCTTTTATAGCATTTATAAAAGTTCTTTCAGTTCTTTAATCTTTTGATTATAAAATTCAATAGCACTCTTATATGTATCTTTACTCTCTAAATCAACATCAACCATTTTTAGTAAATCAATTGATTTTTTAGAACATCCTTGTTTCAACATCTCTATATATTTTTCAACAAAACCTGGTTCTTTATTCAAAATTTTAGTTGCAATAGCTATGGCAGAAGAAACTCCTGTAGAATATTTATATACATAAAAATCACTATAAAAGTGAGGAATTCTAGCCCATTCATATTTAATTTGTTCATCAATAACAATATCATTTCCAAAGTATTTTTGATTTAATTTATAATATATATCATTTAAATCATCAGCTGAAAGCATAACACTATTTTCAATTTTTTCATGAACAATTTTTTCAAATTCAGCAAACATAGCTTGTCTAAAAAATGTAGCTCTTATCATTTCCAACAATTCATATATAAGTTCTGCTTTTTTCTTATTATCTTTTTCAGTTTTAATTTGATAATCACTCAATAGTATTTCATTAACAGTTGATGCTACTTCTGCTACCATTATAGTATAATCAGCATTTATTACATTTTGTTCTTTATTTGAATAATATGAATGCATACTATGTCCTAATTCATGTGCTATTGTACTTACATCTCTTTTACTATTTACAAAATTAGTTAATACAAATGGATGAACTCCATATACTCCCATATTATATGCTCCACCTCTTTTATTTGGTTTTGCATATACATCTATCCATCTATTATCAAAAGCCTCTTCTAACTTGCTTATGTACTCTTTACCTAATATTTGTAATGCATTTAAAACTTCTTGTTTAGCTTCTTCAAATGTTATTTCATCTTTTCCTTGTTCACATGGATTTACATATAAATCATACATATGCATCTCATTTAATTTTAACATTTGTTTCTTTAATTTTATAAAATCATAATTTACAGAAATATTTTCATTAACCGCTTCTATCAAACTATTATACACTTTTAAACTTGCATCATCATGTTCAACAGCAACTTCTAAACTTGAATTATACTTTCTTAATTTTGCTGTTGTTGCTTTTGCTTTTACATTTGAAATATACATTTCTGTAATTGTATTTATAAATTCACTATATTTTTTGTACATTAAATCAAAAGCTTGTTTTCTTACATTTCTATCCTTATTTTTTATGAATAATGTATATGTACTATCTGTCATTTCTACTTCTTTGCCTTCTTCATTAATTAAATTTCCAAATTTCAATTCAGCATTTGTCAATGTATCAAATGTATTTTCTGGAGCTGATATTATCTCTGAAAAATTTGCAAGTATACTTTCTTCTTCTTTACTTAATACATGTTTTTTATCTTCAAGTATATCATTTATATCTCTTTTATATTCTTTAAATCTTTTTTCTTTTATATATTCTTTTATTCTATCTTCATTAGCATATGTTATTTCTGGAATTATAAATGATGTTGCTACATTAAATTCTGTTCCTAAATTCTCTACTTCTTTAAATATTTTTATTCCATCTTGATTTGACATATCTAAATGATATGTTAGCATTCCATAGGCATAGACCTTTTCAAATTTTTTTAATATTTCTTCATTTAGTCTATAACAATTATATAAATTATCTGATGAATCACATAATACTCCTTGATATGTTTTTACCTCTTCTAGTAAATTCATTATTTCACTTTTTTCTTTTTTAAATTGTTCTTCATTTTCGAAGATATCTTGTAAATTCCAATTGTATTGTTCATCCATTTTACTTTCCTCCACTTCCTTAAAAGACACTCTCGTTCCTTCATTTTTTATATTCAAATTCTATCATATTATTTATTAATTTGCCAGATAATTTTATAAAAAATAAAGGTAACATTAAAATGCTACCTTTACATGATAAGAAATATCTAGTTTTTTTTCATCTCTAAATACTTCCTTTGTTTAGCTGCACCTCCACGTTCAGCTCTTTCGTCCTTATTTTTTTGTAGGACTTTTTTAACTTCTGTATACAACGGTAACGAAATACATTCTAGCCGCTTAGTTTAGAACATCACTTTTTGTTCCACTTTCTATAAATATTTAAGAAATAAAATTAATTTTTATCTCTTTCCTTATAAAGACTTTATTCTTTTTATAAATAAAATCCCATTGTTTATGAAGCCCATTTTTCGCCAAAAAGCCATTGCACCAGGAAAAAAACATGTCAAATATATTTCATCTTTTTCTCTATCTCTCATTAGTTTTTCTGTTAATTTATACATCTTCTTTCCATAACCTTTTTGTTGGAATTTCGGTTCAATTATAAACTCTGAAATTTCATTTTCATCCATTTCTAAACTAACGCTTCCTACTATTTTTCCATTAATTTCAAACATAAAATATTCTGGAAATCCTCTTTCTAAAATATTGCTATACTCTTCATATGTATAAGCTGGATCCCTAGGATCATTCAAGTTTGGCTTCTCTAAACTTTTCCTTCCAACTTCATGGCTATAATCTATTTCATGATATAACCGGTTAAATGCTTTAAAATCCTTTTTGTTTAATTCTGCACTTCTTAATTTCATCTTTTGTATCCTCCTATATTTATAGTAGAGTTATAACTACTAATTAATTATCATCTTATATAATAGCATACTTTACATCAATTGTCAATTTGATTTTACAATATGTATGAGTGTAGGTGTATATATGTCAATGATGTGAAACAAATTCTTTCAAATAGTATGATTGAATTCG
>URWN01000016.1 GCA_900551615.1 uncultured Clostridium sp.
GCATTCCTCAGTTTTTTATTTAAGATTTTCTATTTTTCACTCCAATCAAACGAACAAAATCTCAAATATATATAATTCCCCAAGGTGAAGAGGGTGCCACACAAACAATAATTTTACGGACTGTGAATTGTAACAACAAAAAAAGAAACCTCTTTCGAGGAAAAGAATACATTCTTTTTTTAAAAAGCGGATATGTTTTAATTACTTAAAAATTTTTACTAAAGCTATTAGCTTAATAATGAAATTAAAAGAAAATAAGATTGTAAACCAAAGATAGATGTAAATTCTATCATCAGAAATAACAAGTAATTTTCTAACAAAATAAATAAGTAATAAGGTTGTTAAAACAAACCGAATGACAACTGGTGCCAACGGACCAAAAAATAAAACAATAATAGATAAAGCTAGTACAACCAATTCCTTTTTAGTAAAAGGAAAGAGTTTTGCTAATGTTTTAACCGCTTTTTTTATCATATGAACCTCCAAAATCCCACAAGTTCAATGCAAGACAGTACATTTATTATAATTCGCTGTACCAACGAATAATAACTATATTATACAATAATTTACATAAAAATGCAATGCGATAGAAGTTAAAATTAAGTTGCAATTCTTATTGAATTGTAAAAAATGAAAATAAAAAACAACTTGATTTATGTTTAACAATAAAAAAACAGCACATAATAAAAAAGAATGCTAGAAAATATATTAATATGCAAATAGAATAAAAGAAAGGAAAGAAGCAAAAATGGCAAAAAAAAGAAAACAAACAAAACAAAACAAAAAAATACTAACCAGCATAATAATAACAATCATAATAATACTAATAGGATATTACTTATACTATACATATTCAAACATAGAAATAACACCACAAAATTATGAAACACAAAGAATATTATCCACAGGAAATGAACAAACTGTGGAAAAGGCAGAAGAAAAAAGTAGAACAATAGCAGATACCTTAGAGAAAACAATGGAAAGTGTAGTAGGAATATCAAAATTAAAAGACAACGGAAACTCAATATTTAGTAGTAACACAGAAAGCACACTAGGATTAGGAACAGGAGTAATAATATCAGAAAACGGATATATATTAAGCAATGAACATGTAACAGGAGAAAAATACAGCACATGTTATATAACACTAGAAAATAGCAAAAAATATGAAGGAACAGTAGTATGGAGTGATACAGACCTAGACCTATCAATAACCAAAATAGAAGCAACCAATTTAAAATATATTAGTCTAGGTGACTCAGATAAAATAAGAATAGGAGAAACAGTATATGCAATAGGAAATCCAATAGGATTTGAATTCAGAAGAACAGTAACATCAGGAATAATAAGCAGTAAGAACAGAACAATAAAACTAGAAGAAAAAGATAAAGTATCTTACATGTCAGACTTAATACAAACAGATGCAACAATAAACCCTGGAAACAGTGGAGGACCATTAGTATATCCAAATGGAGAAATAGTACGGAATAAACACAGTAAAAATAACATCAGCAGAAGGAATAGGATTTGCAGTACCAATAAATGTAGTAAAACCAATAATAGAAAGTTTTATTCAAACAGGAACATTTGAACAGGCAACACTTGGAATATATGCATATGACAAAGAAGTAATACCATATTTAAATAGTAATTTGAATTTTAATAAAGGAATATATATAGCACAAATAAATAAAAATGGACCAGCATCAAAAACAGAAATAAAGGAAGGCGATATAATAACAACAATAGACGGAAACGAAATTAACACAATGAATGAATTAAGAGAATATATATATGGCAAAAAGCCAAATGACATTGTTAATATACAAATTGTAAGAGGAAAAATAAATAAAACAATATCAGTAGTATTACGGCAAAAAATAAGAAAAGTGACCAATTGGGACGGTTCTAATTGACAGTCCCCTTTGTCTTACTCTTTTAAATTATACTTCCTAACAAAATCCTTAGTATCAGAATTATTCATAAAAACCTCAGAACGATTTTTCATCAAAAACTCAATAATATTATAAACATCAATCCAAATCTCATTATTACCATCAACTTGAGATTCATCAAAAATAAGTTGCAAGCCAAAATGCAAATGAGGGACATTAATATTATTAACATTTTCTTTAGTACTATATCCAGTCATTCCTAAATAACCAATAACATCACCAGCAGTAACTTTTGAGCCTTCAGCAAGTCCAGAAACATATGGATGATTTTTTCTTAAATGAGCATAGTAATAATATCTTTTTCCATCTAAACTTCTAATACCAACACGCCAACCACCGTACTGATTCCAGCCTAAATGTTCAATAGTGCCAGACTCAACAGCAATAATAGGAGTGCCAATACTCCCCATCAAATCATTTCCTAAATGAGTACGTTTAAAACCATAAGATCTAGAAGCACCAAAGTCATCATAATGACTGAAACTGTAGTTTTTTGCAATAGGCAAAAAAGCTTTCAAACCATACCTATTTTCAAAATTAGTAGTACCATCATCAGATGAAACTTCAATAGAATAATTGCCAATAAATCCACCCAAAACAGCAGAATATGCATTAAAATAATAGTTATAATACTTCATATTTTGAGTCATATCTTGCATTGATTTACCACTTTTTAATTGTTCAATTAACTTATCCAAATCATTCTGTTTAAAATTCTTAAAATTTCCACCATTTTTACAAGCCAAGTAAGACAGTAATTCTATCCAATTATATTTTATTTCTGAATCAGAATTATGAGAATCTATATCCAGTTTAGCGGTCTTTGATAAAGCATCAGCGGTTATATTAAAATCAACCCATTTAATAAAATTACCATCAGAAGATTCGGATATAGAAGAATTAGAATACTTATTCCAAAATAACTCAGGACCGAAATTAGCTGATTTTGAAATAAAAATATAACTTGCTAAAATTATGATAATTAGTAAAATTGTTATTATAAAGTAAAATTGTTTACTTATTTTCAAGGTTTTTACAATCATTTAAATTCCTCCAAATTAAAGAGATTTATTAAAATATATTAGAGTAAAAAAGCGTTTATGAATTTATATATAAGTTATATAATGTTACTAATATATAAAATTTAATGTGATTTTATAAAATATACAACTAAAAAGTGCTCTAAATAGTTATTTACAAAAAAAAAACTTTGTGCTATAATACTAAATGGAGGAAAAAAGATGGAACATATATTAAAATTACAACCTAAATATTTTGATTATATTAACAATGGCACAAAAAGAATAGAATTAAGATTATATGACGAGAAAAGACAAAAAATTAATATTGGAGATACTATAATTTTCAAAAAAGAACCAGAGTTAAAAGCTACTATGCAAGTTAAAGTTATAGGTTTGTTAAGATATAATACATTTGAAGAATTATTTAGGGATTTTGATATAGAAATGATGGCTGATAAATCAATGACAAAGAAAGAATTATTAAGTGTATTAGAAGAATTTTATACACCAGAAAAACAAAAAAAATATGGTGTTGTCGGAATACGAATTGAAAAAATATAATAACAAAACACTCAAAAATGCATTTGAATTTTTGAGTGTTTTATTTTGACGGATTGAAAACTATTCGGTAAGTTCTCCATTGTACACTAACTCATGAGAATGGTTATTATAATAGCCTTTACTCATAGTTTGAGTCAACTTCCAATTGTATTTATTAATAAAAGGCTCAAACATTGAAACTTTGTAGTCTGCAATTGTTATAAGAGGCTTGGTAGTACCAAGGTACTTAAAAGCATACTTCAACATCTTGTCTGCAACATGTTTTCCGCGGTAGTTTTCAACTACAAGAAAAGTGCAGATCTTGATTTCAGTGTCATCCTTTTTCAAAAATACTACACCAGCTACATTATTATTAATTGTGCAAATAACAATTTCGCCAGTACCATTAAATACTCTAGGAACTTCTTTTGACCAATACCACTCAAAATGCTTAGGATAATCTTTGCGTATGCAATCCGTAGCAAAATAAGCCTTTTGTGCAAATTTAATAAATAGCTTATGATTGTTAATAAGAGAACTTAATGTGTAAATTTTCATATTATTTGTCTGTTTCCGAAGTTCAAATACATAAACTCCCAAAGCTTCTTTATCTTCAGGATAAATTTCCTGATACATTTCCAAAGCTTTATACTTGGTAACGCCAGGAATTGCTTTAGAAGAATCTTCGTTGTCTAGCATGTCAGGAAAATCTTCATAGCGAGTTACACGGATAACATCAAACTTGATATTAGAATAATCTGAAAAAGTGATAGTATCACCTTTTTGAACTTTTTTAATAAAAGGATATCCAACCCTTACTTCAAGGGTTTTAGTTCCATAGTTGATTAAATCATAATTTTCCCGTTTGATTTTCCAGTTCCAGTTATAGGGTTTAGCCATAACATCAACACCGTCCTTTCATAAAAAATATATTTTTAAAGCTACAATATACTGTAATTTACAGTATAACTGTATTATATCATAAATAACAAAGAATGCAAATTATTACGTAAATAACAGCACTGAGAAATAAATATTAAAATTAAAAAATCAAGATAGATATCAACGATAACCTAAAAGTTATTTGTTTGTTAGAAAAATAGTAATTTATTGGTAAAAATAAATTATAAAATTTTATAAATATTATAGACAAAATAAAGATAATATTGTAGAATAATTGTCATAGGAAATGATAAGAAATTACATAAATAAAAAAGCTCACATCTGTAATTTGAAGATTTAGATGTGAATTTTTTACACTATATCGGCAAAACCACGTTTGTGGATTTGTTATTTCCGATATTTATTATAGTCTATTTATATGTAAAAAGTCAAGAAATATTATAAAATTTCCAGCTGAAAATTAGGCAAATACAACCATAAGTGAAAAATGTAAATTGCAAGGTACTTTTTTAAAGTTTAAATGATTAATAAAAAAGGAAGGAAGAAAAAATATGAATAAATACATGAAAATTGCAAAAGAAAACGCAGACAACGGAATAGCAAATAAAGAAGGAGGACCATTTGGAGCCGTAATAACAGACAAAGAAGGCAACATAATATCAAATGGAAATAACAGAGTACTAAAAAATAATGATCCCACAGCACATGCAGAAGTAGTAGCAATTAGAGAAGCATGCAAAAAACTAAACACATATGATTTATCAGAATGCATTTTATACACATCATGTGAACCATGTCCAATGTGCTTATCAGCAATAATATGGGCAAACATAAAAGAAGTCTACTATGGATGCACAAAAGAAGATGCAGGAAACATAGGATTCAGAGATGATATCATTTATGATTATCTAAAAGGCAACAACAAAGATTTAATACATCTAACACACTTAGATAGAGAAGAATGTTTAAAAACATTTGAAAAATATAAAAAAGAAAATGGAACTATATATTAAAAAGTAGACATAAAGCATTGAAAAGAAACAAAAACTATGATAAAATATTGAATTAACTATTAAAAGAAACGGAGAAAAAATAAAATGGAAAATTCAAAAATAATAAACAAATTTTATCTAGATAAAGAAAAAGATATAATAATAAACCTATATCAAACAAATGAAGATGAACTAACATATATATTAGAAACACCAAACCATGGAACGGGAAACCTAATAACAAACCTAGCAAAAATATGTAATCTAGAAACAACAAAAAACGAAAAAAATATGAAAATTATAAAAGGAACAATACCAGCAAGTATAAATGGAGACAATGAAGAAGTTTACATATTTAGACTAGGAGGAATAAAAATAGCAAACATATACACAGACGGAAGAATAGAAATAAAAGCAACAATACCAGCAATAAGCAAAACACTAATGTCACAAACAAAAAAATACAATCTAGACATCAATCAAACACTAGTAAAATCATACATACTAAAAAAAGCAAAATTCAGAACAGACTTACATACACATATGAATGCAAACTTATCAGCAGACTGTTTAATAGCATTAGGAATAAAACACCAAGTTAGATATCCGTTATATTATATTAAAAAAATTAATTTAAAAATAACAAAAGAGCAAGAAAAAGAAATATATGAACAAAGAAAAGAAGTTGAAAAACAATTTGAAAACTCAGAATTACAAGGAAAATATCTAACAAGAAGAATAGATGATAACACATTCATAAACTTTGCAGACTTAATATTAAACAACCTAGAAAATGCAGATGAAAATATACAAAAAATAAGAAAAAGCTTAGAAATATTAAAAGACGGACAAGCAGTATTCACAAATCTTGAAAAACTATATTTATATAGATATGTTTTTGCAAGAGGAATAGAAAGCGAAGAAAAAATAAATCTAGAAAAAAATAAAATAGAACAAATTCCAGATAAAGAAATAAAAGAAATACTAAATAAAATGATAGAAGATTCAAAAGAAAACAGTCCATATGCAAAAAACAATTTAAGACAAGACAAATTGTTATGGATAGCAAGAGAATATAAAAAACAAGGGATATATTATATAGAAATTGCAGATAGTCATTTATGTGAAAAGGGAATGAAATCAATAAGCCTATTAGAAGATGTACATGGAATAATGCCACAAATAGAAAAAGAAACAGGAGTAAAAATCAGATTTTTAGCAGCAATAAGAAGAATTCCACTTACAATAATAAAAGATGCAAAAACAAGTAGTAACTATTTAAGAGAAAACCTAAATGTACTAAAAGCAGTATCCAAAAGCCCATATGTAGTAGGAAGTGACTTTATAGGAGAAGAAATAAATGATATATCAGAACTAAAACCAGCAATAGAAGAAATTGTCCAATATGCATGCAATGAATACAATGGATATACAATAAGAATACATGCTGGTGAAAATGATAGCTTAAAGGATAATGTAAGAAAATCAATTGAATGTGTAAAACAAAGTCTAAAGCCAGGACAAAAAATGCCAAGAATAAGAATAGGACATGGATTATATACAGCAAAGTTAGACTCAAAAGAAGGCCAAAAACTAATCCAAGAAATAAAAGAGGCAGGTGCTGTACTAGAATTTCAATTAACCTCAAATGTAAGATTAAATAATTTAAGCAACCTAAAAAATCATCCAATAAAAAAATATCTAGATAATGACATTAAATGTGTTCAAGGAACAGATGGTGGAGGATGTTATGGAACAGATACGGTTGATGAACAACTTGCAATACAAAATTTGTTAGGATTAAGTAATGATGATTTCCTAAAAATGAGAAAAGTTGAAGATGAAATAATAGAACATGAAAACAAATACTTTGAAGAAAAAAGTAAAAAATTCAACGAATTTTTAGCAGGAAGAACAATAAGAGAAGCTATATTAGAATTAGAAGATAAAATAGAAGAAGAAAACAAAAACAATTGTATACCATTAAGAATAAATCATAACATTGAATCAGAAAAGATATTAAAAAACAAAATAAAAAAATTGCCAGAAGACAAAATACCAATAATAATTGCAGGAGGAAGTTTTAACGCAAAAAATAGAGTAACACAAACAACAGAAGCAGGAATACAAATGTTAGAAGAATTAATACAAAAGATAGATAATAAGAAAGTGTATTTTGTAATTGGACATAAAATGGAAGGATATGAAAAAGCAATAATAGACATATCAAAAAAATTACACAAAAAATTTGAAGTATGTGCAATTATCCCTAAAATGATATCAACAGAAGAGGCTAATAAACTTATGGATACAGCGATTACAGGAATTCGAATATCAACAGAAAATGAAGGATTGGGAATATATAAAAGTTTTAACTATGAAATATTTGAAAGAAGAAGTTCAGTAGTTATTGCATTTGATGGTAATTCGCCAGTTTCAAACCTAATACAAGAAGCTAAAAATGGAAAAGGTAAAGCAAAAATATATGTAAATGAAGACAATTACAATCTAAGAGTAAAAGCAAAAACTTTACAAGGATATGTAACATCATTCAAAATGGGAGATAATATTATTAATAAAATTTTAGAAGATAATATCGAACTAATTTAAGCATAAGTTTTAAATTGTAACATTGTAATTAATATTATCATAAATGGAATAAAATAATTATTTACATTATAGTATTAAAATGATATAATAGTACAGCAAAAAATCAAAGGAGGACTTAGAAATGCGGAAAGCAAAACTTTTTTATGAAGGGAATAATTTCCTTTTAGTAAAAAGAAGAGGAGGAGGAGGTCCAATTATTATTCAGACATCTGGATATACAATGGATAGAAAGGCTATTAATGAAAGTTGGATTGTAACTCAGCTTAGAACTGTTCTACATAGGAATAGAAGCAGATTACCAGATCCATTTATAATGGATCACATGTTGCCATGTTATGAAAGGCTAAATGCTACAGTATTAGAGTTATATATAAAACCAAGCTGTAAAAGTTTGGAAGCCCTGACAGAGGAATTCTCTGTGTATTATGAAAGACGTTGCAAACAAATAATACTCTTAGGTCACTCAAAAGGTGGTCTTGTGATGGCGGCAGCACTTGAACGGATATATAAGAAAACAACGGCAATATTAGTTGCTCCAACATTTGGCACTGTTACAGGAAACGAAGATGCAATGATTGATAGGTTGGAGGAAAATAAAGGCAATGGATTTTTTGAAACTTTAGAAACAGGTTTTTTAAAAAAGGTAGTAAAAATCACCTCAAGTAGAAGATTTGTAGACAGAGATATGTATTATACATCTGACTTTGTTGCCGAAACTAAAAGAATGTTTAGTAATTTAAAATATCATAATATTGTAAATATAGTGGCTAGATGTCCAGAACTGGCTAAACAAAAGTCGATAAAAACTAAAATATTTATTGATTTTGGCAAAAGACTTGGACTTAGTCCAGAAGAAAGTGATGGAATGGTAGAAACAGCAAATCAAGAAATTACAAAAGAGTTTATAAAAATGTCTATTGATATTCAGGCGATTCATCCAACAGCACTGGAAAGTGCAAACAACATCATTGATGATGTACTTCGTAAAGAAGAATTCTCCAAAGCTTAAAGCGAGGCAATAGCGAGTGCTATTGCGGAAATAAAACCAGTACTTTCATATGAAGAAAGTACTGGTTTTATTTTATAAAAAATTCAATAAAGAAAAGTAATCTTTATAATAATAAACTATTCAGTTTTGATTATTGCACATAGAATGAAAACTGCTACAAATGCAGATAAAATAATATTTTATTGCAAATCTAATATTATTGTGGCATAATAAAAATAAGGAGGTACAAAAATGATAAAATTAGTATTAGTTAGACATGGACAAAGCATGTGGAATTTAGAAAATAAATTTACAGGATGGACAGATGTAGAGCTATCAGAGCAAGGAATACAAGAAGCAAAAGAAGCAGGAAAAATATTAAAAGAAAAGGGATTTCGTTTTGATTTAGCATTTACATCAGTATTAAAAAGAGCAGAAGACACATTAGATTATATATTAAAAGAAATGGGAGAAGAAAATATCGAAATAAAAAGAAGTTGGAGACTAAATGAAAGACATTATGGAGCATTACAAGGACTAAACAAAGATGAAACAAGAGAAAAATATGGTGCAGAACAAGTATTGCTTTGGAGAAGAAGTACGGATGTAAGGCCACCAGAACTAGAAGAAACTGACCCAAGATATCCTGGAAATGACGAAAAATATAAAGATTTAAGTAAAGACGAATTACCTAAAACAGAAAACCTTATAGACACAATAAAAAGAGTTCTAGAATATTGGAATTCAGATATTAAACCTGAATTAGAAAAAGGTAAAAGAATTATAATTGCAGCACATGGAAATAGTTTAAGAGGGTTAATAAAATATTTAGACAATATAAGTGATGAAGATATTATTAAATTAGAATTGCAAACAGGTAATCCAATTTGCTATGAATTAGATGAAGATTTAAAGCCTATAAGACATTATTATTTAAAGTAAAAGTATTGCAACAAAAAAAGTAAAAGAAAAAGCAAGTGATTATTGATAATCGCTTGCTTTTATGATAATATTTTTATTGGAAAATATTAATTTATTGAAAAAATTGGAGAAATTATGTTAGAAAATCAACTATAGCTGAGGATGGAACAGTATGTAATGACACAATATTAAAAATTAAATAAAAATACTTACAAAAAATTTAAAATATGCTATAATGCTAATGAAAAAAGAATGATTTAATACTAAATCACGCTAAAAAATAAATTATTAACGAGATTAAATATGGAATTAAGAGATTTATACAATGAAAACAAGGAATTAACAGGAAAAACAATTTATAAAGGACAAGATGTACCAAAAGGGCATTATTATATAACTGTAGTAATTTTTATACAAAATGGTAAAAATGAATTTTTGATTCAAAAGAGAGTAAAAAAGAAAGATGGTAAATGGGCTACAACAGGAGGGCACCCCATATCAGGAGAAACAAGTAAACAAGGTATAATAACAGAAATCAAAGAAGAACTAGGGATTAATGTAATAGAACAAAATATTAAACTATTGAAAACAATAAAAACTAAAGATGATTTTGTAGACATTTATTATTTAAGAGAAGATATAGATATAAAAAAAATAAAAATTCAAAAAGAAGAAGTAGAAAATGTGAAATGGGCAACTATAGATGAGATAAATGAATTAATAAAAAATGAAGATTTTTCTGAAAGTCATACTGAATTTTTTAAGTTATGCTTGGAATATTTGAAATTTTAATAGAAGATAATAAATGTCAAATAAAATAATTATAATTGATTTAGAATAAACGCTATGTTTAAGAAAAAGATGCTGATTTTGAATAAACAAAAGGCTATTTTTGGTTGAAAGTTATATGTTTTTATAATAATATATGTAAAATAAATAGTAAAAAAATGTAACCGTACTCTGCTGTGGTTGAATTATAAAGGATGAAAAAGCAGAATATTATTTATAACAAGGAGCTATACTATGCACAACAGCAGGAAATAATTGGATAAATAGATTTTTTAAATTAATACCAGAATTTAAAATATATACTCACGTAATAATGAAAACGAATAGAGATATTATAATAAAGATATATATACACTTGAAAATAAAGCTCAAAATGAAAATATTAATTTAGAAACTATGAAACCTATAACTACTTTTGGGTATGATTCGATATTATTTGTAGATGACAATAAAATAGAAGAATTAAGATTAAAGATGTTATTCAAAATGACAAAAGGAAAATTAAAAAAATGTAACATTTTTTACTGGATTTGGTTTTTATGGTGGGGTTATTCAATTGGATAAATGTTAATGTATAAAAAGATATCGAATAAAGATTTAGAATTTTCTAAAATATTAAATGAATATTTAGAAGTTGAAAGAAGTAATCCTGTTTTTAGTAATAAATTAAATTTCTTAAAATTAGAATTAGAAGAATTAAGTAATAAATTTGAAGAAAAAGATTTCAAATATACTACTGATGAATTAGAAAAATATATATGTATGGATAGAAAATATCCTTATGAAGATATATATAGCAAATAATATTATCCTCCTTAAATTTTCTTAATTGAGTTGATGAAATATATTATACAATAGTTTTACATAATTCACAGATTTTTAAAATTAACCAATTTGATTTTTATGTAGATATATTGTATAATATATTTATTAAAACCCTGCTGTTTATAACTCATCAACTATTAATGAGCATTTCAACAAAACTTGCTTTCATTGACATCAAGGAGGTAGTATTATGTCAGAGATTGATAACATGGTAGTATTAGCAACATATGTTTTTGTAGCAGTTTATGTAATATTTGGTATTACAGCTAGAAAAAAGAAATTAAACAGCATAAAAATTATCAAAACTAGAATTGTATTAGAATCTGTCTTATCAATATTATTTATTATAATTACCATTCGAGTATTAGATTTAGGGGAATCAGTAGTAGGCCAAATCCTTTCTTCAATCATTTTTGCAATCGGTTGGGCTATAATAATGGTTATTGATAGTGTATCTTTAAAGAAGGTAAAAGAGAAAACAGATGAAGATAAATAACTAACTAATAACTAACAAAAAACACAGGGAAAAAACGGAAAGTAAGTTTTGAGAAAAGATGAACAATTATGTTCGTCTTTTTCTTTTTTAGGGATTGCAAAAAATCTAAAGAAAATAATTTGATAATTTTATATTTAAATATCAATACAGTAGAATAAAATATCAGTAGCTATAATGATATGCTATTTTTGTTTGAAAGTTATATGTTTTTATGATAATATATGTGAAAACAAAATAGTAATTTTTTGTTATGATTGGAGGAATTTAAAATGAGAAAAACATGGAAGGAAATAACAATATTATTGATACAGTTATTTATGTTTTACATTTTTCCTTTATTTGCAGGACCAACAGATATAATGGGAATGGTATTCTTAATTTTGGTATCAACTTTTATACTTGCTATAATATTTGCTAGTATTTCAAAGGAAAAATGGAAATATATCTATCCAATAATTATATCTATATTGTTTATACCATCAGTGTTTATTTATTATAATAGTTCAGCTTTAATTCACGCAGTTTGGTATTTGGTTGATTCTGGTATTGGCTTTTTAATAGGTTTAATTATTTATAAAATAACTAATAAAAAGTAATACAAATTATATGTATAAGGAGATTTAAAAGTTATGAATAAAGAAAAATTGATATCAAAAATATTTTCAATATTAAGTCTTGTATTTGCAATTTTAACTTTGGTTGGTGGATATTTGGTAATTACTCATAAATTAGATAATGCTGGATATTCAGTTATACCAATGTTATTTACACTAATATTTAGTACATTATATAAGAATAGTAAAAAAGATAAAGAGTAATATAAATTACAATTTTTTTTAAATATTAAAATACCAATTAAGGTGTTTTTTGGTAAGTTAAAAAAATCATAAAAAACTGCTGTTTCAATTGTTAGAAAGAGTTTATTTTTTTCATTTTCGAGCATTCCCTTTTTAAAATAATTTATATAAAATTAGTATTGAATGGAAGAAAAACATAATAATAATTATTATTTTATATATTTAATAAAAAAATATGGAAAACAAGTAAAACTAATGGAGTAAAAATGAGGTAAGTTCAAAAATACTGTAGGAATTCATTTGCTAAATTCTTACAGTATCAATTGTTTTGGTGCACCAGGAGGGATTCGAACCCCCGACCTTCCGGTTCGTAGCCGAACACTCTATCCAACTAAGCTACTGGTGCATACACTATATTATAAATACTTTTAACAAAATTTTCAATACTTTTTCAAAAATTTTTACATTTTTCCAGAAAATTCATTGACAACATAACTTTTTTGTGTTATTATAATTATTGTCCAAAAGTAATGGGTCAATAGCTCAGTTGGATAGAGCACACGCCTTCTAAGCGTGGGGTCGGGGGTTCGAATCCCTCTTGGCCCACCATATACTAAAAACCATACAGATATTTCTAAAATATCTAGTATGGTCTTTTTCATTCTTAAAACACAAACTAAAAGACTAAAACTCCAAAATAAGGGTATAACTAATAGTGGTATACAAAAAAGCAAAAATAAATAGAAAATCCCAAAAAATCAATAATCCTTTTGACTTTTATCTATTTATTGTTCGTATTACCAATTGGTTTAAAACCCTGCAATGCCTTGATATACTTTAATAAGATAGGATTGTTATAATATGGAGGTATATAAAATGAAATCATTAAAGAAACTAGATATAGACAAAGTACTAGGAGAAGTATTCAAGGAATATAGAGTAAAAAATAAATTAACACAAGAAAAAATAGCAGAAAAACTAGGAATATCAGTAAAATATATTTCAAGAATTGAAAATGGAACAGGAGGAGTAAAAGTAGAAACACTTGTAAACTATATGAACATTTTAGGAATAACTCCAAACGTAATATTTGAAAAATTAATAGTAAATAAACAATTAGAAAGCCAATTACAACTTTCAAAAAAAGCAAGTAAACTATCAGAAGAAAAAATAGACTTTGTAGTTTCTGTAATTGATTTATTAGAAAATTTATAAAAATTAAAACTAAAAACAAAATTTATAAAAAACCAAATTATTAGAAAAATTTAATAATTTGGTTTTTTATATAAAATTTTATTATACAGAAATTGCTTAAAGCAAACTTATTCTATTCCATCCAAAAAGCTTTATAAGTTTCAAAAGCAGAATATATATCAAATTTACTTGTAACCTCATAAGGAGCATGCATAGAAAGAACAGGAACACCACAATCAATAACATCAGTTCCTTTATTAGCTAATATATAAGCAATAGTTCCTCCACCGCCAATATCAACCTTTCCAAGTTCTGTAATTTGATATCTAATATCATTTTTCTCTAAAACATTTCTAACCCAAGCAACATATTCTGCATTGGCATCAGAAGCACCAGATTTTCCTCTAGCACCAGTATATTTATTAAGGCTTATACCTTTACCAACAAAACCAGCATTTAATTTATCTGAAACAGATGCATAAATTGGGTCAAAACCAGCATCAACATCAGAAGATAACATCTTTGAAAAACAGAAAACCTTATCTAATAAATTTGGTCTATTAACACCTAATTTATTTAATAATTCTGAAATAAAGAAATCAAACATATGAGATTCCATACCAGTATTTCCCATACTACCAATTTCCTCTTTATCAGATAAAATACAAACTGCTGTATTTTTAACATTTTCCAAAGTCATTAAAGCTGCAAGAGAAGAATAAGCACAAACTTTATCATCTTGGCCGTATGCTGCAACTAAACCAGCATCAAAACCTAAACTTCTTGCCTTAAAAGCTGGAATAATTTCTAATTCTGAACTTTGTAAATCAGCCTCAACAATTCCATACTTTTGATTCAAAATATTTAAAATATTTAATTTAACTTTTTCCTTAGCATCTTTATCTTGATAAGGAATACTACCAATTAAAACATTTAAATCCTCTCCATCAATACCATTTTTTAATTTTTTCTCCATTTGTTCTTGAGCCAAATGAGGTAATAAATCAGTTATTGTAAAAATTGGGTCATCCTCATCTTCACCAATATTAACAGTTATTTTTTCACCATTAGGTTTTACAATTACACCATGAATACTAAGAGGAATAGTAGTCCATTGATATTTTTTAATTCCACCATAATAATGAGTCTTAAAATATGCTAATTCAGAATCCTCATAAAGTGGATTTGGTTTTAAATCTAATCTAGGTGAGTCAACATGAGAACCAATTATATGGATACCGTTTTCAATATTCTCAGAACCAATAATTGCTAAATACATACTTTTCCCTCTATTAACAAAATAAACTTTGTCACCAGGTTGTAATTTTTCAAAATCAGAAATATCTTTAAAACCATTTTCTTGAGCCATCTTTGTAGCCTCAACTATAAACTCTCTTTCAGTTTTAGCCCTATTTAAAAAATTCATATAATCTTTTGAAAAATTGAAAATAGCTTCTTTTTTTCTAGTATCAACTGTATTCCAACCATTTTCTTTTTTATGAAATAGTTTTTCTTCTAAATTTTCTCCCATTTCAAAATCCTCCTTTGTTTTATTTTTTTAAAGTATATCACTATAATTTTTATTTTTCCACCTTTTTTTGTATTTATTAAATTTTTTAGTAAATACTAGTTATGATTTACAATATTAAAATTAAAGTTCAAAATAAAGGAGGTTCAAAATGAACTCAATATGGCTAAGTGAGAACAAACAAAACAACCAATATAACCAATTAGCAGAAGATAAAACAACAGATGTATGCATAATTGGAGCTGGAATATTTGGAATAACATGCGGATACTATCTAGCAAAAGCAGGATTAAAAGTAACCATAATAGAAAAAGATGAAATTGGAAGCAAAGCCACAGGACACACAACAGCAAAAATAACATCACAACACGGCTTATTTTACACATATCTATACGAAACATATGGAGAAAAACTAGCAAAGGATTACTTAAATGCAAACCAAGAAGCAATAGAAAATATAAAACAAATAATAGAAGATGAAAAAATAAATTGCGATTTTGAAATACAATCAAGTTTTGTATATACAACAAATAAATCAGAAGTAAACAAAATAAAAAAGGAAGTAGATATTTTAAAATCACTGGGATTTCCAGCAAATTTTGCAACAAAAATAGGATTACCATTTGAAATAGAAGGAAGTGTACAATTCAAAGACCAAGCGCAATTCAATCCAATAAAATATATAAACGGATTAGCAAAAATCATTACAAAAAAAAATGGACAAATTTATACAAACACAACAGCAAATGATGTAAAACAAGACGAGGAATCATTTTACACACTTACTGAAAGAGGGACAATAAAATCAAAATATGTAATAATTGCAACACACTACCCAATTATAAACTTCCCAGGAATATATTTCTTAAAAATGTATCAATCAACATCATATGTAATAGGAGTAGACCCCAAAAAAACACTATCAAACGGAATGTATATAAGTGCAACACAACCAACATACTCATTCAGAACAGCAAATTATAACGGAAGAAAAATTTTACTATTAGGAGGAGAAAGCCACAAAACAGGAACAGAATCAACATATGAAAACACATATGGAAAACTAGAAAACTATGCAAAACAATTATATCCAAACTGTGAAATATTATTTAGATGGGACACACGAGACTGTATAACATTAGACAAAATCCCATATATCGGAAAATTTTCAAACACAATGGAAAACATATATGTAGGAACAGGATTTAATAAATGGGGAATGACGACATCAAATGTTGCAGCAAACATTATATGTGATATGATTTTAGGAAAACAAAACAAATATGCATATGTTTTTGATTCAACACGAATAAAACCAATAAAAAACAGAACAGAAGTAAAAAATATGATTACAGAATCAATTAATTCGCTTGCAATCAAAAAACTAAAAGACTCAAACATTACTTTTGAAGAAATTCCAAACAACTCTGGAGGAATTATAGACATCAATAATCAAAAAGTAGGAATTTACAAAGACACAACACGGAAATATATTTGCAGTTAAGCCAATTTGCACACATTTAGGCTGCTTACTTTCTTGGAATGATACAGACAAAACATGGGATTGTCCATGTCATGGTTCAAGATTTGACTTTATGGGAAAGAATCTTTATGATCCAGCAGTTAAAAACCTAGAAATTTTCAATATTTTTTAAAGATTTTTTGAATTTATTATTGACTTATTTGTGCGGTTTTGCTACAATCACTTTAAATTCATATATTTATATTATTATTTATTGAACTAGATTTCTTCAGTTGCGAATAATCTAGTTCTTTTTATGTTTGATTTCGTTACATTCTAAATATTATCAAACGATAAATAAAAATTTTCAAAAAATATATACAAAAAATTAAAATTGTGATATAAATTAATTAAAATAAAATAAAAGAAAAGGGAAAATAAAAAATGAATGAAAAAGAACCAATAAAAGTTAAATTAACAACAGTGATATTAAGCTTTGTAATATTAATACTAATATTTGTTATAATAGGAATGTATGCTTATTATCACAAAAACAATACAAATAACAATGCAATATCAGACAATTCTATAAAAACAAAAAGTCTGGAAGTTATCCAAAACGATAATAAAATGGAAACAACAAACACAGAAAACAGTCAAAATAATAACACTTCAACAAATGCTACACAAACAACAATAAACACAAATGATGAGCAAATAGCAAAACTATATAAATATATACCAGCACAAGACTTGAATTTAATAGAAAAAAATGCATATCAAAATCAAAAAATAACAGCAGACAACATATCAAGTGAATATTTACTAAAAAATGCATTTAAAAACTTAGAAATAAAAGATAGTGACAAAAAAGCTTACGGAGACTGGTACAAATTTGATGCCAAATTATTACAAGCAAAAGTAAAAGAAATGTATGGGAAAAATATAAAAGACCAAGAATTTAATATTGATGCAGGAGAGGGCTGTGGATATGAAAATGGTGAATATTTATATAGCGTTGGAGGAGGTTCATCAGAAGAAAGTAGAAACATTAGAAAAATCCAAAAAGCATATAAAGAAGGCAAAAATATCTGCATAGAAGATAAGTATTTATATCTAGAAATAAAAGATACAGAAGAAGATACAGAAGCAAAATTATATAGTTCATCAGATGCAACAAAGTTAGTAGCAAATTTAAATAATACACAAGAACTATATAGCATGAATAAAGAACAAAGTAATGAAAATATAATCAATCAATATGGTTCACAAATGAGCACATATAAACATACATTTAAAAAAGCTAATGATGGTTCATATTATTGGTATAGCACAGAACCTGTCAAATAAAAAAATAACAGAAAAATTTTAGTTAAATTAAAATGAAATAAAAAATCAAAAATAATTACAATTTTTATTGACAAAATTGTAATTATTTTTTAACTAAAATTGATTTAATAAATAGAAAATACGGAAGTGATAAAATGCATTATTACACATATATGATAAGATGTGAAGACAATTCTATATATACAGGAATGACAAATAATTTAGAAAAAAGAATAGAAGAACATATAACAAAAAGTAAAAACGGAGCAAAATACACAAAATCACATAATGCCATAAAACTAGAAACTGCATGGAAAAGCAAAGACAAGTCTTTAGCATGTAAGTTAGAATATTATATAAAAACATTAAATAAACAACAAAAAGAAAGTTTAATAAAAGGACAAAAACTTTCAACATATTTATCAGGAAAAATAGATTGTAGAAGATATAAAAGAATATAAAAAATTAAATTTGAAAAAGTAAAAAAGGTGTTATTATATAGTTGTATTAAACAATGTGCCTTTGTTCATAATTTTGTATATATCAATGATATGAAACAAATTCAATAATACTCTTTGAAATAATTTGTCTCATATCATTGACATATATACATTTCTATGCTCATTTTTATTATATTTTAATTGACTTTTTTAAAAATGTGTGTATAATATAGATAGAAAATGAGAGTCACAGAAATGTGGCTACCACATAAATTGCTTTAGCAACACATTCCAACCGACGAAAGCAGAATGTGTTGTTTTTTATTGTTTATTAGTCCACATTATGTATATAATACACAACAAGGCTACGTTTACAGTTATTGAAAACATAAATCCTAATATTAGGAATAGTAAGAAATTTACCATAAACAACCACCTCCTTGCTCTCGATTATATCGAGTATTGAAAGTGGTAGCCCAACATATCTGCTATCTCATTTTCTATGGATAACACTATATAACATTTTTTACTAAAAAACGAGCAAACATAGTAAAATTTTACAATTTTTATCAAATTAATAAAGTGCTATATTCATTATTTTTTCTACTTAGTTATTTTGTGAATAATAAATGTATATAAAAAATTTCAAAATAAAAATTAGAATAAATGAAATTAATCATCTATTCTCAATGTATTTCTTAATATAATGTTTCCTTAAATGTACAAATAAAAATTATAATGCAACGGGAAAATATTTTGGGATATTTTTAGATAATTTTTATAATAATTATCTATTTAAAAAAGTGTCCGTAAAACCGATATATAGATGAAAATGCTATTTTTAGGCAAAAAAATAAACTACCCATTTTTGGATAGTTTATTACAATTAATGGTCGAGGTGACAGGGATCGAACCTGCGACCTCATGGTCCCAAACCACGCGCGCTACCAACTGCGCTACACCTCGAAATAAAATAAAATTGCTCAACGCTCATATATAATAACACATTTTAAAAACATTTGCAAGAACTTTTATAAAAAAAATCAAAAATATCCCAAAAAATTATTATAAATCACAATTTTAATAATTCTGATAAAAAAATCTGAACAAACCATTTCCGTAATGTGAAATCTTTGTGAATAACTTTACAAGCACAAAACAAAATGATATTATAAAAACAACAAAAGCAAGACAAAAGTCTTACGGAAAATAATAATGTAAGGAGGAATTTCTCGTGATTGAAGTAAAAAACATCACAAAAAAATACGGAAGCTTCACAGCCGTAGATAATATCAGCTTCAAAATAGAAGAAGGTGAAATAATAGGACTACTTGGCCCAAACGGAGCAGGAAAAAGTACAACAATGAACATGATAACAGGGTACATTGAGCCAACAGAAGGAGAAATAAAAGTAGAAGGGTATGACATATCAAAAAAACCAAAAAAAGCAAAAGCACAAATAGGATACATGCCAGAAGGAGTCCCACTATATTCAGACCTAACAGTAAAAGAATTTGTAACATACATGGCCGAACTAAAAAAAGTAGACAGAAAAACAAGAAAAGAAAAAGTAGAAAAAATAATTGAACAAACAGGCCTAAAAGATGTAGAAAAGAAGCTAACTCGTAATCTATCAAGAGGATACAAACAAAGAGTAAGCATGGCAGGAGCACTAGTAGGAGAACCCAAAATCCTTATATTAGATGAACCAACAGTAGGACTAGACCCAAAACAAATAACAGAAATAAGATCATTAATAAAAGAATTAGGAAAAACACATACAATAATACTAAGCTCACACATTCTATCAGAAGTAAGTCAAATCTGTAACAAAGTAATAATCATAAATAAAGGAAAAATTGTAGCAATAGACACACCAGAAAATCTAGAAAAGAAAGTAGAAAGCAACAATACAACATATGTAACAGTAGAAGACACAGAAAACAAAATAGAAACAATGAAAGAAAAAATACCAGAAATCAAAGATATCAAACTAATAAAAGAAAATGAAGACGGTACAAAAGAATATGTACTAGAATCAGACAAAGATGTAGATTTAAGAAAAATAGTGTTTAATGAATTTGCAAAAGAAAATATAACAATATTCGAAATGAAAAAAGCAGACACAACACTAGAAGACGCATTTATGAAATTGATAGAAGGAGGAGAAAAATAATGTGGGCAGTTATCAAAAAAGAATTTAAATCATATTTTTATACACCAATTGGTTACATATTTATCGGAGTATTTTTAGTAGCATTTAGTATATCATTTTACTTTAGTGTAATAAGCTCTGGAAATGTAAACTTTGAATACATTTATTACACTTTACCAACAATATTAGTATTAGCATTTATAATACCATTACTAACAATGAGGTCATTTTCAGAAGAAAGAAAAACAGGAACAGAACAACTATTATTAACATCACCAATTAGTATAACAAAAGTTGTTTTAGGAAAATTTATAGCAGCATTATTAATAGTAATAATTACTGAATTATGTACATTTATGTATTTCGGAATTTTATGCCATTATGGAGTTCCAAAATTAACAACAACATTTGCAACATTACTAGGATTCTTATTATTTGTAATGTCATATATCTCATTTGGTATGTTAACATCAAGTTTAACAGAAAACCAAATAATAGCAGGAATAATCTCAATAGGATTTTTCATAATAACATGGGTTTTACCAGAATTCAACTCAAATTTAGAAAGTTTTTCTTTCATAAATATGTTTTATAAATATACACAAGGACAAATAGACATAGGAAATACAGTTACATTTTTAACATTTACAATTACATGTTTATTATTAACAATAACAGTAATGCAAAGAAGAAAAAGTGTAAAATAAAAAAGAATAAAATTTGGATGTTTATATAAATACAGTATATTCAAATTTATGACTTTAAGGAAAGGAATGGTAAAAAAAGTGAAAGAAGATAAAAAGACAGAAAAAGTAAATAAAAAAGAGACAGAAAAAATGAGCAAAGAAGAAAAAAAGGCTAAAAAAGCAGTAGAAAAATCAAGCAAAAAAGAAAAGAAACAAAAAGCTCAAAAAGAAAAAAAGCCAAATAAATTTATAGAAACAATAAAGAAAAAATGGTTAATAAATGGAACAAAAACATTTATATTAGTAGTAATAATTCTAGCAGTATTTGTTGGAATCAGCGTACTAATGAAAAAACTAAACTTAACACCAATAGACCTAACAGAAGACAAACTATTCACACTAACAAGTGAAAGCAAAGACAAAGTAAAAGATATAGACAAAGACATAAATATCTATTTTGTAGGTTACTCAGATGATGATTCTACACTTGACCTAGCAAAACAATACACAAAAGTAAACGAAAAAATCAAAGTAGAAGCAGTAACACAAGATAGTAGACCAGATTTAGTACAAAAATATGGAATAGAGACATCAAGCGAAGGAATAATAGTAGAATGTGGAGATAACTACAAAGTGCTAGCATCAAGTGACCTATATACACATGATTCAACAACATATGAATCAGTAAATGTAGCAGAAGAAAAGCTAACAGCAGCAATCAGATCAGTATCAGTAGAAGAATTACCAAAAGTATATTTCTTAAGTGGATATAGTTCATTTACACTAACAAGTGGAATGCAATACTTAAATATGTATTTACAAAATGAAGTAAACCAAGTTGAAACATTAGACATATTATCAACAGGAAAAGTACCAGATGATTGTAGTACATTAGTAATAGCATCACCAGAAAAAGACTTTGACGATGTTGCAACAAATGCAATAACAGAATATATAAACAAAGGTGGAAACATCTTGTGGTTAAATGCAGCAATAGCAAAACAACTAAACTTACCAAATGTAAACAAAATATTAGCATTATATGGTGTAAAACCATTTGAAATAGGAATAATAAGAGAAACAGACTCAAGTAAAATGGTATCAAACTCACCAGACTTAATAATGCCAGAAATACAATATGCAGATGCAACAAACAAACTATATGATTCAGAAGGAGTTATATTCATAAATGCAACAAAAATAAATGTTGCAAGTGATGAAGAACTAGAAAGCTTAGATACAACAAAAACAGCATTAGTAAAAACAAGTGAAAAGGCATATTTTAGAACAAACTTTGAAAATCAATCTAATTCAGCACAAGATGGAGAAAAAACAGGAGAATTTCTAGTAGGTGCTCAATTTGACAAAATTGTAACAAAAGCAGATGAAGAAAATAATACAAAAGAAGTAAAATCAAAATTAATAATATATGGAGAAAACTACTTCGTATCTGACTATCAATTAACACAATCAACACAAACACCAATGATTGCATATAGACAAAATAAAGATTTAGTTCTAAACTCAATAGCTTACTTAGCAGACAGAGAAGAAGATATTACTGTAAGAAAGAGTACAGGAGCTGTTACTTATACAGCAACAGAACAAGAAAACAAAATAATATTAGCCATAATTACATTTGTACCATTACTAATAATTGTAATAGGAATTATCGTTTGGGCTAATAGAAGAAGAAAAAAATAGGTATAATTAAAAAGCAAGTCCCATAAAATAATATGGGGCTTATTTTTTATGCGAAAATAGTAAAGATGAATCATGAAAGGAACGTAACTTTTATGAATATTTTAAAAGTAGTATTTGTCATAATTGGAACTTTAATAGGAGCGGGATTTGCATCAGGGCAAGAAATATATACATTTTTCTTCTCATATGGAATTAAAGGAATACTAGGAATTATAATATCAAGCACAATTATAGGGTTAACAATATACAAAACTTTCAAAATAATAGAAAAAAATAATATTAAAAACTATAAGGAATTTTTAGATTTTTTTATAAAAAATGAAAAAATAAAAGAACTAATAAATTCAATTATAAACATATTTATTTTAGTATCATTTTATGTAATGATAGCAGGATTTGGAGCATATTTAGAACAAGAAATAAATTTAAATAATTTTATTGGAAGCAGTATTTTAGCAATATTGTGCATCATTTTGTTTAAAACAAATATAAATGGAATTGTAAAAATAAATGAAATACTAATACCAATTTTAATATTAGTTGTATTAGTAATACGGAATAGTAAATATCCAGAACATTAATATAGGGAATTTAAACAATTATATAATATCACAAAAAAGTGAGAGTTTAACACAAAATTGGTTTATTACAAGTATTCTATATGCAAGTTATAACTGTGTATTATTAATACCAGTGCTAATCTCAATAAAAGAACTTATATCAAACACAAAAAATATAAAATACATTGCAATTATAGTAAGTGCAATCTTAATTATATTACTAACAATAGTATTTCTATTTTTAATAAATGTAGATGTTGATATAAAACAATTACAAATGCCCGCAGTATATGCCATAAATAATATATGGCCAGGAATAAAAAAAGTATATGGAATTATTATTTTAATTTCCATTTTTACAACTGCAATTTCTTTAGGCATAGGATTTTTAAAAAATGTTGTAAGCAATAAAAAAAGCTTTAATGTCATTTCAATTTTAATGTGCATGAGTGCAATTATATTTTCTGGTTTTGGCTTTTCAAATTTAGTCAATTTATTGTATCCAATTTTAGGAATCTTGGGGTTAGTACAAATAATTCTAATAATTAGTAAAAAATAAGAAAAATTATTTAAGGTGAAAATTAATATTATAAAATAAAAAGTCATGAATTTTTTAATACATGGCTTTTATTTTTATTGTAAAAAATGATAAAACAATTGCCAAAAACTAAAAAATAGCATATAATCTAACAAGAAAAAATGAGGTGGTTATATGAAAATAAGAGATATACTAGAAGCAACAGAAGGAAAACTAATAAAAGGGAAAGAAAATGCAGAAATAAAAGAATTCTGCAAAGACACAAGGATAATAAAAAAAGGAGACACATACATAGGGATAAAAGGAGAAAATTTTGATGGAAATACACTATGGCAAAAAGCCTTTGAAGCAGGAGCAGAAACAGTAATAGTAGAAGGAATAGATTTTTCTAAAGAGAATCTAGAACAATATCAAAATAAAAATATAATAGAAGTAAAAGACACAATACAAGCATTAGCAGACATTGCAACATATAAAAGAATGACATGTAAAAAAGATTTTCAAGTTGTTGGAGTAACAGGAAGTGTTGGAAAAACAAGTACAAAAGATATTATAGCAAATGTAGTATCACAAAAATATAGTACTTTAAAAACACAAGGAAACAATAACAATAACATAGGATTACCATTTACGATATTTAAATTAGAAGAACAAGAAGCAGCTGTAATAGAAATGGGAATGAATCATTTTGGAGAAATAAGTAAATTAACAAAAATTGCAAAACCAACAATATCAGTAATTACAAACATAGGAACATCACATATTGGAAACTTAGGTTCAAGAGAGAATATACTAAAAGCCAAGCTAGAAATTCTAGAAGGAATGGATAAAAAAGTATTAGTAATAAATAATGACAATGATTTATTACATAAATATTATTTAGAAAACTTAGAAAATGCTGATATAGAAATACATACATATGGAATTGAAAATGATTCTGATGTTATAGCAGAGAATATAATTTTAAATGAAAACGATAGTGAATTTATTTGTAATATAAAAGGTGAAGAATTTAAAATTAAAGTTCCTGTTGGAGGAATACATTTTGTATATAATGCAATATGTGCAGCAACAGTAGGAACATTGTTAGGCCTAAGCAATGAACAAATAAAAGAAGGAATAGAAACATTTGAATTAACAAAAAAAAGAATGGATATAACAGAATTAAAAAATGGAGTTACACTTATAAATGATAGTTACAATGCAAGTTTTGAATCAATGCAAGCTTCATTAAAATATTTAAATGGTTTAAATTCTAAAAGAAAAATAGCTGTATTAGGTGATATGTTTGAATTAGGAGAATTCTCAAAAGAACTTCATGAAAAAGTTGGAAAAGAAGTTGTAAAAAATAAAATAGACATATTAATTTGTTGCGGAAAAAATGCTAAATATATAGTAGAGAATGCAGAAAAAAAAGGAATGAAAAAACAAAATATTTATTACTTAGAATCAAAAGAACAAGTAGAAGAACTTGTTAAAAAAATTTGGAAAAGTGGTGATAGTATATTGTTTAAAGCTTCAAATGGAATGAAATTTTTTAATATTGTAGAAAATCTAATAAAATAAGTATAATTTAAAACTTTTGTAATGAAATCTCTCTAAAGCAAATATATATTAATAAATATATAAGTAAAAGAGGTAAACAAAGTGAAAAAGTTATGTGTTATATTTGGTGGAATGTCCACAGAAAACGAAGTGTCTTGTATATCGGGGGCATCAGTAATAAAAAATTTAAATATAGAAAAATATGATATATTCCCAATATTTATAGATGAAAATGGAACATGGTTTAAAGTAGAAATAACAGAAGAAAATAAATTAAAAATGGAAAATAAAAAACAGATTGAAAATGTATTTAAATATTTAAAACAGATGGATGTTATTTTTCCTGTTTTACATGGGTTATATGGAGAAGATGGAACAATACAAGGACTACTTGAATTATTAAAAATTCCATATGTTGGTTGCGGAGTATTAGCATCGAGTGTTGGAATGGATAAAGTTTATACCAAAATTATTTTTGATAAGGCAGGAATAAATCAAACAAAATATATTTATCTTAGAAGTTATAATGATAAGTATATTTATGTAGATGATAATTTTAATGAAAAAATATTAGATTTAAAAGGAATATTAGAAGTAATTACAGGAAAAATAAAATTTCCAATGTTTGTAAAACCATCTAATTCAGGTTCAAGTGTTGGTATAAGTAAAGTAAATAATGAAGAAGAATTGCCAAAAGCCATAATAGAGGCGTCAAAATTTGATAAGAAAATATTAGTAGAAGAAGCTATTGATGGTAGAGAAGTTGAATGTGCAGTACTTGGAAACGAAAATGTTATAAGCTCATGTGTAGGAGAGATTATACCAGCAGATGAATTTTATAGCTATGATGCAAAATATAAAAATCAGGAATCAAAAACATTAATACCTGCTAAAATTTCTGTTGAGAAATCAGAAGAAATTAGAAAATTGGCGGTTAAGGCATTTAAAGCAATTGATGGAAAAGGTTTATCAAGGGTAGATTTCTTTATAGAAAATGAAAGTGAAAAAGTGTATATCAATGAGATAAATACATTACCTGGTTTTACAAATATCAGCATGTATCCAAAACTTTTTGAACAAGTAGGAATTAATTATTCTGATTTACTTGATAAGTTAGTAAGTCTGGCTATGTAATGAAAATAAAATTATTCAAAAAATCCATAAAATATATGGATTTTTTTATATTTTGTGATATAATATGCTTACCTGATTTTTAGGGAGGATGTTAAATGAAGTACAAAGATTATTACAAAATACTAGGCTTAGAAACAAGTCGAGTTTCAATAGAAGAAATAAAATCAGCATATAGAACATCAGCAAAAAAATATCACCCAGATTTAAATGTAGGGGACAATCTAGCTGAAGAAAGAATAAAAGATATAAATGAAGCATATAGAATATTATCAACACCATCATCAAAAAGAAAATATGATAGGGTATGGAATTCTAGAAATAATGCTAAAAATTATCAGAATTTTAAAGGCAAAAATATATTTAGTATGTTTTTAGGTGATATAGACAGAGCAGAAAATGAAGAAAAAAATACGAAAAAAAATCCAGTAAAAGGTGAAAATATAGAAACAGAAATACATGTTAGTTTAGAAGATGCTTTTTATGGTTTAAAAAAGAAAATTTCATTAAGAACTGTAGAAGGAAAGATGAAGACATTTGAAGTGAAAATACCTGAAGGAATAAGAAATGGAGAAAAAATAAGACTTATTGGACAAGGTAAAAGTGGTATAAATGGTGGCAAAAATGGAGATTTACTTATAAAAATAAATATTGAAGACAACAAAATGTTTAGACTATATGGAAGTGATTTGTGTACAGATTTAAAACTTTCACCATGGGAAGCAGCTTTAGGAACAAGAGTAGATGTAAAGACAATTGATGGAGATACAAAAGTGTATATACCACAAGGAATACAAAGTGGAGAGAAGATAAAGATTCCTAGTAAAGGTTATAAAGATGGAAAAGGCGGTAGAGGAGATTTAGTTGCAGAAGTAAAGATAATGGTTCCAAAAAAGTTGGAACTTGATGAAAAAGAAATGTTTGAAAAATTGAAAGATATGTCTACATTTAATCCTAGAAATGATTAAACTATTGACAAAATAGCGTAGGTCCGTTATAATAGTAATTAGTGACATAAGACAAACTATGGATTGTAACATAGAAATGAGGTGTAATATATGGAAACATGGCAAGGAAAACATTTTAGTATAACTGATCCAGAAGGAGTAAATACTGTTATATATCAAATAAATAAAACTCCAAAAGAATATTTAAAAGAATATCCAAAATATACAGTAGATAGATTAGACTATACTGAAGAATTAAGAGGAAACATGAAAAGAAAGACTTTTTATGTTGATTTTCCAACACATGAAGATGAATTATTAATTTTATCTTTTGCAAAAGATAGAGTAGTTGTAAATACTGCTATAATGGCAGATGATAAAATTTCAATAAGTAAAAAGCCAATGCCACTTAAATGTGATAGTATATATTCAGAAGAAGAAAAAGAAATAAAAGATTTTAAATATACACCAAACTTAAAAAGGCCTATTTGTATCATAGACCCTGAGACTACAGAAGAAGTAAAACCTACACTTTATTTTGATGAAAAAACAAATGAAGTTAAAGGTAAATGTAAATTAAAACCATATAAATCTTATTTTGCCTTTGAAATCAGGGACAAAAAAGAAAATTAAGGGAGGAAGTTAAATGAATATAAGTCCAAGGAAAGATATGGAAGGAGCAAAAACTGTAATTTCAGTTATGGCAATTTCTGCACTTACAAACACTTTAAGTAAAGGACAAGAAAATGGAGATGCAACAAAAGTAGAGGCAAGTGGAAAGCTTGAAATAGTAAATGAACAAACACCTGTAATTGATACGAAGTTTGAAAAACATATGGTTGATTCAAGCGGAAGAAGACAATTACCAGATGGTGAAATTATGAAAATAGATATGAATAAGGATCGTAGAAAATTACAAAAAGCAATAACAGCAGAACAAGAAGAACAAAAAAAAGAAGATGAAATGGAAAAATAGATTAAAAAATACCAAAGATAGTAGGTGATTTTAATGAATTACAAAATAGAAGGTGCAATAAAAAAGAATAGAAAAAGTTTTATTATATGTGGAATACTATGGCTATTATTGGTCATAGTATTTGTTGCTCCATTATCATATAGTATATTTCAAGCAACAAATGATTTAGGTAAAATATCAATGACAGTATTTATGGAACAATTACCAATAAATATAACAAAACCATTTGCAACCTTAGGAGGAATATTTACACAAGGAGCAATACATAATTTTATATCATTATTATTAGAATTTACATTAGTATATTTAGTAATATTTTTTATAGGGTTTGCTAAATCTGCACCAAAAAATAGATATACTGATATAGAGCATGGTTCAAGTGACTGGAGCCAAAGGGGAGAGCAATACCAAATTTTAAGCAGAAATAAAGGAATCATTCTTGCAGAAGATAATTACTTACCATTAGATAAACGTGGAAATGTAAATGTATTGGTAGTTGGACGGTTCAGGTTCTGGTAAATCAGCATCATACTCAATACCAAATGCACATCAATGTTTAGGTTCATACGTATTTACAGATCCGAAAGGTGAACTTTATGATAGAACAGCAGGATATTTAAAAGAACATGGATATGATATAAAAGTATTAAACTTGGTAAGACCACAATATAGTGATGGGTATAATCCATTAATGCACATTTCATCAGAATTAGATGTTGATGTTATTGCAAACACAATAGTAAAAGGACAAAAAACAGATAGTGGATCAGATCCATATTGGGATGATATGGCGGAAATGTTATTAAAAGCATTAATATATTATTTAATAGCAACAAGGCCAGAAGAAGAACAAAACTTGGCAAGTTGTGCAGAACTAGTAAGAGCAGCAAATAAAAATGGTGGAAGTAACTTACTTTCAGATTTAATGAGTCAATTACCATATGACCATCCAGCAAGAATGTATTACAAATCAATAGAAATTGCACCAGAAAAAACATATGGTTCAATATTAAGTTCATTGCAATCAAAACTTGGTAAATTTGATTCAAAAGATATAGCAGAATTAACATCAACAGATACAATAAATTTTGAAGAAATAGGAAGTAAGAAAACAGCAGTATATGTAATATCTTCAGATACACATACAGCATATGATTTCTTATTAACAATATTCTTCTCACAAATGATACAACAATTATATGATTATGCGGATCAAAATGGTGGAAGACTTAAAGAAAGAACATATTTTATATTAGACGAGTTTGCAAACATTGGTAAAATACCAGACTTTGATAAAAAAATATCAACATCAAGAAGTAGAGGAATTTCATTTAGTGTTATTTTACAAAATATAGACCAATTAGAGGCTGTATATGAAAAATCATATGAAACAATAATGGGTAACTGTGATACACACGTATTTTTAGGAAGTAACTCATTTAAAACTGTTGAATATTTTTCAAAGCAATTAGGTGAAAAAACAATAGATAGAAATAGTATATCAATAAACAAAGATAAACAAAACCATAAAACAGGAAAAAGTGTATCAGACCAAATTATGGCAAGAGCACTTATGACACCAGACGAATTAAGAAGATTGGACAACGATTTATGTATAATTTTTGAAAAAGGATTAAAACCTGTTAAAGCAAATAAATTTTACTATTTCAAACATCCAATGGCAAAAGAAATGGCCAGATGTGAAATTAGCCATAATGATATTGGAGAAATAGATAGAGGAACATGGAGAAAATATAATCCATATAATCCTTATGTAGAAGAAAAAGATGAGAAAGCAGTAGATAATTTAAATATCGAGTCTTTAGATGATTTATTTGATGATTTAGATAATAATGAAAAAAATAATATCAGTAATAGTAGTAATAGTAACAATAATGTTGAAAACAAGAATAATACTACAAATAAACCAAAAGAAGATAGTGCAAGTAGTATTTTAGATTTAGATTTTGATGATGATGCACCAATTCTTCCACAAGAACAAGAAAATGATGATGATACTTATGATTTACAAAAAGAATTAGAGGCTAAGTTTGATGAGCTATTTGGGCCTCTTGAAGATGATGAATGAGACAAGTGGGACAGTCCTACTTTGTCTCACTTTTTTTGATGTTTTTTGTCGAAAAAAAATTTTCGAAAATTTGTTTTGTTCGCTTGTTTTTTATTTTAAATTAATGTATATTAAAATAATGAAACATTTATAAAATGATAAATTAAAATGAATTGATTTATAAGGAGGAAAAAATGAAATTCATACATATAGCAGACATGCACTTTGATAGTCCATTTGTCAACCTTTCAGACAAAGACGGGCTAGGAGATTTTAGGAGGCTAGAACAAAGAAAAACATTCAAAAAAGTAATAGAATATATAAAAGAAAATGATATAAAATACTTATTTATAGCTGGAGATTTATATGAACAAAAATATATAAAAAAATCAACAATAGAATACATAAATAATTTATTTAAAGAAATACCAGAAACAAAAATATTTATATCACCAGGAAATCATGATCCATACACTAAAAATTCTTATTATAATCAATTCCATTGGAATGAAAATGTAAAAATATTTACATCAAAAATTGAAAAAATTGAATGTGAAGATGCAAATATTTATGGATATGGATTTGATGATTTTTATTGCAAAAATAGCGGAATTGAAAATATTCAAATCGAAAACAAAAATAAATTAAATATATTAGTAATACATGGAACATTAGATGGAGGAGCAATTGAAAATAGCGAATATAATCCACTATCTAAAAAAATTTTAAAAGAAAAAGGTTTTGATTATGTAGCATTAGGTCATATTCATAAATTAGATTATAACCAAGAAGAAAATCAAAATGTCGTATATCCAGGTTCAACAGTATCATTAGGCTTTGACGAATTAGGCAAACATGGAATGATAGTTGGTGAACTAGAAAAAGAAAAAATAGATTTACAATTTGTACCTTTAGATGAAACAGAATTTAAATTATATGAATTAGATGTTACAGAAATAATTTCAAAAGAGGAATTAATTGAAAAAATTAATGAATTGAAATTTGAAAAAAATGATTTAATAGAAATACTTTTAGTCGGAAAAAGAAATTTTGAAATTGATAGGTATGAATTATATAAATTAATCTCAAATGATAAAATTATAAAAATAAAGAATAAAACTAAAATAAATTATGATTTAGAGAAAATTGCAAATGAAACAACATTAAAAGGATTATTTGCAAAAGAAATGTTACAAAAATTAAATAATGAAAACATTTCAAATGAAGAAAAAGAAATAATAGAAAAAGCTGTTGAAATTGGAATGGAGGCATTAGGGATTTAGGGACGTTCCTTAAAATCCCCCGAAAAAGGGATTTGGGGACATTCTTTCAAATTTCTAAAAATAAAAAAAAGAGGAGGAAGTTTCTTGAAAATAAATAAATTAAGAATAAATTCTTATGGAAAATTAAAAGAAAAAGAAATTAATTTAGAAAGTGGAATTAATTTAATATATGGACAAAATGAAGCTGGAAAATCAACATTAATAAAGTTTATTATTAATTCATTTTATGGAATTTCTAAAAATAAAAAAGGAAAAGAAATATCAGATTTTGAAAAATATAAACCATGGTCTGGGGAAGAATTTTCAGGTAAATTAGAATATGAATTAGACAATAATGAAAAATATGAAATATATAGAGATTTTAATAAAAAAAATCCAAAAATATTTAATGAAAATATGGAGGATATTTCTAAACAATTTAATATAGATAAAAATAAAGGAAATGAATTTTTTTATGAACAAACCAAAATTGATGAAGATTTATTTTTATCAACACTTGCAATAAATCAAAGTGAAGTAAAATTAGAGGGACAGGCTCAAAACTTTTTAATTCAAAAGATAGCAAACTTAGCTCAGACTGGAGATGATAGTATATCCTTTAAAAGGGTTATTGATAGAATAAATAGAAGACAACTAGATGAAGTTGGAACCGAAAGGTCTAGGGAAAAGCCAATTAACGTAGTTGCTAGAAATTTGCAAGAATTATGTCAAGAAAAAGAAAATTTAGAAAAATATAAGAATTTTAAGTACGAATTTGAAGAAAAAGAAAGTACTTTAAATAATGAAATTTTCAATTTAGAAAATGAAAAAAATTTTTTATCAGAAATAAAATTGCAAAAAGAAAATGAAAAAATTGAAAATGAAAAAATTAAGTTGAAAGAAAATTTGCAAAAAGAAAATCTTGAAAAAATAAATTTATTAAATAAAGAAATAAATGAATTAAAAATAAATAATAAAAATATTTTAGATAGATATTCAGAAAATAATTCTGAAAATAATTCTGAAAATAAAAATGAAAATGAACATGGACACAGTGAGGAAATTTCTGAGGATCATGAGGTACCTGAAGGCGTTACGGTCAATGGAATGGAGCTTGGCGGCATGACAGTTAAGGCTGCGGAGGAGAAACTCCAGCAGTATGTGGATGAGGTCTGCGGCGGTGCAGTGACTTTGTCCGTTAATGGCGATGAAGTGACGATTTCGTATAAAGATTTTGATATGCATGTGGCGGACAGTACGGTGATTCAGGATATTTGCCAG